>NZ_JBWYIJ010000006.1:0-176566 GCF_056779695.1 Acinetobacter sp. 25-47-122
CTGATGGTAGTGTGGGGTTACCCATGTGAGAGTAAGTCATCGCCAGCTCATTATTCTAAACACCCCCTTCAATAGAAGGGGGTGTTTTTTTATGCAGTAAAGAATGAATTAAAGATATAAAAATAAAAGCCCTCATTAGAGGGCCTTGTATCAAATAATAGATTAAAGTTGTCGTCGAGCGTGTTTTAACGCAGTTCTTAGGCCTTCCTCTACCGTTGGATGGTAGAAAGGGTGATCTAGAATTTCATCAACAGTAAGATCACTGGAGATAGCCCAAGCGAGCAAATGTGCTAAATGTTCTGCTGAATAACAAAGAAATTCTGCTCCGAGAAGTTTACGTGAGTGTCGATCGACATAAACCTCTACAGCCCCAATATTTTGTCCATTTACAATCGCTCGTCCTTGCTTTTCGTAGGATACGATACCTGTAACGAACTCATGATTGGCTTTACGCAGTGTTTGATAATTGGAGCCGATCCCTGCCATTTCTGGCGAACTAAACATAATACCCAATGGGGTAAGACTTTTTTTCTGACTCGATTGATGTTGATTGAGGCAATTATGAACCGCCAATTTACCTTCATAAGACGCTTCATGCTGGATAGGCGTTGAAGTAAATGCATCACCTACAATGTAAATGGGGTAGTCACCAAGCTGTTTAGTGGTTGGATCAACAGGTAGTTGCTTTAGATCAATAAATTCATCATTTATATGTTGAATATTTAACGTATCTAAATTCGTAGTACGACCAGTCGCAGATAATAGGTAATCAACTTCTATAGCTTTATTGCTACCATTTTCGATAAAGTTAATTTGAACCTTATCTTCGCCTAATTTCTCAACCTGCTCGGGTAAAATCTCATATTTGATATTTAATTCTTTTGAGAATATTTCTTGAGCAAGCGTTTGTAAGTCTGGGCTAGTCAATGAACCAATTTTTTTACTGCGAGCAAAAACTGTTGTTTCTACACCTAGACGCTGCATGGCTTGTGCAAGTTCGATTGCAATGACACCGCTTCCAATTACAGCTAAACTTTTTGGTAAAGTAGGTATTTCAAAGACTTGATCAGAAGTTAAATATAAATGACCAAGTTTTTGTTGCCAATTTTGATTTACTGTTGGTCTTGAACCAACAGCGATAATGAACGATTTAGCTTGGTATTTCTTATTATTAACATTGATTGTGTTTGCATTTACAAATGTTGCGCGACCTGAAATTTTGTGCGCTGTAGGCCATGAATTAACGTCCTTCAATGTTGCTTTAGTAAATCGATCACGTAATTGCTGTACATGTTGCATAACATCTGTAGTGTCAATTTGAGAAGAAATTTTTAGCCCAAGTTGTTCTGAAGTTCTCGCATTATAGGCAAGATTAGCTGATGAAATTAGAACTTTACTCGGCATACAACCTACTCGAGCACAAGTGGTATCCCACGGACCGTCGTTCACAACAAGTATATTTTGTGTAGTTTTAATGGCTTCTTTATAAGCTGAAATACCAGCAGTACCAGCTCCAATAATAATGATATTGTACATATTGTATTGAATAAGAATGAGTTGAATTCACTATATAAAAAAACCTTCGATGAAGAAGGTTTTTTTTCAAATTATTACACTTAAACCTTTAACTTTTGGTGATATCCACATTATTGAAAATTTGTATTATTTAAAACTAAGTATTTTCATGGTTGTTATTGAAAGAAGATGAAAGAAAAAGGCGCTTGTGCGCCTTTAAAATGAATAAGATATATTCATCTTACAATGATGTACCTGCATGCACACCAACAGTTGGTTTTACATTCATCGATGTGCAACCGAATAAAAGAAACGAACAACATAATGCAATACAAATTTTATTCATGAATGAGTCCTAATGAATTTGCTTTATTAAATAGTAACGTAGAACGACTACCTGACTTACATACTAAAAGTATAGGTTTAGGTAGACTATTGTAATACTTCGCAAACTCATGAACATCTGCATCTGTTATTTGACCTGAAATAACAGGTTGGTAAATCAAACTGATTTTAGACTTTTCGGCTAAAGCTCTTAATTCACTTGCAGTTGTTTCGTTACCTGATTCTTGATCAGGACGGTTAACGATCACAGACTTAAATCCCTGCTGCATTAAGGCATTGAATTTTGTAGACGTCATATGGCCCGATACACTCACAGATGGATTAAGTGCTTTACTGAGCGGTTCTGATGCTGAATGACTTAGCGTTACGATACTAAAAATGAAGGTGGAAAGGATGAATCTAAACCACATCTTAGTCATCAAGCAAATCCATTTGTTTTGCTAATTGGTAGAGATTGTTAGAGCGATTTCCCGTACGACAGAACATTAATACTGGTTTTGGTAGCTCATTGAAATGATTTGCAAAAGTACGAACATCAAGCTCAGTAATTTGACCTGCAACTACAGGTTGATATACATAATCTAAGCCTTGAGCGCGTGCAGCTTCTTCAATTTGGGCACTTGTTGGCTGTTCTGGTCCGCCTTCCATATCGGGGCGATTATTAATCACAGATTTAAATCCTTTTTCAACAACTTGAACTAAATGTTCTGGCCCAATTTGACCAGCAAAACCTACATTTTCACTCATTGCGTCACTCCCAAAATAAATTAAAAGACTATGCTACTATCATAGCATCTCGCTCTGATATGAGCTGTGATCGACACAAAAAATTTAAAATAAAAATCGTATGAATACATGCATGGAGCACCTATGTACGATTACACCGTAGAGCCGCTGTACGTACAAAAAGCAAATGAATTGATCGCTGCTGACCTTTATTTGCCTGTCAAAGTTAAAAGACCTCCTGTGCTTATTATGGCGCATGGTTTTGCAGGATTACGTCAATTCAAATTAATCCAATATGCGCAACGTTTTGCTCAAGCAGGTTTTGCGGTTGTACTCTTTGACTATCGTTGTTGGGGAGGCAGTACGGGTAAACCAAGAGAAATGGTCTCTGTCCGTCAGCAGCTAGAAGATTGGTATGCTGTGATTGCGCATATCAAATTATTCCCTTTGGTTGATGGGCACCACCTTTTCTTATGGGGAACGGGTCTGAGTGGCGGATATGTTCTAAAACTTGCATCTGAGTTAAATGGGATTTGGGCTGCAATAGCGCAAGTACCCTTTGTGGATGGAAATGCCAGCGGTAAAATATATCCAATTCAACATATGGCGCAGGCTTTAAAGTTATCGAGTCAGGATTTAATGGCAGCCAAAGTTGGACGTATTGGAAAAACAATGCCTGTCGTTCATCCCTATGCATTAAGTTTCTACCCGAGTCAGGATAGTTATCAAGGGTATATGTCGATCGTCGATTCAAACTATTATTGGAGCGGTGAGGTGCCTGCAAGAGCTATGTTAGACGTCATACGATTTCGACCGATTACTACGGCAAGAAGTATTAAAATTCCTGTGTTATTTATAGCTGCCAAGAAAGATGCAATTATCCCCATAGAGATTAGTCGTGAAACTGCAACCAATATGGCACCTTATGTGGAATACCATGAGTGGAATATGACACATTTTGATATTTATCAAGCAAATTGGATGGAAAGCGCAATCAAGCTTCAATTAGAATTCTTAGATCAAAATAGAGGAGTAAACTCATGATTGTTGTTTGTCCATCTTGTGGCGCAAAAAATCGTGTACCTGAAGATAAAATCCAATCTCAGCCGAATTGTGGTCAATGTCATGAGCATTTGATTCCGCTTGCCCCTATTGAGCTGAATGAGCAAAACTTTAGTAACTTTATTACCAACAGTGATTTACCAGTATTGATTGATCTTTGGGCAGAATGGTGCGGACCTTGTAAAATGATGGCACCGCATTTTGCTGAAGTAGCTAAATCAAATCCGCATGTGGTTTTTGCGAAGATAGATACTGAAGCGAATCCGCGTTTAAGTGCTGCCTTTAATGTTCGTAGTATTCCAACGTTGGTATTGATGAATAAAACGAATGAAATTGCTAGAATAAGTGGTGCATTACGTGCAAATCAATTACAAGATTGGTTAGATCAGCAATTAAATGCTTAACCAATAGGCCAATATTTGGAGTAACTGTGTCAGATTCTCAACTTAAGCCAGAAGGTACATTATCCCTTCAAACCATTGCTATGCCTGCAGATACCAACTGGAGTGGGGATGTTTTTGGTGGTTGGATTGTTTCACAAATGGATTTGGCTGGAGCTATTCATGCAGAGCGTTATACAAAAGGTCGCTGTGCAACCATTGCAATTAATCAAATGACATTCCTTGTGCCTGTTAAGGTAGGTGATGTCATTAGTTGTTATACTAAAATTTTAAAGCTCGGAAATACCTCAATTCAAATGCAAATTGAAGTATGGGATAGTCACGACTCTTCACGTCCAGCGAAAAGAGTGACAGAAGGTGTTTTCACTTTTGTTGCGGTGGATGTAAAAGGGGCAAAACGTCAGATTCCAGATGATGTTAAACAAAAGTTTCAAGAATCTCTAAGCATCTAATCACAAAAAATCCCAACATTGTTGGGATTTTTTATTAGGGAAACTTTTTTAGGATCAATATGATCATGAGCTTTATTGCTTAAGTTGAGATTTCGAAATCCAAGCCCAGAGCATTTCACATTGAATTGGTTCTTCGCCAGACTCATCTGTCACGATCACTTTGACAAGGGTCTCACCTTTTTCAGACTCTTGCATCTGTTTTTGTTGATCATCAGTCAATGTAGCGACTGCGGTCATCGCACCTTTAGATGGGCGTTTGAAATCTACTTTTAAACTTTTTATTAATACAATTGAGGTATCGGGTACATTCATGCCGGTAACAAAGCCTGTAGCTGTTTCAGCGATCAGCGCCATTGCGCATGCATGCACTTGACCAATATGATTTTGCATTGCTTTATGGTTTTCGATTTTAACGACAACTTTAGCATGACTAACTTCAAGATAACGTAATTTGGCAGTTCCCACCATTGGAACGACACGGCCAAAAGCTTTGCTCCATAAAGTACTACGGATACCTTGTGGAAACTTAGATGTCGCTTTTACTAACTTAGATAAACGATTGCCTTTTGCCATGATCAGTTCCTATGATGGAGCAAAGAGATTAGTCTTTGAAATTGTTAAATTGAAGTGGGATACCGAATTGTTGTTCTTTTAAGAACGCCATAACTTGTTGTAATGTATCGCGCTTCTTGTCAGTGACTCGGATTTTATCGCCCTGAATAGAAGATTGCACTTTGATACCACTTTCTTTAATGGCTTTATTAATTTTTTTTGCTGTATCAGAGTCAAGACCGTCTTTAAGTTTAATCACTTGAATGACATTTTTGCCAGATGCTGTCATTTTTTGCGGATCTAGTGCTTGAACGTCGACTTTACGTTTATAAAAGTGATTTTCCAGCATGTTGTAAACTTGCTCACATTGGAAGTCACTTTCAGTCGAGATCTTAATTTCTTTATTTTTTTCGTTTAATTCGATCGAAACGTCTTGACCACGGAAGTCGAAACGCGTTCCGATTTCCTTTTGTGTGTTTTGAACTGCATGATTTACTTCAAAAATCTCTAATTCTGAAACAATATCGAAAGATGGCATAGTTTAGACCTTTACAAATAGAAAGAATATCTGAGATGCTAGGGATGTTTTCTTCATTTGCCAAGTGTTGTTTACATCAAAGGAGTGCGCAATGATCCGTAAACAAGAAATTACAACATTTGAGTTCCCAGCTGACGCGATTATCTGGGATGTACGTGATACAAGTGCTTATGCTGAAGCACATGTGAAAGGAGCGGTGAACCAACCGATTTCCACACTTTCAGCAGATAGTCTGACTCAAGTTGCAGCGGATCAACCGATTTACATTTTATGTGGCGGCGGAAGTAAAGCACCACGTGCTGCAGAACTATTAGAAGGCTTTGATAGTTCACGTGAATATGTGGTCTTAATGGGTGGTACTCGTGCTGCTCGTGAGGCAGGATTACCTTTAGAGCAAGGTTAATCATGGTTGAAAAAAAGCGCCTTATGGCGCTTTTTTAGTTTCAATAAATCATGGTGATTGAGTTTTAGCCTGAAAATATGGCTTCTTTATTCTTACTTTCTTTCTAAATCGATGAACATTGAGTTTATTGAGTAAAGTTTCAGATACAGGGCATGCTGTTTTTAAGATTTGAGCCACTAGAATTTCAGCACACAAAGGAGCAAATAAAAAGCCTTTAGAGCCCAAACCTGAGAGTGTATAAATTTCAGTATCAGATTCAACCTGACCTAAAAGCGGAAAATAATCCTGACTTTGTGCACGAACAGAAGCTCTACCATGCCAAGAATGATGGTCAGGAAATTGTGCAGCAATATCTGGTGCGAAATCTGCAAGTAACCTGTAGTTATGTTCATGATCTTCATCAAGAACATCTTGATCATCTCGATTAGGGTAAAAAGAAGCACCTAAAATGATTTGATGATCATTTAAAGGCATACAGTAGCCACCATAGCTATATGCTTCATGTTTCTTGAACTGTGTGGATGAAACATGGTTAAACCAGCTAACTTGACCACGTATTGGTTTTAAAATCGGGAAATCATCAAAAAGATTCATACTTTCACGGGCACAACAAATAATCACATGGTCAAATTGATATTGTTGTCCAACATGATCTGTTATACCGACTTGATGATTGGCAAGTAGATCCCACGATTTGATTGTAGCTTGCTGAAATTCGATCAGTTCATTCGATAATATTTCTTTAGCCAAATCATGTGGTCTGATTGTTCCAGCCTGTTTCAAGGTGAGGAATGCTTGGTTGAACAGGCTGTTTTTAGCAGCACAATTTGCTTCGAGTATGTTTTCTGGATATTGATTTGCAAGATCGAGAAGTTCATCAGCGTGTTTAAGAGGGATTTGATGGACTTGCGCGGCGTCAAAGGCTTCAAATTTTGAATAATGGTTCATTGCATGTTGCCATGCTAATGTCATTAAATGATCGGCACTTTGTTCAATTGGACAGAGCTTGGGATTCAATAAAGCCAGAGGATTTCCTGACGCGCCACTTAATGGCTCATGGCGGTCAAATAGGCTGACGCGGTGACCTCTTAATGCAAAGGCATAGGCACAACTTAAACCCGCAATTCCAGCGCCTACAATGCCTATACGGCGTTGAGAACTTGAGTGTGGTTTGTATTGGTAATCTTCGGGAGAGAGCTCACTTTTTTCAGCCTCTTCGTCTAAAGGCAGTAAAACTCCCTTTAGCATTTCACGTTTGTGTCCGAACCCTTTTGGGCGTGTAATTTTCACGCCGTGTTTTTTTAATCCTCTTTTGAGGATTCCAGCAACACTGAAAGAGGCAAAAGTAGTTCCAATATCTGATAGTCGAATAATTTGATTCAGAACTTGATCTTCCCACATATCTGGATTACAGGCAGGAGCAAATCCATCTAAAAACCATGCATTGACAGTGCTAGTTTTGGCAATGACTGGAAAAACATCATGTGCATCACCTAACCAAATATCAATACTAAAACGCTCATCTGGAAAATGAAGGCGGTGGCATCCTGCAATCGGCAGTGGATATTGGGCAATGAGTTGATCTGATAAATGTTTCAGTTCAGGCCAAGCATTTAAAGCTCGGATCAGATCAGCCTTGCTCAGTGGAAATTTTTCCACCGTAATGACATGCAGTTGACTATGATTATTTGGACGAATTAATTGCCAAAGTTGCCAAAGAGTGAGGATATTTAAACCCGTGCCGAAGCCAGTTTCTCCGACTGTGAAATGTTCAAATGGTTTTAAGTCCGATAGGCGTTCATGTAGATCATTACCATTGATAAAGACATGACGAGTTTCAAGAAGGCCATTGGCTTTTGAAAAATAAACATCACCGAAAATTTTAGAAACTGGAATATCGATTCCATCAACGAGTTGCCAATCGAGATCAGCAGTTTGAATGGCCTGAGTCAAAATTTGAAACCTTTGAAAAGCGTGTCAGTGGTTTACCACTGACGACGTCGTTTTGTATAGATGTAACTGGCAATAATAAAGCCGACAAAAATACCGACAGCCATTGTTGCTGCACCGTACAAAAACATTTGAGCACTACGTTCACTTTGAAGCACCTGAATTTGTACACCTAAATTATCATTTTTTAGTTGTAATTCTTGATTCTGTGCTAAAGCTTCTAGGTTTGCTTTTTCAAGCTGTTGGAGACGTGTTGCTTGGTCTTTGACTAAAGCCTTTACTTTTGCTTCTTGAAGCGCTTTATTTCGTGCAATTTGTTCAGCTGTAAGTGGCTTTGCAGGCGTAGCTGTTGCTGGCTGAGACTGTGCAACTGGATTCGCTGGTGCAGCAGTAGTTGCTGCGGGTTCAGCCCAAGCTGAAGATACCAATGCAAAACTGATGAAAAGAGCAGAGCGTGTCAAATTCATCATCTTATTCATGTGGTAATGCTTTATTAAAAGGTTTTACGTCAATGCTGGCATAAATACCTTCTTTTAAAAAAGGCTCATCTGCTAACCATTCATCTAACGCTTCACGGCTTTCAAAATCTAAAATAAGGGTGCTGCCATAAAATCCAGCTTGTGGGTTATTACGAACTTTTGGCATCGCGCCAGCGACGATTACGCGACCTTCCTCAGCCAGTTTTTCAAGGCGTGCAAGGTGTTGTGGGCGTGTTGCTAAGCGTTTTTCAACAGTACCTTCTTGGTCGGTACACGTCACTACAAATAAGGGCATGGCGAAATCTCTATATCCTCTTTCAACACGATTATTCTTCTGCAGATTTAAAGTGTTTTCGTAAAATGATGAATTGAATAATGATAAATGAAAACATCACAATCATGTCACCAAAAGCAGTAAATTCACCCCAATATTTTCCATCCATGAACACGAAAGCAAAGAAAATATGCAATGATGCCATACCAACAAACATCGCGGCCCAAGCATAGTTTAAATTTTTCCATCCCTGCGGTGTTAAATTTAAAATAGGACCAAATAAGCGTTGAATGAGAGGTTTGCGGTCTTTACCAAAATAAGGTGAAATTAAGAAAGCACCAGCAAATACAAAATTCAAGATCGCTGCTTTGAGACGAATATAAAAATCATCACTCAACATGAGAGTAATCCCACCAAAAATCACCGTCATAAATAAAACAATCCATTGTTGTTTATCAAGGTGAAATTTTTGACGGACAAATAATGCGCCGTAGACCACGAGCATAGAAATGATTAAGCCCGTTGTAGCAACGAGAATATGGTTATTATCGACGCCACCTGCAGAGCCGATCCATTGCAGTAAAGGGTGATTGTTATCTTTGGGATCGACAGTTTTGTAAAGCCAAAAGAAAATTATGAGTGGCACAAAGTCTAAAAGTGCTTTCATGTTAAAGTATCTATGCAGTTCAGGTGGATGGATTAGTATAAAAGATGCAAGGCGTAGATTTACACACACATAGTAATATTTCTGATGGAACTTTGTCGCCAGAGTTACTGGTTCAAGCTGCGCTCGAAAAAGGGATACATACCCTTGCACTGACTGACCACGATAGCATGGATGGTTTGGTTTTGGCTGAAAAAGTTGCAAAAAATCAACCAATTCAAATTATTTCAGGTGTGGAAATTTCAAGTCAGTGGTCTAGACCTTCGACCAAAAAAAGTTATGGTGTGCATGTGGTCGCACTGAATATGCAATCACCTGATCCTTTGCATAAGCTACTAGAACAACAAAAGATAATTCGAGCTGAACGTGCTCAACTCATCTGTGAATTGTTGAAGCCTCTTATTGGAGAGGATATTTACGCGGATGTGGTTGCGAAGGTCGAGGGTATACCTGATCGTGTGACACGAACCCATATTGCGAAGACGCTGGTCGAGAAGGGTCATGTTTCACGTCCGCAACAAGCTTTTGACAAATATATCAAGGAAGGTAAAAAAGCTTATGTTCAGTTTGAAGGACTTGGTCTGGAGGAAACGATACGTGTAATTCATGAGGCTCAAGGGTTTGCTGTTTTGGCACATCCTACCCGTTATGATTTATCTGCGACGAACATTCGTTATTTGATTGAAATATTTGCACGTTACGGAGGCGACGCAGTTGAGTTGCCACCTGCGATTGAGCCTACCTCGACGCGACAAATGGTAGACCGAATGATTGCCGAATTTGGGCTTAAAGTATCAGTTGGAAGTGATTTCCATGGAGATAATATGCCATGGATAAAATTGGGGAATATCCCTCAAGTGAAAGAGGGACAGGTTGGCATCTGGGAAAGTTTTATTGTATAGAAATTCTCTTATAACAACGGATAAGAGAATTTTAGGCGTTGATCAGACATTAAGTTGTCATGAATCAAAGTAAGTTGTGATCTTGGGCTTGGATCGGTGGAGGAGTTGGTTTTCCTAAAGTCCCGAGTAGTTCAATCTCGATTGTACGAACCATGGCATCGAGTGGAAGATCATTACTTTGCGTACCAAAAGGCTCTTCTATTTCAGAGCTGAGCGCATCAAGCCCCAAAAACGTATATGCTAAAATACCGACTAAAAGTGGCGTCGCCAAACCGAGCACCGAGCCTAAACTAAATGGAAGCATAAAACAGAAAAAATAAACGGTACGGTTTAAGAGTACTGAATAAGCATAAGGTAAAGGAGTTGTAGCAATACGATCACAGCCTGTTTGAACCAAACTTAATTCAGTTACATGTTGGTTCATTTGTGTATAAATAATGTCTGAAATTTCGCCTTCTTTCAGTGACTGCATCAACTCCCATTGAATCAAACTTAATGTGTATTGTGGTGCATTGGCTTGCTGGTAAAGTTGAGTTAAAGCTTGTGGGCTCATGCCACTGGTTTGATGCAAAGCATCGGGACTGACTGTTTGATGACGAAGACGGTCACGCAGTACGTTAGCAAAAACAATCATATGCTGAATTACACGTTCACGACGACCTTGCGGCAAGATCCGGCAGTCTCGATCGAAATGTCGAGCATTGGCGATTAAGCTTCCCCATAATTTACGCGCTTCCCACCAACGGTCATAACATGCCGAATTTTTGAAACCTAAAAAAATCGACAATACTACTCCGATCAGTGTAAACCCAACCAAAGGAATTTCAGGGAATCTATAGAGATTTATATATTCAATTCCCCCCACGATTGCTGAAATCAGCATAACGATTCCAAGTGGAGGTAATACCTTCGGTAAGATGGTTCCACGCCATGAAAATAATAGTTTTAGCGTATCGGTTTGATCACGAACAATCATGTAAATCAATCTTTCATTTTTCTATGATCTTCACTAGTTCAGCGAGTATTGTCAATGATAAAAAATGGAAACTTCGAGCAATTTTATTCTGTAATTTATAGACTTATTCTCGGATCAGTTGGTGCTCCATAAAAGAGTAGCTGCCTTCGGTGGAAATGATGACATGATCGAGTAATTTAACCTCAATTAAATTGCAAGCTCTACTTAAAGATTTCGTCAAATTGATATCGTCAATTGAGGGCTGAGGAATTCCTAAAGGATGATTGTGTGCAATAATCACAGCACTCGCCTGAGTGTGGATGATATGTCGAATAAACTGATTAATTGAAACTGCACAGTGGTTAGTAGAACCAAAGAATAATTTTTTAAAATTAATTTTTCTGAGCCTTGCATCTAAACAGAGTACCGCGAAAATCTCTTGAGATTCGCCAATAAGTTCATAGCGAAGATAATCTTGAATTAAATCAGAGCGACTTAAATCAATTTGTTGGTTCAATTGATGTTGCAAGTAACGCCGTCCAAGCTCTTTTACAGCCATCAATTGAGAGTATTTAGTGTCTCCCATGCCATGGAACATGCGAATTTCGTCTATCGATGCATCAAACACTGCATTTAAGCTTCCAAAATGTTGCAACATCAATCTTGCTAATTCGACCGCAGAATGTTGTTGAGATCCTGATCTTAAAAAGATGGCGAGGAGTTCTGCATCAGAGAGGCTATGAGCACCTTGGCGGAGTAATCTTTCTCGCGGTCGTTCTTGTTCGGGCCATTGTTTGATCGAATTATTCATTATTATTCACTGTTTTAAATTATTTTAACTTTTGAATATTCACCAAGGTATATCTTGGGTGGCAGAATATTTAATGCTATTGTGAGCGCCACTGCAATAAAAAGGTGACGTGATCTTGAGTTTTGATCTTAGTGTGTTCTCCAATAAAAATATTATTCTTGCTGTTACTGGTGGTATTGCTGCTTATAAAAGTGCCATCTTAGTACGCCGACTTAAAGATTACGGATTTAATGTCCGAGTTGTAATGACTCAAGGTGCCCAAGCTTTTATTACGCCGCTTACCTTTCAAGCATTGTCGGGTAATCCAGTACATACTGAACTTCTAGATACAGAAGCTGAAGCTGGAATGGGGCATATCGAATTAGCACGATGGGCGGATTTGGTGCTTGTCGCTCCTGCCAGTTGTGACAGTATTGCTAAATTTGCTTGCGGACTAGCGGATGATTTACTCAGTACACTCTATTTGGCAACAAAAGCACCTGTTTGGATCGCACCAGCCATGAATCAACAAATGTGGGCGGCTAAAGCAACACAGCGCAATTTGAGTACTTTGGTCGATGATGGTGTGCATGTCATTATGCCTGAGGCGGGTTCTCAAGCGTGTGGCGATGTTGGATTAGGACGTATGCCTGAGCCTGAAGATTTAGCTGAACAGGTACGAGAATATTTCCATAAAGCGCAGCGTGCAATTGCAGAAAAATTTGGCTTGCTGGCGGGTAAAAAAGTGACGATTACAGCAGGTCCCACTCGAGAGGCAATTGATCCAGTGCGCTATATTTCAAATCACAGCACTGGAAAAATGGGGTTTGCTATTGCTGCTGCATGTTATTCAGCAGGTGCTGAGGTGACACTGATCGCGGGTCCTGTCAGTTTAGATACACCGAATGGGGTGAAGCGTTTAAATATATCTTCAGCGAGGCAGATGCTTGATTTAAGCATGAATCAGTTGGAAACAGGATGTGATGTATTTATTGCGACAGCTGCCGTAGCGGATTATCGTGTTGCAGAAGTTGCGGAACATAAAATCAAAAAAGCTGGTGATGAGTTAGCTGTCTCTCTTGTTAAAAATCCTGATATCGTGGCGACGATAGCTTTGCAAGACAAACGTCCATTTATGGTCGGTTTTGCAGCTGAAACGCGTAATGTTGAAGAATATGCCGCAGGTAAATTGGTGGCTAAGAAACTAGATATGATCGCATGCAATGATGTTTCAAGAGCGGATATTGGTTTTGCTTCAGATGAAAATGCGATGACTGTGTTTTTTGCTGAACAATATGAAATGGAAAAACGTGATCTTGAAAAAGCTTCAAAGCAAGAAATTGCACAACAATTGGTTGAAGCTATCCATGATGCATTACATCAAGAAAAACGACCTGTTTAAATGTAGGATATAAAAAAGACCGCAAATGCGGTCTTTTTTATAAGGGTAAACTTAATCAGACGATTAAGCTTGACCTTCAGCAGCTGCAGCTTGAGCGCGTTGCATGTTCGCCTCAAACTCAGCATCAAAGTTAATCGGTGTAAGAAGTAATTGAGGGAAGCTACCTTTAGTTACAAGATCGTTCACCGCTTCACGAAGGAATGGGAACAAAATATTAGGGCAATAAGCACCAAGAATGTACGGAAGACGTTCATCTTCAACGCCATCAATCAAGAAAATACCTGATTGTGTTACGTCTACGATAAATGCAGTTTCACCTGCATTCGCAGCTTGTACAACCACTTTTAAAGAAACTTCAAAATGAGTTGGATCTACTTTTTCAGCTGATGAAGAAAGATTGATGTTTAACTCAGGTTGCCATTCTTTTGTAAAAACCGCAGCACCAGGAACTTCAAAAGAAATGTCTTTTGTATAAATACGTTCTAATGCTAATTGTGGTTGAACTTGTTGTTCTTCACTCATTCTTAATTCCTTAGATTTAGTGATTATGCCAATAATTCGTCTAGTTTACCTTCACGCTCTAAAGCATAAAGTTGGTCGAAACCACCGATGAATTGATCTTTAATGAAAATTTGTGGCACTGTGCGGTGGTTGGTTTTTTGCATTAACTCAACACGAACCTCAGGTGCTTCTTTTGATAAATTAATTTCTTTGTACTCAATGCCTTTACGTTCAAGGAGTTGCTTTGCACGTACGCAATAAGGACACATCGTTGTTGAATATACAGTCACTTGAGCTGTCATTTTACAAACTCCTTAAGCTTTTTTGCTTTTTACTAAAGGTAAGCCTTGAGCTTTCCAGTTACTGATGCCACCGTCTAAACGATAACTATCTGTATGACCGACTTGTTGTAGAGCAGAGCCTGCAACTTGGCCTAAATTACAAATGAATACCAATGGACGGTCCGCAGCTTTTAATTCTTCAACATTTGCAGCAATTTGACTATATGGAATATTACGACTACCGCTAATATGACCTTCACGGAAATCTTTAGCATCGCGCAAATCAATCAGCATCGCATTTTTAGCTTTCACTAAAATTCCGAGCGATTGTGGAGAAATTTTACGACCACTACGTTGTCCTTCAAAAACGAAAAACAAAACAATAAGGGCCCCTAAAATTGCAAATAAAAAGGGGTGATTCCCCATAAATTCGAACCAACGTTCCACAAATCACCTAATGACTAATTAAAAACTGCGTTGAGTATAACGTATATATATGGTGATCAAAATCACCGCTTCAAGGGTGCACTTAAAGAAAACTAATTTTTTTGTTGCGCCTCAGTAATCTCATCAATTAGACGTAAATAACTTTCTAAACGTCTTTGTAAAATATCACCATTTTTGACACCTTCTTTAAGCGCACATTGCTTTTCGTGCGTATGGGTGCAATTGCGATACTGACAATGTCCTAAGAGTGCAGAAATTTCAGGAAAGCCACCATCGATTTTCTCATGATCTAGATGCCATAAGCCAAATTCACGAATACCTGGGGAATCGATTAAAGCACCATTTTCACCAAAACGAATTAAACGTGTTGAGGTCGTGGTATGTTGACCGAGTGCGGAGTTTTCTGAAATGACATTGGTTTTTTGATCAGCATCAGGAATGATGGCATTAATAAGTGTACTTTTCCCAACACCTGATTGACCTACAAATGCAACAGTTTGGTTGTCAATACGTTGAATCAACTCATCTAAATTACCATTGGATTGGGTCAGGATGAAATCATAACCAAGTTGACGATATTCTTCTGCTAACAGCAAAATTGGATCATTTTCTTTCAGTAAATCACATTTGTTTAATACTAATAAAGCAGGAATATTGGCATCTTCACATGCAACCAAATAACGATCAATTAGGGTTGGTGCAGGTTCTGGTAACGGTGCAATCACAATGACGATCAGGCTGATATTTGCAGCTACAGGTTTTACTTTGTGATAACGATCTGGGCGAGTCAACAAGGATTGTCGCGGTTGAATCGCTGTGATAATACCTAAGCCAGTATTTGGATCTGCTTGCCATTTTACGCGATCACCTGTAACCAATAATTCTAAATTGGTACGGGTATGACAACGCCAAACGCTATTCAGCTCAATAGGTTTCCAAAAAGGTTCTGGCTCACCTTCTTTGGTATCTGGTTTTATTGGATGTTGATCAGGCAAGGAGAGGGCTTGTACTTCGAGTTGTCGACCATAGTGTTGGACGACTAAGCCTTCTAAGTCGTGAGACGTGTCGAGTTCTTCTTGACGTGTTTGATGTTGTTTCTGAATACGACGTTGTTGTTGCTCTGTCAAACGACGCTTACGAATTAAAGCCATTCACAACCTAAAAAACCTTGAAATTTAGATGGCAAAAATAGCATGATGAGCCATGGATTTACAGCCAAGATCGGAATAATTTGCTACTATCCATCTTTAATTTAGCCCAATAAGATTGCACTTTATGAGCAGCACCCCTGATACCCGCTTAATTTGGATCGACCTTGAAATGACAGGGTTAGATACAGACAATGATCAGATTATTGAAATTGCAACGATTATTACGGATGATCATTTAAATATTCTTGCTGAAGGCCCAGTGTTAGCTGTACATCAGTCAGATATTATTTTAAATGCGATGGATGAATGGAATACACGTCAGCACGGGCAATCTGGACTTATTGAACGCGTACGCCGTAGTAAGTTAACTGCGCAAGATGCTGAGCAACAAACACTTGAATTCTTAAAAAAATGGGTCAATCCAAAATCATCTCCAATGTGTGGAAACTCAATTTGCCAAGATCGCCGTTTCTTACATCGTTTAATGCCAGAGCTTGAGCAGTTCTTCCATTACCGTAATTTGGATGTGTCTTCTGTTAAAGAGTTAGCAAAACGCTGGCGCCCAGAAATTATGAGTGGTTTAAAGAAAAATGCTTCTCATCTTGCGATGGATGATATTCGTGACTCAATTGCTGAATTGAAGTATTACCGTCAATATTTTTTCATCTCAAATAATTAAAACGTTCTGTTGAAATTTTAGAAAAGGGGCTAAGGCCTCTTTTTTATAGATTTTATAAATGATCTAAAGAACAAAGTATTAATTAAAATGTTTAAAAGTTGATAGCAAAAAATAAACTGACTTTTATGCTGATAGATCCCAGAATAGTGAAAATTTAAGAATGATAACAGAGACTAAGTTATGCAAAGTAGTAATCCGATTTTAACCCGTGTAGAGACTGTATCCAATTATCAACAACCCATGACCATTCAAGGCGCGATTCAGAAATCAGTTGTATTAACTGTGATTTCTGCAGCGGTGGGTATCGCGCTGTTTATTTATAGCTTTATGACTTTAAATGTCTCACTCGCTTATGCCAGTGCGATGGTGGGGGCGATTGGTGGATTCATTCTGGCACTCATTACTACTTTTAAGCCGAATACTGCTCGAACTTTGGCTATTCCATATGCTTTATTTCAAGGTGCATTTTTAGGGGGGATTTCAGTCATATTTCAACTGAAATATCCTGGTGTTCCTTTAAAGGCTTTGCTCGCAACATTTGTCACGACTTTGGTGATGTTCACGCTTTATCGTTTTCAAATTATTCGTGCGACTGAGAAATTTAAAGCGGTTGTGTTGTCAGCCACCATTGCGATTGCGATTGTATTTGTTCTCCAATTTATTATGAGTCTAGCTTTTGGTTCGAGCATTCCATATATATTTGATAATAATTGGCTAGGTTTAGGATTTGCAGCTTTTGTGGCCATTATTGCATCATTAAATCTAATTTTAGATTTCGACTTGATTGAAAATGCCGCAGCTCAATACGCGCCTAAAGCGATGGAGTGGCTATGCGGTATTGCCTTGTTAGCCACTTTAGTTTGGATGTATTTCTCTTTCTTGCGTTTAATTGGTCTACTGTCTAGTAATGACTAATGTCGTTCAGCTAAGGCGTGTAAAAAGATCAGACTGATGTCTGATCTTTTTTTAGCGTCTAATTCGGTTTAACAATTTTTTGAAAAAAGATGCATTATGCAATTTCGTAAATGCTCTAGACTTGGCATCATGCATGAAAATTAATTTAAGTGAGAGTCACATGGCACAAGGACTATTAGCAGGTAAACGTTTTTTAATCGCGGGTGTTGCGAGTAAATTGTCGATTGCATTCGGTGTTGCAGAAGCTTTACACCGTGAAGGTGCAGAATTGGCATTTACCTATCCTAATGAAAAAATGAAGAAGCGTGTTGATGACTTTGCTGAACAGTTTGGTTCAAAACTAGTTTTTCCATGTGATGTTGCTGTTGATGCTGAAATCGAACAGGCATTTGCTGAATTAGCAAAACATTGGGATGGTTTGGATGGCGTAGTGCATTCAATTGGTTTTGCACCAGCACATACTTTAGATGGTGATTTTACTGAAGTTACTGATCGTGAAGGTTTTAAAATCGCGCATGACATCAGTGCCTATAGCTTTATTGCCATGGCTCGTGCGGCAAAACCACTTTTAACTGCTCGTCAGGGCTGTTTGCTCACACTCACTTACCAAGGTTCAGAGCGTGTGATGCCAAACTATAATGTTATGGGATTGGCGAAAGCATCTTTAGAGGCTGGCGTTCGTTACTTGGCTTCAAGTTTGGGTGCTGAAGGAATTCGTGTAAATGCGATTTCAGCTGGTCCAATTCGTACGCTTGCGGCTTCAGGTATCAAGTCTTTCCGTAAGATGCTTGATCTGAATGAAAAGGTTGCACCTTTAAAGCGTAATGTCACGATTGAAGATGTAGGTAATGCGGCATTGTTCTTGTGTTCACCATGGGCAAATGGTATTACTGGCGAAATTTTATATGTAGATGCTGGTTACAATACGGTTGGTATGAGTGCAGATTTAATGCTAACAGAATAAATCTCATCGTAAGAAGAAATAAAAATCGGCAATTTTATTGCCGATTTTTTTACATTTTTTAAAGTTCATTTATGTAACCAAGACTAGGTAAATCGTATTTTTTTTGATTAAATATTAAGAAATTCTTTAGCTTTATTAAATTATAAAAGACAGATAATAACCATGCTTGCCAACATCTTTTCGGCATTGGAACAGCTCGGCCTAACCGCCCAAAACAGAGCCCTCCACATCCAATTCAGTCATTCACAGCTGAATAGCCAAGTCTTCCTACAACGTATCGATGGCAGCCATGCCCTTAACGAAGGCGTGCAAGCAGAACTCGTCTGTCTCTCGACCAATGCCTTAATTCCACTCAAACAATTCATCGGCACACAAGTCGCCGTCGATCAAGTCACTGATCAAGGAACCCTGTTTAGAACCACTGGCATCATCACCGAAGCCTCACAAGGACAAAGCGATGGGGCACTGACCCTCTACAAACTCACGCTCAACGATGCAACAAACTTGTGGCACAAACGCCGCAACAGCCGCGTATTTATGAATAAATCCGTGGTCGAAGTGGTGGAAATCCTCTTTGAAGAATGGCAAAACAAAAGCCCACTCTTTGCCTCGAGCCTCAGCCTAGACCACAGTGGACTACAACAACAATACGACATCCGACCCTTCATCATGCAAAGCAACGAAAGCGACTACGACTTTCTGACTCGCTTACTACGCAGTGAAGGCATTAACTGGCTCATTGATGAAGCCCAACTGATTGTACCGAGCAACAACAGCCCGATCGAAGCACAAAAGCTCCGCCTGATTGACGACAACAGCCAATACCAAGCCCTTAACCGACGCAACATCCGCTACCACCGTAGTGATGCGACAGAACAATTTGATACCATTACCAGCTTTATCGGACAACGCAGCCTACAGCCCACTGCAGTCCACCTACAACGCTGGCAAGCCACAGCCCTCGAACAAGAAGAAGGCGCAGGCTCAGTACAAAGCAAACACCAACACAGTGACCACCAAGACAATGCCAGCCTAGGCCTCGAACAAGCATGGCACATCAGCCCTGCATGGATCCAAGACCTCAAAGGCGAAGACCAAGCCACCGCATCAGGCAACAGCCAAGTCGAAAAACTCAACCAACACCTCAGCGACTACTACGCCGGACAAAGCAAACAATTCATCGCCAAAGCCAGCGTCAGAGACAGCCAAGTCGGCTACTGGTTCAAACTCGATGGACACCCAGAAATTGCACAACACAGCGGAGCTGACCAAGAATTCCTCATTGTTGGCAAACGCTACTACAACCAAAACAACCTACCCAAAGACTTAGACCAACAAGTCCAACAACTGCTACAACGCAGCCAATGGACGCCAAAACACAAGACAAACACCAACCAAGCAACCCACAAGGATCAAGAACGCCAAGCCAGCGAACTCATCCTACAACGACGCAACATCAAAACCGTACCCGAATACAACCCCTTACAACATCGACCCAGCACCCATCCGCAACGCGCCAAAGTGGTGGGACCTGCAGGAGAAGAAATCCATGTCGATGAATGGGGACGCATCAAAGTACGCTTCCTGTTTACCCGAGCAGAAGACCACCAATTTGATGGCGGTGCCGGCAGTAACAACAACGACACCGATTCAGCTTGGGTCGATGTACTGACCCCATGGGCAGGCGAAGGCTATGGCGCACGCTTCCTTCCTCGAATCAATGAAATCGTGGTTATCGACTTCTTTGACGGCAACATCGACCGTCCCTTTGTGGTGGGCCGCCTACATGAAGCCCAACGCAGCCCAACCCGATTCGACAGTCAAGGCCAACTGCCGGACACCAAAAAACTCGCAGGGATTAAAAGTAAAGAAGTCCAAGGCGAAGGTTATGGACAACTCCGCTTTGATGACACCACAGGACAAATTTCCACTCAACTGCAAAACACCCACGGGGCGAGCCAACTTAACCTAGGGAATCTCAGTCATCCCAAAGCAACCGCAGAAAGTGAAGGACGAGGCGAAGGCTTCGAACTCAGAACTGACCAATGGGGTGCAGTACGAGCGGGAGAAGGCATACTCATCTCCACCTACAAACAAGAACAAGCCAAAGCAAACCATTTAGATGCAAGTGAAGCTAAACAACAACTCGAAAGTAGCTTAAACAACGCCAAAGCCTTAAGTGAAGTGGCAAAAAATCAACAAACTGATCCACTCAGCTTACTCGAAAACCTACAGGGCTATCTCAAGAACTTAGAGAGCGAAGACCAAAGCAAAGCCGCAGCTTTCAAACAAGCGATCATGCTCTTGGCTTCACCAAGTTCAATTGCAATAGAAAGTAACGAAGACATCCACCTCAGTGCAGATGGGCAGATCAACCAGATTGCACAAGGAAGCGTTAACACCAGCACCCAAGACAGCATCCTCAGTCATGCCAGTAAAAAGATCAGCTTATTTGCCGCTCAAGAAGGAGCACGACTGTATGCAGGGAAAGGCAAGATCGAGATTCAAGCTCAAGGGGATGGTGCTGATCTGATTGCCAGAAAGGGTGTGCAGATTATTTCCACGGAAGATACGATTTATATCACCAGTCCGAATGAAATTAATCTAACTGCAGGCGGCTCTCAAGTGAAACTAAATAGTTCTGGGATATTACCAACCACGGGCGGGAAGTTTGAAGCGAAGGCGGGGCAACATAAGTTTATTGGAGGTGAGAAAGTCAATACACGACAGCCTGAATTAGCTTTACTACCTGATTATTATCTAACCTATATTGCAAAAAATGCCGTAGGTAAACCTATAAAAAATCGTAAGTATGTAATTACTTTGCCAAGTGGTGAGGAAATAGCAGGTAAAACTAATGATCAGGGTAGAACGAAAAAAATTGTTACAAAAGGACCACAGCAAGTGTCTATTACACTTGAGGATTTACCAGAAGAAAATAATAGCTATCAAATCTTAAGAGAAAATACAAATGAGTAAAATAAGATTAAAATTATTTATTAAAGAGTTACCGACTGGTAAGGTTACAAATATTTCAAATACAAATTATATAATTACTAAATATGATCAGAGTATAAATGATTTTGAAAAAGAAAAACAAAATTCTATTTTTGGTATACCTACACTAGCTAATATTGAGAAAGCTGAACATAATGTTAAAGAGTTTAATAAATATATATTAGATCAAAAAATAAAATTAGGTAACCCAAAAAATATATTTCCTGATAGAAAAGAGATTATTTCTCATTATAAAAGTAGATCTTCAAAGACAAATAATGATGGCTATACAGAAATTATTGATTTACCCATAGGTAAGTATGCAATATGGTTATCACGAAATGGTCAAACTAATAAGATTTCACGGATTAAACAAAACTCTGATATTTTATTGCATGGTTTTGAAATCACTAAAAATGTTAATTCATTAATAAGTTTAGATATTCAAGTGAAGCAGTACTATTGCTATAAGCTTATCGATGCAAATACTCAAAAACCATTATCAAATGTAGAATTTGATTTATATACATTGGAAAATAACAAACCTAAAAAAATTTCTAGAAGTGATATAAAAATTAAAAAGACAAATATTAAGGGGTTAACTCCTGTTATTTATACCATTAAAGGTGAGGTGATTTTTGTAAAATTTAAAAAGGGGGAGATTGAAAAACAAGTGGAATTAGATTCGATTACGCCATATTTTTCATTTTCAACAAATAATTATCAAACTATAAAATGGCCTGCTGTTAAAGCTCAAACTGAAAAACCTGCTGATACAAAAGCAAATTTGCAACAATCTACAAAATTACCGTTTCTATTTGATTTGTTAAACTGTGAAGTATGTGTTTTAGATCCTCAAAATTTTGCAAAGTTTGAGAAAGAAAGTTCGGAATTGGAGACTGTTATATATAATTCAGTCGAGCTTAAAGAAAGAAGAGCTTTATTGCTAGAGAACCGTGAAGCAAATCAAGCAGAGATTGCGAAATTAGATAAAGAGATAGATGAAGTAGATAAAAAAATACAAACTCATTTAAATACAAATTATAAAGCCAAAAATGATTTGGTGGAATTATTTGTTGCTACGTCGCATTCCGTTAAAGATTCTAATCGAGTTCAATCGGGCTTTAAACGCAAATATCTGAGAATGTCTCGTTACCAAAAATACAAGCTTGAACGTCTTAACAAAGCTAATTTTAAAATAGATAAATTGACCCAAGGACTTCAAGATTCTGTTAAGAATAAGAAAATCACGCCAGAATTACAAAAGGCTGGATTTGAAGAACTTAAGAAAGTGAATTTAGATCTGGTTAAATATGAATGGTTTAAAAAAGATGGGTATGCAGATTGGCCAAATGGTGTAGGTGGCGCTTTCTATGAGAATATTCAACATTCCGATTCGTTTGATACAACTAGGGATGCGCAATGGTTAAGAGCAGTAGGTGGCGCATCTGCATCAGGTAGTGCTAATTGGAATCCTCTAAAAGGAGAGATTGGAGTTAAAGTTAATGCAACTGCACAAGGAAAGCTTGTACTAGTTGAAAAAGCCTTCAAAGCTAATTTATGTATTCCCAGTCGAGCAGGATTTAGTCTTAAATATAGAGATATTTATTTGGGAGCGATGAGATCTATAATTAGTGGTGAAGTAAGTGCCTTTGTAGGTGCTAAGGCTGCTTTGGGAATTGGTCTTAATTTAGGTTTCAGTTTAGCAGGTGAACCTGAGCTTTCTGCAGATGGGAACATAGAGCATAATTCAAGTTCATTATCAGAAAACTATGATAATAGGAATAAACGCCCGACTTTTGTTGTTGCTAAAGAAGGGGAAGAAGTTAAATCACAGAAAGGTGTGAATGCTAATGCTAAAGCAGGAATAGATGTATTTGCTGGTGCAGAGGGAGGGATAAAAGTTGGAGTAGGCCTAGAATGGCTGTCACCAGAATCCAAAAAATTTGAAAATATTGCGTCTGTAACACCAAAATTAACTGGTCAGATTGGTGGTGGCGCAGGATATAATTTTGAAATTTATTTTAGAGATGGGCAATTTCGAGTTAAAGCTAAAGCCTCACTTTGTGCAGGCGTTGGAGCTAAAGGGGAAATTGAACTAACTGTCGGTGCAAATACGTTAGTTCAATTCAATAAATGTTTAAATTATCAACTAATTCAAAATGGGACTAAATTATTACCTTATATTGCTGAAGATGCATTTACTTATTGGAAGGAAATTCAGCTGGTAACAATTATTGAGGGTATAAAACTTGCGTACCATACAGTTGAACAAATTGAAGAAATGTATATCACTTTATCTAATAAGTTCAAAAAATCGAGAGAGATAAAAGAACTTGCTATAAGAATTAATAATAGTTCTAACTTTTTACTTTATGCGACACCTGAAGCAAAAGGTATTTTGTTATTTGCATTAATGAATGACGAGACTTTTTCAAATCTATTCGATCGGCCAAAAATAGACGTAAATAATATAGAACTGCATTTCATGCCTGAGCGGAAAAAAGCGATTATAACAATTTTTAAATCTATTGTGACTAAATCAGCTTGGGATAATACATTGCAACATATGACTCCTAATGGTGCGAAGTCTAAAGAGTCAATTGCTTGGATGGAGTCTCGAGTTATCTTCTTTCTCAATAATGGTAGAATGTTAGCCAACCAGTATGAGGTAAATGATGCAATTAGTGAAGGTCGATCATGTATATCCCCACCAAAAACAGGCAATTCACTCTTAGATGAGTATATTCGACTCAGATGCTCGTTAATAGAAAAATATCCATTAGGTGCAGCAATTGTAACTCTAGATAGCCCAGAATATAACTTAATTGCTTTTGAAAGTGATAATTCTGGTAGTGACAATGATTTACTAATAGCTTCAGATATAGAAATGTTTGATGATTTAGAAAATGATAATCCTCATCAATCTTATAACGCTTAATTTCATGAGATTCTAAATTTAAATTAGGAAATTAGAATCTCATTAAAAATTTAAGCTGTGCATCTAAATGAAAAAGATTTACTTGCATCGCGGATTTTACCATCAGTGCCTTCACTTACAGCTTTAGGATCAGCTTTTTTCCTAACTATGTTGATACCCTCTCCATGTTTTGCATTATCACCTCCTTGAGCCGCTGAACTTCTTACAGATTTAAATTGTCCAAATTTAGGTCCTTTAGGGTTATTTATCTCGGATGTTTTATAATAATCTTCATCATACCAATCGAGGACCCATTCTTTATTATTAGTGACCATATCATAGAAACCTAAAGGATTAGGTGGAGTTTCTCCTAATACAGGCAGGTGACTAAAGTTATGATATCCATATTTCTCACCAATTTCTCTATATTGAGAAAAGCTGAAAACATTAACGCCATTTTCTATATTGCCATTGTTGGTTGCATAGGCAACATATTGCCCTTTATTACGAGCTGCATATTCCCATTGTGCTTCAGTTGGCAAATTCATTTTTTTCCCTATTTGTTTACCTAACCATATACAATAATTTTGACTTTGTTGCCAATTGGCACCAGCTGGCAATTTATCGAATACTGCTTTAGGATAATCGTCTAAATATTCTGGATGAGTAATGTTATTTGCATCTAGATAAATTAAAAAATCAGCTAATGTAATTTTATTATTAGTCATTTCAAATGAATCAAGTATTACCTTGTGAGGAGGCTTATTATCATCATCAGGAGTAAAAGGTAGTTTTTGTTCGTGAGGATCTAAAGTATTTCCTTTTGGATTTTTTAAAGCTGCACTATTTGGAACAGTTTTTTCAAGTTCAGGAGTAACAAGTCCGAAGTCTCCCATGAGATATTCGCCACCTTCAACAAAAATCATATTCTTTTTAGTTTTTTCAACTAGCTGATCAATTCTCTTTTGTAAAACAGGGTCTTGTTTAGAACTTACAGAATGTTTTGATGTTGGCTCTGAAATTGCTGATTCAGTCTTAGATTTTGCACAAGCAGTCAGAGCAATTGTAGAACATAAAAGAGCAACTAAATTTTGTTTGATCATCTTATTATTCAGCAAATTAAAGAAATTATATTAGATATCATAATAAAAGTATAAAAATAGAGAAAGTTCGGTTTTGTAATATTGTGATGATCAAATTTTTGGTATTTGTAGTTTGAAAGACAACTTGAAAATAGATCAGTTTAAAAAAAGCCCTTGCGGGCTTTTTTACTTGAAATCACGGTAACTGCTGAATCGGACTGCCACCCAATGCTTGCAGTAACATCACATAAGCATTGTACTGAGTCTGTTTGGCTTGAACCAAACTCAAACGTGCTTCACGAGTAGTGCGCTGGGCATCGATCAAGTTCTTCAGCGCAATCGCACCATTCTTATAACGCACTTGCGTGAGTTGTTCCGTTTTCTCAGCGAGTTGAACATTACGTTCTTGTAAAGCGACTTGTTTGTCTATTTCATTGCGTGCAGATAACGCATTTTCAACATCGGCAAAAGCTTTGTATAAGGTCTGACGGTATTGAATAATTGACTTTTCATAATCCAATTCGTTCACACGTAAATCACGTTTCATGTCATTCCATTGCAAGAAGGGTAGTGTAAGACCCGCACCCAATATTGCCGCAGGATTCGACAGAACATTGCTGAGCGAAGTGCTTGAGCCTCCAGTAGCTATACTACCCGTTAAATTAATCGAAGGGTAATAACTGGCTTTATTCGCATCTTTATTGGCAAGTGCTTTGCGTAAACGTAACTCGGCTGCTTGCAAATCAGGACGGCGCGATAAAAGCTCAGCTGGTAAGCCCGATTGAATTTGCGGTAGGGCAGAGTGTGGTAAACGCTGTGGCTCCGAGATATTCAACTGTTGCACAGGTTGATTGAGCAATACCGCAAGAGCAGTTCGAGTTTCAACTTTTTGCTGTTCGATCTGACTTAACGTAGCTTTTTGACTTTGAACAGCTTGTTCAGCTGATGTTAAATCAAGACCTGATACCGCCCCAGCTCGATACTGGGTTTGCACTAATTCATAAGTTTTCTGCGTACTCGCCAAATTTTGTTGAGCCACAGATAGGCGTTCGTTGAGATATCCCAATTGCCAATACAATTGTGCAGTTGTCGCAATCAGGCTTTGTGCAGTGGCTTGTAAATCTTGCTCAGTCGCAAGCGCTTCCCATCGAGAGGCTTCAGTTTGATTGGCCAATTTACCGAACAAGTCTAGCTCATAGCTTAAGCCAGGATAGTTCAGTGAAATACCATTTGAAGAATCGCCATCACCATCTAAACTAAAGCGATGACCGACCGATGCACCTGCATTGCCAATACGCACACCTTGCTGACTTTCAGATTGCTTGGCTTGAATGCGTGCTTGTTGCAAATTAATCCCAGCAACAGCTAAATCAGTATTACGGGCAATTACTTGTTCAACCAATTGGTTGAGCTGTGCATCACCAAATAATGTCCACCATTGATCATGAAAAGCCTGTTGGTGGATATTTTGGCTGAGTTGCTGGCTGTTTTGAAAGCCCTGTGGAATATTGACTGCAGGAGCTTGATAAGGCGTTTTCACTACAGCCGCACAGCCGACTAAAGAGCCTGTTAATGCTAAGGTCATGAACAGTTTATGAAGTTGATTACGCATAGTTATACCTTATTATTCTCTTGACAGTGCATCGACAGGATTTAAACGAGCAGCATTTCGTGCTGGGATAAAACCGAATACGATCCCGATTAAACTTGAACAAACGAATGCAGCTATTATTGATGTGGTTGAATACGCCATTTGGAACGTGCCACCAGCAAAGTGTGTAATCAGTTGACCAATTCCCAGGGACAACAACACCCCAAGGATACCGCCTAAAATACAGACCAATACGGCTTCAATCAGGAATTGTTGCAAAATATCGCTTTGTCGAGCACCCACGGCCATTCGTACACCAATTTCTTGCGTTCGTTCAGTGACAGACACCAACATAATGTTCATGACACCGATACCACCAACGACCAAAGAAATCACAGCAATCGCAGAAATAAGTAAAGTCATTGTAGCGGTAGTTTGCTGGATGGTTTCACGAATACTGTCCGCATTTTGTGTGAAGACATCTTGAGCACCATGACGTTGAACGAGTAAATTCAAGATTGCATTTTCAGCAGCTGTGCTTGAATATTCATCTTTTACACGAACGATGATGCTTCTCACATTCGATTGTCCAAGCATTCGACTCATGACGGTTGAGTAAGGGAGATAGACATTGAGACTATCTGAATTACCCATTGCACCTTGTTGAGCATCTACAATACCAATAATACGACTAGGTACACTGCCCAATAGAATTACTTGACCAATAGGATCCGTACCATCGCTAAAGAATGTCTTTTGGGTATTGGTATCAATCACAACATCTTGGGCTTGTTCAGTAACACTATGTTTGTCAAATGGTTGACCTGATTTAAATGTTAAACCACGCACATAGAAAAAGTCTTCACTCACGCCATTGACTGTCGTGGATGCCTCTACATCTTTATATCTTCCCGTGACAGAACTATTGACTGAAGGACTTACACCATCTACGTAAGGCTGTTCCGCTAACGCATCAGCATCAGCAGGGATTAAGGTCTTAGCCTGAGAAGATCGGGAGTTATCACCAAAACCACGTCCTTGGTAGACCGTAATGGTATTGGTGCCCAAACTACTAATATTTTCTAAAATTTGTTTTTGTGATCCATTACCAAGTGCGACAACCGAAACGACAGATGCGATCCCGATAATGATTCCGAGCATGGTCAAAAAAGTACGCATTCGATGAGCATTCATGGC
This sequence comes from Acinetobacter sp. 25-47-122, assembly GCF_056779695.1. Classification (NCBI taxonomy): domain Bacteria; kingdom Pseudomonadati; phylum Pseudomonadota; class Gammaproteobacteria; order Moraxellales; family Moraxellaceae; genus Acinetobacter; species Acinetobacter sp. 25-47-122. The sequence goes on from NZ_JBWYIJ010000006.1 coordinate 28,136, forward strand.
CAGAAGCGCCATGCGGAAAGCTTCACCTAAACGGTCTAAAGCTGAACGCCAAGACGATGTTTTCTTTTGCTCAGCACGAATCAATTCTTCACGTTCAAAGCCATCATCAATCTCAGGAACATTGGGTTCATCTGAAATAATATTACCGTCTGAAATCTCAATAATACGAGTCGCATTTTTGGCAACATTGTGATCATGAGTAACGAGAATGATGGTATGACCTTTGGCATTCAGTTCGCGTAAAATACGCATCACTTCAATACCGCTGTTTTTATCTAATGCCCCAGTAGGCTCATCGGCGAGAATAACATCACCGCCATTCATCAACGCGCGAGCAATTGAGACACGCTGTTGCTGACCGCCCGAAAGTTGGCTCGGGCGGTTTTGGGTTTTTTCACCTAGACCTAAATCGGACAAAAGCTGAACTGCACGATCATGGCGTTCAGAAGCCTCAGCGCCGGCATAGATCGCAGGGACTTCGACATTACCAGCTGCATTTAAGTCACCAAGTAAATGGTAGCGCTGGAAGATGAATCCAAAATATTCACGGCGTAATTGAGCAAGTTCATCAGGTTCTAGCTCACGTGTTTCGCGGCCCTTAACCTTGTAGCTACCATTGGTCGGTTTATCTAAACATCCTAAGATGTTCATCAGTGTTGATTTTCCTGAGCCTGATTGACCTACAATGGCAACCAATTCTCCAGGATAAATCTCAAGATTTACCCCTTTTAGAATTTGCACAGTAGATTCACCAGCAGGGAATTCACGGGTCAGGTTTTTGACCTCGAGTAGAGGTGTTCTCGTCTGACTCATAATTACATTCTCATTGGACCAGCGCCACCACGTGCGCCACGTTTAGCTGAGTCATTTGATGAATCAGAGCCATCCGCAATTACAACTTTATCGCCTAATTTTAAACCGCGTAAAACTTGTGCTGTTGCACGGTTATTTAGACCGATAAGAACAGGGGTCGGTTTGGCTGTGCCATCTGCTTGAAGTACGCGTACCATAGCCATGGAAGCTTTACCTTGATCGACTAATTTCTTTTCCTCAGCGGTTAATTCTAAACGCTTAGGACGATCAGCTGATGAACGTTCGGCACGCCCTTCACCACGAGCTTGTTCATTACGTTCTTGAGCATTGGAACCCGCATTTGCACCACGCTGGCGAGCAGGACGATTAGAGCTTTGAACAGCAGAAGATGGAATAGTCAGTGCATTCTTTACTTCATCTAACACGATATAAACTTGAGCAGTCATATCAATACGCAATTTTCCATCTTCATTAGGAACATCGAATAGAGCGTTGTAATACACAGCTGTGCTTGATGAAGATGAATTTGAGTTGTTGGTTTCTGTATTGATTGAGTTAGGTGCAGGTTCAACTTGACGCAGTGTTGCGTAATGCTTTTTCTCGCTATTACCTAAAGTAGTGAAATAAACAGTTTGACCTTCCTCAACACGCATAACATCTGCTTCAGAAATTTCAGCCTTAACCGTCATGGTGTCAAGTTTTGCTAATTTCACGATGGTTGGCGCGCTTTGATTCGCGTTCACTGTTTGACCTTCTTCAGTCACAATTGCCACAATTGTGCCATCCATCGGAGCAACGATACGGGTATAGCCTAAATCTTCTTTGGTCGTCGCCAGTGACAATCGAGATTGCTCGATTTGAGCATTCATCGCGACGATATCGGCTTGAGCAGTTTTATAACTTGCTAATGCGGACTCATATTCGGCACGAGAAGTTGCATCTTGGGCATACATGGCTTTTTGGCGATTATATTCCGCCTCAACTTTAGTCAGATTTGCTTGTTTGACTGCCAATTGAGCCAACTGATTTTTAATGCTGGCTTCAGCTGTTTTTAGATCATTTTCCTGACGAACGGAGTCGATTTGAGCAATCAGTTGACCTTGTTTGACTTGGTCGCCCAATTGCACATACATTTTTTTCACCTGACCTGAAACCTGTGCACCAACGCTAACCATTTTGGTCGCTTCTAATACACCTGTTGCAAGGACAGAGTTTTCAATATCACCACGTGTCACTTCAGCGGTAATAAACTGAGGTTGCTCATCTTTAGGTTTAAAGAAATACCAAGCTAAAGCGATAGCTGCAATCGTAATGATCGCGATGATAATCAATTTCGTTGGTTTTATTTTTTGCATGGCGATATTGAAAAATGACGGAAATTAAGCGAATTATAATGATGAAATAAGGATAAAAAGTGTATTTTTCTTAAATAAAATCAATAATCATTTTTATAGTTATAAATAGACCTTGCTCGTTAACTAAGCAAACAAGGTTTTTCCACATAATTCAGCAATGGCTTGTTGCATGAGGTGTTCTGGATTTTCATTATTTTTGCCTTTGATGGCAGCATCGATTCTTAATAGCAATTGTGGCCATGTGAGAAATTGCTTGGGATTAAGACGTCTCAAGGCTTGTTGATAAAGACTGACTTTGGTTTTCCAGATGCCGAGTTGTAATGCATTTTGTGGTTGCTCAAAAAGTTGCATCAGTAAGCGCATTTCTTTGCTTACCGTCCATAATACTAAACTGTGTGGTTCGCCAGCTTCGACTAAATATTGGTATATTTTGATCGCTTGACTTAGGTTGCCTGAAATTAATGCATCGCTTAAGTCAAAAGTGGTATAGCGTGATTGATCTTGTAAGCATTCGAGCAAATGTTGCATTTCAAGATGCTGTACATCGGGGAACGTGTCTGCCAGACGCATTAAGCTGTTTTTAGCAGCCAATAAATTATGTTCGTGGTGGACTTCGAGCCATTGCCATGCATCTTGGCTCAGTTGAATCCCAATTTTATCAGCTTCTATGCTGAGTATACGCTGACGATCTTGCGCATAAGTTGCTGTAAGAGGAACCAAGACGCCATTGGCTTCAATCGTTTGAAAAAACGCCGACTTTAAGCTACTGCTATCTTGCTTAGGCATAATGATCAACAACAAGTTGTGTTCATTATGCTGGATATAATGCTTGAGTAACTTTAACGCATTGGCATCTGGCTTAATGTTGCCATGGACCTCTACTGCGAGATTTTGTGAAAAAAGAGAAAGGCTGTTGAGTGCATTAAATACATTTTTCCAATCAGCAACGCTTTGGATGTCATAGCGTTCTCTTTCCACGTGATTGATGATCCAACTTTGACGGAAAGCATCTAAAAGATTTTGCTCAAGTAAAGGTTCTTGACCATGTAATACCCATGCACCACGTGCTTCGTTTACACGTTTTAATGCTTGTAGATAATCTAACTTCATTCTGAGTTACGGATTTTCAGAGGCAGTAGGTTCAAAAGTTTGTTGCACAGGTAACAGTACATTTGCTTCTGCTTTTGGCAGACGGTTTGCAGCAATTTGACGAGAGATCTGTTGAGCAACATCGTCAATTAAGATTTCACTGAGATATTTATTTTGTTGATCATCTGTGTTCACGGTTGCAACATTATATTGATATGTACGTGTCGCAGTTAAAGTTCGAGGTTTTGTCACCAAGTTACCTTGACGATCTTCGATTTGGAAAGTCACAGAAAGTCTGAGTAGAACTTCAATGAGTTTGCCGTTGAGCTCATGGCGAATTGGCTTATAGTCGATGATACGTAATACATATGCATCGTTGGAATTACTCAGTTGCACACCTGCAGCAGTGAGATAAACACTGAGTTTACGCTCTAAATCTGAAGTATTGGCAGGGAGTGCCAATTCAAGCTTTGTATAAGCCAGTGGCGTTGAAGTTGGATTGGTCCCTTTTAGATGAAATCCACAGCCGACCATAGTTGCGCTTAAGCCTAAAGTTAGAACAGCAATAGCTAAACGTTTGCTCAAATGCATTGTAGATCCTCTGTGTATTTCCTGAGACGCAGGATAAATTTTGAATATTCTGATTGTATGTGCAAAGCCCGTTGACTGGCAACGGGCTTTGTTTGGGAATTGTGAAATCCTTATATTCCCCTCCTTTTAAAAGAGGTGAGAAGCAATGCTTCGCAAGGGAGATTAAATCCCTCCAAACCTCCCTTTCTTGCGCTTTGATCTAAAGCTGTGCTTTATATCTTACTCAGTGAGGCTTTAAGGTTCTTAAACCACCAAATTCACTAATTTATTCGGAACAACGATTTCTTTCTTGGTTGGACCTGTTAAGAATTGTTGTACTTCAGGCAATGCTTTTGCTTGCGCCAGAATGTCATCTTTCGATGCATCGACAGGCACTTCAAGTTTGCCACGAAGCTTACCGTTCACTTGAACCACGATGGTTTGTGTATTACGTGTTAATGCAGATTCATCCACTTGAGGGAATAATGTTGCATTTAACTCGATACCAAACTGCGCCAATAACGTTTCACTTAAATGCGGTGCAAATGGTGCAAGCAAAGTTAAAAGCGTTGTAATAGATTCACGTGCAACAGCAACATCGTTGTCATCTTTCGCTTCAAACTTATTGTTCGCATTCAGAAGTTCCATCATCGCTGCAATCGCAGTGTTAAATGCATGACGACGTTCGATGTCATCACCCACTTTTTGGATGGTTTCGTGAGTCTTACGACGTAAGTCTTGAGCCGCAGTTGAAAGCGCAGCTTTATCAATCGCTGATGCAGTATTACCTTGTTCAAGGAAACCAGTTGCCAAGCGCCATACACGTTTTAAGAAGCGGTTTGCACCTTCCACACCTGCATCTGACCATTCAAGTGATTGATCAGGTGGTGCAGCGAACATCATAAATACACGTGCAGTATCTGCGCCGTATTGGTCAATAATCGCTTGTGGGTCGATACCGTTATTTTTCGATTTCGACATTTTTTCTTGACCGCCAACGATAACGTCTTGACCATCACCTTTGTATTTTGCAGATGTGATACGACCTTTTTCATCACGCTCAAGTTCGATGTCAGCAGGGTTGAACCACGTTTTTTTACCTGATTCAGATTCGCGGTAATAGGTATCAGCAAGTACCATACCTTGCGTTAACAAGTTGGTGAATGGTTCGTTACCTTGTACCACGCCTTCATCACGCATCAATTTGTGGAAGAAGCGTGCATATAACAAATGCAGAATCGCGTGTTCAACGCCACCGATGTATTGGTTTACAGGCAACCACGTTTGACCTGCTTCAGGTTTTACCATGCCGCCAGTAAAGTCTGGAGATGCATAACGTGCATAGTACCAAGATGATTCTACAAATGTATCCAGCGTATCTGTTTCACGACGTGCATCACCGTTACAGCTTGGACATTTCGTTTCATAGAACTCAGGCATCTTGTTGAGAGGGTTACCTGAACCATCAGGTACAACGTCAGTTGGAAGTACAACAGGAAGTTGATCTTCAGGAACTGGCACTTGACCACAGGTTGGGCAGTTAATCATTGGAATCGGACAACCCCAATAACGCTGACGAGATACACCCCAGTCACGTAAACGGAATTGAACTTTTACATTCGCAAGACCTTGTGGTTCAAGTTTTGCCAAGAACGCATCAAATGCACCTTGGAAGTCTAAACCGTCAAATTCGCCTGAATTGACCAATTTACCTTCTTTTGAACCGTACCATTCTTGCCACTCTTTCGCATCAAAATCATTATCATCAGCGCCTTTCGCATCAATGACTTGCTTAATGGTTAAGCCATACTTATTGGCAAATTCGAAGTCACGTTCATCGTGTGATGGAACCGCCATCACCGCACCTGAACCGTATGACATCAAAACATAGTTTGCGATCCAAACAGGAACTTCTTCGCCTGTTACAGGGTGCTTCACAGAAAGACCTGTTGCCATGCCTTTTTTCTCAGCAGTTGCAAGGTCAGCTTCTGCCACTGAACCCATACGGCATTCTTCGATAAATGCAGCAAGTTCAGGGTTATTTTCCGCAGCTTTTAATGCCATTGGATGTTCTGCTGCAACTGCAACATAAGTCACACCCATTAAGGTATCGGCACGTGTGGTAAATACTGTTAAACCATCTGCATAAACGTCTGGGTTCGCTGAAGGGAAGGTGATTTCCATCCCTTGTGAGCGACCAATCCAGTTACGTTGCATCGTAAGGACTTGTTGTGGCCAACCGTCTTTGAGTGTGTCTAAGTCATCAAGTAATTCTTGCGCATAGTCGGTAATGCGGAAGTAGTACATTGGAATATCACGTTTTTCTACCAATGCACCTGAACGCCAACCACGACCATTTTCTACTTGTTCATTTGCAAGTACAGTTTGGTCTACAGGGTCCCAATTTACCGTTGAAAGCTTACGGTAGATTAAGCCTTTTTTATAAAGTTGAACAAATAACCATTGTTCCCAGCGATAATATTCTGGTGTACACGTTGCAAATTCACGATCCCAATCCACCGCAAGACCTAATTTTTTAAGCTGATTACGCATGTAATCGATATTTTCGAAGGTCCATTTTGCCGGTGCAACTTGGTGTGCAATCGCAGCATTTTCAGCAGGTAAACCAAACGCATCCCAACCCATAGGTTGTAATACAGTTTCACCTTTGAGACGGTGGAAGCGGCTGATCACGTCACCAATCGTGTAGTTACGTACATGACCCATATGCAGTTTGCCACTTGGGTAAGGGAACATCGAGAGGATATATCGACGTGGACCTTCTACAGTGTCGGCAACTTTAAAGGCTTTGCGAGATTCCCAGTCCTGTTGAACTTGGGGCTCAATCGCACTGGCTTGGTATTCAGAGTCAATGTGAGTAGTCATATACGTAATACAAGAGAACGGTTAAAAAATTTAGCGCACAGCATAGCGCAAAAAGCACCTAAAAGTGAATTTTACAGACTGAAAATGGATGCAAAACTTAAATTAAGATCAAAAAGACAATTTCACTCATTTGAAACTTGAGTTTCGCTTAATGGAGCAGCATTTGTGTTTTGTGACTCAGTATTTGAAGCACCGTTTGTTTGCTGTTGCGTTGGTATCGTTTGAGTCTGTGAGGTTTGAGGAGCTTCGCTCGGATTTGTATTGGTATTGACTGATGTTGTTGGTGCTTTCCAACCATATGTTTCAACTTTACCTTTCTTTTTTGCTGATTTTGGTGGCGGGGTAGTGGTGTAGTGGGTTGAACCATTTTGATCGACCCATTTGTAATATTCTTTTGCCTGCACCATAGATGAATAAATAGAAACGAAAACAACCGTTGATGCTAAACAAGAAAGTTTTAAAGATGATGCTAGTGAATTCATGACTTCACCTATAAAGAAATATGAGGGGAGTGAGTTCTTTTACACGTTTATATCGCAGCATTTTGCTGGATACTGATGACGATTAATTGGTTTTATTTTAATCAAAAAAATCATTTTGCGTATAAATTGTTTTATATAAATATTAAAAATAAGTGTTTGAAATTTTTTTTATAAATCATCCAACCAAAAGTTATCGTTTGAAAAATAATCGGTTGGTAAATAAACAATAAAAAGGTTTCGGCAAACCTTGACTTTGGTCGTGAAAAAACTAAAAATGCTGCTCTAGTTTTATATGTTTTGTTCGATCACCCTTCGAATAAATATCATGGCTTGCAATAACGTTGTCTCTAAGCCGAGACAATGAAATAGCAGAAATATGTTTATCCCAACATGTTGAATATGCAGTCGCAACTCAAACGGTTGTGATCGAAAAATTTTATTATTGCAGCAAAAACGATGAAATATGTGTGCTATAACAGTGCATACAAACGAATGAATGAAACACGACTTATGTCTCCCATAACCGTCGTGGAAATAAGATTAGGGTGAATACGTTGGAACTTTTATCTGGTGGTGAAATGCTTGTTCGCGCATTGGCGGACGAAGGCGTTGAACATGTTTTTGGATATCCAGGCGGCGCAGTTTTACACATTTACGACGCGCTATTCAAACAAGACAAAATTAATCATTACCTCGTGCGTCATGAGCAAGCTGCTGGTCATATGGCAGATGCATACTCGCGCGTAACAGGTAAGACAGGTGTTGTACTGGTGACCTCGGGTCCAGGTGCGACTAACACTGTGACACCAATCGCGACAGCTTACATGGACTCAATCCCAATGGTGATTTTGTCTGGTCAGGTTGCAAGCCATTTGATTGGTGAAGATGCATTCCAAGAAACGGATATGGTTGGTATTTCTCGTCCAATCGTGAAACACAGTTTCCAAGTGCGTCATGCGAGTGAAATTCCAGCGGTTATTAAAAAAGCTTTCTATATCGCATCATCAGGTCGTCCAGGTCCTGTGGTTGTTGATATTCCAAAAGATGCAACAAACCCTGCTGAAAAATTTGCATACGAATATCCTGAAAAAGTAAAAATGCGCTCTTACCAGCCGCCACATCGTGGTCATACTGGTCAGATCCGCAAAGCTATTGATGAATTGATCAATGCTAAACGTCCTATTATTTATACGGGCGGTGGTGTTGTTCAAGGCAATGCATCACATTTATTGACTGAATTAGCACATCTATTGGGTTATCCAGTAACCAATACATTGATGGGGCTAGGTGCATTCCCTGGTAATGATCCTCAATTTATTGGTATGTTGGGTATGCATGGGACATATGAAGCGAACATGACCATGGGTCACGCTGATGTGATTCTATGTGTTGGTGCGCGTTTCGATGACCGTGTAACCAATAATCCTGCAAAATTCTGTCCAAATGCGAAAGTGATTCACATTGATATCGATCCTGCGACGATTTCAAAAACAATCATGGCGCATATCCCAATCGTGGGTGCGGTAGAGCCAGTTCTTCAAGAAATGTTAGCGCAATTAAAACAGCTGAATATTTCTAAGCCGAACCCTGAAGCTATTGCGGATTGGTGGAAACAAATCAATGAGTGGCGTCAGGTTCATGGTTTGAAATATGAAAAACCAACTGACGGTACGATGAAACCTCAACAAGTTGTTCAAGCTTTAGATAAAGTAACGAACAGCCAAGCAATCATCACTTCTGACGTTGGTCAACATCAGATGTTTGGTGCGTTGTATTACAAATACACACGTCCACGTCAATGGATTAACTCAGGTGGCTTAGGCACGATGGGTGTTGGTCTTCCATATGCGATGGCGGCTAAGCTTGCATTCCCTGACCAACAAGTTGTTTGTATTACAGGTGAAGCATCCATTCAGATGTGTATCCAAGAGCTTTCAACATGTAAGCAATATGGCCTAAATGTTAAAATCTTGTGCTTAAACAACCGTGCTTTAGGTATGGTGAAACAATGGCAAGATATGAATTATGAAGGTCGTCACTCAAGTTCATATGTTGAGTCATTGCCTGACTTTGCGAAGTTGATGGAAGCTTACGGACATGTAGGTATTCAAATTGATCATGCCGATGAGCTTGAATCGAAGCTTGCAGAAGCAATGGCGATTAATGATAAATGTGTATTCATCAACGTGATGGTTGACCGTACTGAGCATGTTTATCCGATGTTAATCGCGGGTCAATCTATGACAGATATGTGGTTATCTAAAGGGGAGCGCACAGCATGAGACATATCATCTCTGTTCTCATTGAGAACGAATCTGGCGCGCTTTCACGTTTAGTGGGTTTGTTCTCACAACGTGGCTATAACATTGAAACTTTGAACGTTGCGCCAACAGAAGACCCAACAATGTCTCGTTTGACATTGACGACTTATGGTGATGATCACAAGATTGAGCAAATCACAAAACAACTCAACAAACTTGTTGAAGTGGTTAAGGTGGTTGACCTTTCTGAAGGTTCACACATTGAACGTGAATTGATGTTAATCAAAGTAAAAGCATTGGGGTCTGCGCGTGCTGAAATTAAACGCACAGCAGATATCTTCCGCGGACAAATCGTGGATGTAACACCAACGACTTACACGATTCAAATCGCGGGTACAACTGAGAAAATTGATGGTTTTATTGATGCGTTGGCAGAAAATACCATTCTTGAAGTTGTGCGTTCAGGTGTGTCTGGTATCGCACGTGGCGAAAAAGTTTTAACAATCTAATTTTTTATTAACAAATTCTTCCCTCCTCCGAGAGGAGGGGGTTGGCGAACCACATTAACATTCGCTAATCAAACGGAAGCCAAAGCATTTTAGCGGAGACAGCAATGCAAATTTTTTATGATAAAGACTGCGACTTATCTATCATCCAATCTAAGAAAGTAGCAATCATTGGTTACGGTTCACAAGGTCACGCTCACGCGCTTAACCTTAAAGATTCTGGCGTTGACGTAACTGTTGGTTTACGTGCTGGTTCTGCTTCTTGGAAAAAAGCTGAAAATTCTGGTCTTAAAGTTGCTGAAGTTCCTGCTGCTGTAGCTCAAGCTGACGTAGTAATGATCTTGACTCCAGATGAATTCCAAGCTCAACTTTACCGTGATGTAATTGAGCCAAACATCAAGCAAGGTGCTACTCTTGCATTTGCTCATGGTTTCTCTGTTCTTTATAACCAAGTTGTTCCACGTGCTGACTTAGACGTAATCATGGTTGCTCCAAAAGCACCTGGTCACACTGTACGTTCTGAATATCAACGTGGTTCAGGTGTTCCTGATCTTATCGCGATTCACCAAGATGCTTCTGGTAATGCACGTAATCTTGCGCTTTCTTACGCTTCAGGTGTTGGTGGCGGTCGTACAGGTATTATCGAAACTTCTTTCCGTGAAGAAACTGAAACTGACCTTTTCGGTGAGCAAGCAGTTCTTTGTGGTGGTGCTGTTGAATTGGTTAAAATGGGCTTCGAAACTCTTGTTGAAGCTGGTTATGCGCCAGAAATGGCTTACTTCGAATGTCTACACGAACTTAAATTGATCGTTGACTTAATGTTCGAAGGCGGTATCGCGGACATGAACTACTCTGTATCTAACAATGCTGAGTACGGTGAATATGTAACTGGCGTTGAAGTAATCAATGAACAGTCTCGTGAAGCGATGCGTAATGCGCTTAAACGTATTCAATCTGGTGAATATGCGAAGATGTTCATCCAAGAAGGTGCATTGAACTACCCATCTATGACTGCTCGTCGTCGTCAAAACGCTGCTCACGGTATCGAAGTCACTGGTGCTAAATTGCGTGCGATGATGCCTTGGATTCAAGCAAACAAAATCGTTGATAAAGAGAAAAACTAATTTCTCGAATCATCTGATTTGAATGCGAAAGCCCACTCAAAATGAGTGGGCTTTTTGTGTCCTGCAAAATGGTTCATATTGTTAGTTAAAATTGTGCACCTCAAAGTAAGGCAAGGCAGTGCTTTACCTTATTTTTCATACTTTAGATTTAAGCGAACAAAATCGTTGATCAAGAGAAAACAAATTTTCTTATCTAGCTGATTTTTATGCTATAAAACCCTGCGAAAGCGGGGTTTTATTTTATGAATCAAAATAATAGTAATTTTTCGAAAATAATTGCGGGACTGATCCTATATGGTTTCTTTTTGCTGGCAATTTTTGTTGCTAATTTTTCTATTTTAGATATTTCAAAAGATGTATCGGAGTGGGGCTCCGTTGGAGATTACTTTGGTGGTTTACTCAATCCTTTATTTGCTTTTCTTGGTTTTATAGGAGTTTTATGGACTATACGAGAAAATCAAAAATCCCAAGATTTTCAGAATTTTGAAAATTTATTCACGAATCTAATATCTGAACTATCAAATAAAATTAATTATTTATATCCTATGAAAGTGGAGGAAATTAATAAAAAAATATTTGCAGAATACGATTTAAACGATAGAAAAAGACAACTAATTATTGATGATCATAATTTCTCGGTATTTTTTATATTTTTATATCAGCTTTTAAAACATATAGACACAAGTTTGTCTAATGAAATTACTAAAAAGAAATATGCAAATATTGTTAGAAGCCTTATACCGGATGAAATTTTACAACTATTGCTAATAAATTGTTTTTTAGATACTGAAGAACATAATTTTCATAGATATAAGGATTTAATTGAAAAATTTGAATTTTTTGAGCATATGTCTTTATATGATGACACATGTTTAATGAAAACATCCCTATTGCTGAGTGTGGCTACTCATTATGAAATTAATGCTTTTGGTCAAAATAGAGCTTTTATTAATTTTAGTAAGAATTTGATTTTTGACGAAATTAAAAAAAATAATCTTTTAGAAGTTTTACGAAATATTGCTAATAATTCTATTGAAGTTAAGCGTGAACGCCTCATAGAAGGAGAGAATCATAATTTATTTTATGTTCGTGATGGCGATGATTGTCCAAATATAGCTTGTGTATGGTCAACTCAAAAAAAATGCTTCACACATTTAAATTTACTTGATCAAAGGGTTGAAAAAATTAAAATAGATTCAGAGAAAATTTATCTATTCTCTGAATCGTATCCAAAAGGGATCGGTATTTCCTTGGAAAAAGACAGTTCAGGAAAAGTAAGAATCCTAAAAGAAAATATTTTTGATTACGTTGTGCCAACTTTAGAGAGATAAGGAAAATGATCGCTTAATATCAATTTTAAATCAGACATTATTTTCCATCTACTAAAATAAGGCATAGAATAAAACGCTTCAAGATCGTCGTTTTATTTACTGGATTTATGATTCTGTTCAACAAAAAATTAACCGTGCAGAGCATGACGAGCAAATCGTTGGATTTCCACTGTTACATGGTGATAAGCAACACATCGATTTTTCTAATGGACAGGTTTATACAATTGTTGAAGGCAGTTTGAAACCAGTTGCAGTTAATGCTGAACAAGAAACTAAACAATTAGAAGATCGGACATCATCAGAATCCTCTGTAGCACTTCAACGAGAAAACTTGGAAAAACGGATTGAAGAACCACCAGTTAACTCTGGTCAAAAGCAAGAGAATGAGCTAGGCAGCGATGTAGATCGTGTTCAAGAGCAAGAGCCTTAAAAATGTGAAAATCTGAATGAGCCTTATGACAAGGCTGTCATGAAACCATCATCATATTGAAATTATGTTCTTTTAAATTTTAGGGATAACATTAATAAAAGGTGTGATGATGGCACTCCTAAACATGCAAGTAATAAAACAAAAAAAACTCTTTGAATTATTGGATATCAAAAAAAATACGTCATTTGAGGATTTTATTATTCTTCCTGATGCTGATCAGCATAAGCGACATCCTCAATTAAAAATTGCCATTGTGACTGAGACATGGTCACCAGAGATTAATGGTGTTGCAAACTCACTGATGAATTTATGTCTGGGTTTGCAGAAGCGAGGTCATCAAATTTTGTTAATACGTCCTCAACCCAAAGTGAAATGTAAACGGTTTAAACCTGATATGGAGTGTTGGGTGCATGCTCAGGCGATTCCGAAATATCCCGCCTTACAGTTCGGTTGGCCACAGTTTTCTAAAATCTCAAAAGCGGTTGAAGTATTTCAGCCAGATGTTGTACATATTGTGACAGAGGGACCATTGGGATTTGCGAGTCTAATGGTGGCTAAGTCTCAGAATATTCCTGTTTCAAGTGGTTTTCACTCTGCCTTTCAAGAGTTTAGTCGGTACTTTGAGTTTCCTTTTCTCGTTAAACCTATCTCAAAGTATTTAACATGGTTTCACAATAAGACAGACGTGACTTGTGTGCCAAGTTTAGATACACAGCATGCTTTAAAACAAATGGGAGTAAGCGGTGAGTTAAGGGTGGTGGGGAGAGGTGTTGATATCCAATTATTTAATCCGAATAAAAGATCGGAGTTGCTCAGAGAGCAATGGACTGCAAATGAGCATACACGAGTGCTGATTTCCGTTGGTCGGTTGTCACCTGAAAAAGAAGTAGACCAGATTATTCGGACTTTTTTGAAAAAGAAAGGTGAGGTTGAGCATTATAATAAATTGGTAATTGTCGGAGATGGGCCAGATCGAGTAAGGCTTGAAGCCCTTGCGGGTCATCATCCCGATATTATTTTTATGGGAAGTTTGACTGGCGAAGACTTGGCTTGTGCATATGCCAGTGCAGATGTGTTTATCTTTCCAAGTCAAGTTGAAACCTTTGGAAATGTCGCGCTTGAAGCATTGGCAAGTGGCTTGCCTGTGGTGGCTTATGATTATGCATGTGCCAAACTGCATGTTGTGCACAATGAAACGGGATGGCTGATCCCTCTAGGTGATCTAGATATGTTCGAACGAGCAATGACAGCAACATTGAATCAACCCGATTTAAAAATAATGGGTGAGAAAGCGCATCTTGCAGTTGCTGCAACAGGATGGTTGAAACCTGTTATTGATTTTGAGCAAGCGTTATTTTTTGCTGTGCATCGTACTTTATTTCACTAAATTATTTTGAATTCGTAGTTTCTTGTCGGGTGTTTTGAGGGTGGTCGGTGAATCAGTCATCTATTCTAATTATGACAAGTATTTAATGAAATCATCATCATAATGAAATGATCCATCTCTAAAGTAAAAGTATGAAAAAAATACAAAAGAGGTGTGATGATGGGAATCATGGACACTGTATTGCCTAGATCGACAACGCAATATGATCACCAGAGGCTAAAAATTAAAAATCAAAACTCCGATCGGGATGTATCGGTGCTTGAGCAATTGGGGCGATCTAGATTAAAAATAGCTGTCGTTACGGAGACATGGCCGCCAGAACTGAATGGTGTTTCATTGTCTTTACTACAGATTTGCAAAGGTCTACAGAAACTTGGTCACAAAATTCTATTGGTACGACCTTCACAAAAACAAATATGTTCGGAATTTTCACCGAACCGTGAGTGTTTGGTGAATGGTCAAACCATTCCGAAGTATGCCCATATGCAATTTGGCTGGCCACAGTATGGCAAAGTGGCTAAAGCATTTGATGAATTTCAACCAGATTTGGTGCATATCGTGACGGAAGGACCATTAGGTTTAGCGGTACTTCAGCTCTCAAAAAACAAAAAGATTCCTGTGAGTAGTGGTTTTCATTCTGCTTTTCATGACTTTAGTCGGTTTTATGATCTTGCTTTTATGGTCAAGCCGATTCAGCACTATCTCAAATGGTTTCATAACAATACGCAATTGACCTGTGTGCCAAGTCAGGACTCGGCTGATGCGATACGTAACTTTGGTGTTACATGTCAAGTTGAAGTGATTAAAACTGGGGTGGATGTTGAAAAGTTTTCACCTACTTTTCGAAGTGTGCAACTCAGACGACAATGGGATGCTTGTGAAAATACAACTGTGCTACTTTATGTTGGTCGTGTTTCACCTGAAAAAGAAATTCAGGTGTTAATTGATGCCTATTTAAAACTTAAAACACAAACAACGCGCAGATTTAAGTTGGTCATCGTGGGGGATGGGCCCGATTATTCGCGTTTGGTTCGTCAAAGCAAACATACCGATATCATCTTTACTGGAAGCTTAAGTGGTACAAATCTTGCTGAATCTTTTGCAAGCGCAGATGTATTTGTTTTTGCCAGTCAAGTAGAGACATTTGGCAATGTCGTGCTTGAAGCGATGGCGAGTGCATTGCCTGTCGTTGCTTATGATTATGCTTGTGCTAAGCAGTATTTAGATGCGGAAACAGCATGGTTAGCACCTTTGGGTGAGCCTGCAACCTTGATTCAATATATTGTTAATCTGCCCCAAAACAAACGCTTGCATGCAATGGGGATGCAAGCAATGAAAAAAGTACAACAAGTCGGATGGCAACATCCAGTTCAACAACTCGAACATGCATTTTATCGTGTCGTGCAGCAGAAAACGCTCATGGCTTGAACGATAGGAGTAGAGTGAAATGAATTTTAAAAATACCAAAATAAAAATACTTGATCTTGATCTAAGAGGATGTCTCTATTTCAATAATCTATCGCATACACAAAGTATTGCACTCATATTTAAAATTATTAGTCGGCTCGGAGATGGAGTTTTTTGGTACATGATGGTGGCGTTGGTGTGGCTACTGCAAGGACCGCAATACACTATTCAAATTTTATATATTGTTGTTGCTGCTTCGTTAGGTACGCTGATTTATAAAATTTTAAAAACAAAAACAGTACGTCCACGACCATACCAAGTTCACCAAGTTATTCATATTGGCGAAAGACCACTAGATCATTTTAGTTTTCCTTCTGGTCATACATTGCATGCAGTAATGGCAACAATCGTATTGGGTTATGTAGAGCCTGTCTTGCTGGTGATGATGATGCCATTTACCATTTTGGTTGCGTTGTCGCGCATGGTATTGGGATTGCATTACCCAACTGATGTTTTAGTTGGAGCCTTAATTGGGGCGACGGTTGCGAGTGGTATTATCTTAGCTGCTCCAGCATTGAATATCATATTGTGAGGGTAAGTTGATTGCATGATAAGGCGTACAAAAGCAATATAATTGTACGTCTTGATTTGCTTTTTGCTAAAATTAAGCCATGAATTTACCAAAGATGATTTAGGAATAAGTATGGGTTTACGTTGGACAGACACCCTTGATATCGCAATTGAACTGTATGAAGCCCATCCAGATGTAGATCCACAATGGATCCGTTTTACTGATCTTCATGCATGGGTTTGTGCGCTTCCAGAGTTCGAAGATGATCCAAACAAATCAACAGAAGGATTGTTAGAAGCAATTCAAATGGCTTGGATTGACGAAGCTCGATAATTCATCGATCGAAAAAAACCATTTTTTTACACGCGAAAAGCAGATAATCGCGCATTATTCGGTATAATGCGCCAAAATTTTCATGTCAATTTGACTAAAGGAGCCAATCATGGCTATTGAACGTACTTTATCTATCGTTAAACCAGATGCAGTTGCTAAAAACCACATCGGAGACATCTTTGCTCGTTTCGAAAAAGCTGGTCTTAAAATCGTTGCGACTAAAATGAAACATTTAACTCAAGCTGAAGCTGAAGGCTTCTATGCTGAGCACAAAGAACGTGGTTTCTTTGCTGACCTCGTTGCGTTCATGACTTCTGGTCCAGTTGTTGTATCAGTTCTTGAAGGTGAAAACGCAGTTCTTGCTCACCGTGACATCCTTGGCGCTACTAACCCTAAAGAAGCTGCTCCAGGTACAATCCGCGCTGACTTCGCTGTAAGCATCGACGAAAATGCTGCTCACGGTTCTGACTCTGTAGCATCTGCTGATCGTGAAGTTAACTACTTCTTCGCTCAAACTGAGATCGCTCCACGTACTCGTTAATTCGCAGTATTCAAACCAGATAAGTGCTATACTGCTTATCTGGTTTTTTTATTTCTGAAAGATTTTATTGCTTGAAAATTGAGCATGTTCTTTTATCCCACATTATGGTTTAGGTAATACTCATGAATTCTGAAGTTGTCGCTTCATCCGTCAATTTAGATGAACAACAGCCCACTACTGTTCAAGTACAGCAGGCTGATACTGTACAGAAAGTGAATTTACTTGGCCTGTCACGTCCGCAAATGGAAAAATTCTTTGAGGAAATGGGGGAGAAAAAGTTCCGTGCGGGTCAGGTGATGAAATGGATTCATCAGTTCTTCGTTACTGATTTTGCTGAAATGACTAATATTTCAGGGAAATTACGTGAAAAACTTGAAAAGATTTGTGAAATTAAAGCACCAGAAGTCGTGCTTAAAAACTATTCTAAAGATGGAACACGTAAGTGGGTATTTCGTGTAGGTGATGGTGCGGGTTCTTTGGTTGAAACAGTATTGATTCCTGCTGAGGATAAAACGGGTTCGCGTAAAACCTTATGTATTTCATCACAAGTCGGTTGTGCTTTGGACTGTTCGTTCTGTTCAACAGGAAAACAAGGTTTCCAACGCGATTTAACACAGGCTGAAATTATTGGTCAGTTGTGGATGGCGAACTATTCCTATATGGAAGATGTGCCAGTTGCTGAGCGTGAGCGTTCTGTGACCAACGTGGTAATGATGGGTATGGGCGAGCCATTACTGAACTATGATGCTGTGCTTAACTCAATGCGTATCATGCTTGATGATTTCGCCTATGGAATGTCTAAACGCCGTGTCACACTGTCAACTTCAGGGGTTGTGCCGAAGATAGATCAATTGGCTCAAGACATTGATGTTGCTCTTGCAATTTCATTGCATGCAACCAATGATGAGTTACGTAACGAATTAGTACCAATTAATAAAAAATATCCGTTAGACCAACTCATTGCAGCTTGTCAGCGTTACATCACTAAAGATGGTAATGAAAGTGCACGTAAGCATGTCACAATTGAGTATGTCATGTTAGACGGGGTCAACGATCATCCTGAACATGCACAGCAGATGATTAAGTTGTTGAAAAATTTACCAAGTAAAATTAACTTGATTCCATTTAATCCATTCCCACATGCACCATACGGGCGTTCGAGCCGAAATCGCATCATTTCTTTCCAAAAAACTTTGTCTGATGCTGGTTTTGTGTGTACGATTCGTCAGACACGTGGGGATGATATTGACGCAGCTTGTGGTCAATTGGTTGGTCAAGTGGCTGACCGTACTCGTCGTGCAGAACAATGGAAGAAAAAAGTGCTAGAACGTAATGAAATTATGCGTTCACAAGGCTAGTTGTATCATTTAGATGTGAATGATTAAAAAGAGGGAGGCATCATTTGAGCAAGCCGATGTATAAAAAAATAGTCATGACGATGACAGTCGCTTTATCTGGATTGCTTTTCTTTGGATGCCAAACTACCAGTGGCGATACGAGCAAAAAGGATCCTGAGAAATCAGTGAAAGTTCGTACCCAAATGGCGGCTGAATATATTCGGAATGGGAATTTAGATGCTGCCAAACGTGTGCTTGATCAGGCATTAGAGGTTAATTCGCGCGATTCAACTGCAAATATGATGATGGGGGTGTTGCTTCAGCAAGAAGGAAGTGACATCAACATGCAACGTGCAGATCATTATTTTTCTCGTGCGATATCAATTGATCCTAAAAATGCGCAAGCACGTAACAACTATGGTACGTATTTGTATCAAGTGAAACGATATAATGATGCTGTTAAACAGCTTTCAATTGCAGGCGCAACGCTTGGATATGACCAACGTCATCGTGCGTTAGAAAACCTTGGACGGATTTATCTCATTCTAGGGGATATACCGAATGCTGAAAAAACGTTCAAACAAGCACTGCAAGTCAATCGTGACTCGACTGTTTCAATGATAGAGTTAGCAGAGATATTTTATCTGCAAAAGAATAATATTGCCGCGCGTCAGCTATATGAGCAATTTGTACTCAAAGTTGGCCAGCAAAATCAAGGTGCGCGAGCACTCTGGATTGGTTTACGTATCGCACGTGCCAATGGTGATAGAACGGGAATGTATGTGCTGGTGAATCAGTTGCGTACTTTATTTCCAAATAGTCAAGAATTTCAACGTTATTTGCAATTACAGTTCAATACTGAGGCCGTATGGAAGTAAATCCTAATTCACAGCAACCTACTGGTTCAAACGTAGCACCTAATGCTTTAGGAAATATTCAACGCCCTGGCGAGTATTTGCGTCAAATCCGTATTTCTCAACAACGTGATCTGGTCAAAGTTGCTGGTGATTTGAAAATGCCAGTAAAAACGCTTGAAGCGTTAGAGCAAGACGAATACAAATCGTTGCCAGAAGCGACTTTCATTAAGGGATATTATCGTTCGTATGCGAAGTATCTCAAAGTTGATGCCTCTGCTTTGATTCAACGTTTTGATGAAATCTATCAAAATGATACAGGTTTACTGCCAAATCATGCTTTGAACAATTCTCCAATTAAAATTATGGGGAAACTTCCTGGCTCGAAAAGCGTCCGTAATCGCAAGTGGATTAAACGCATCGTGATTGCGTTAATTATTTTGGGCGTGGCTTGGTTATTAATCTCTGCAATCCAAAAATGGGCGGCTAAAGGCGATTCGTCAAATACTGATACGAATCAGTCCAATAATGTCCAAATTCTGACCTTAAACAATGGTGCAGGCACGACTGAAGCAGTATCAGGCGATACGATGAATCTCAGTTTTAG
The DNA here is from genome assembly GCF_056779695.1 of Acinetobacter sp. 25-47-122. Taxonomy (NCBI): domain Bacteria; kingdom Pseudomonadati; phylum Pseudomonadota; class Gammaproteobacteria; order Moraxellales; family Moraxellaceae; genus Acinetobacter; species Acinetobacter sp. 25-47-122. Next base: position 48,020 of record NZ_JBWYIJ010000006.1, read on the forward strand.
CCGCCCTACATCAGTACACATTGTGGACAGTACGGGTAAAGTTTTAGCAACTGGACGCCAATCAACTGCGATTAGTTTGAATGGACAGTCTCCATTCCAAATTCGATTAGATGATGCTCAAGCCGTTTCATTAAGTTTAAATAATGAAAATATTTCATTGTCACCATATACCGTAAACGGAAAAGCTGAATTCCGTTTATCACGTTAATGGGTTAAAGGTAAAACGATGATCGAGAATCCGATTCGACGCAAACCAACACGTAAAATTCGCGTAGGTTCTGTGTATGTGGGTGGCGATGCGCCAATCAGTATTCAAAGCATGACCAATACTGAAACTTGTGATGTAGCTGCAACAGTTGCACAAATTCAACGTTGTGTGGATGCTGGCGCAGATATTATGCGTGTGTCTGTACCGAGTATGGAAGCCGCTGCTGCTTTTGGAGAAATCCGTAAACAAGTGCAAGTTCCACTCGTTGCCGATATCCATTTTGACTATAAAATTGCTTTAGCTGTTGCAGATTTGGGTGCAGATTGTCTGCGTATTAACCCGGGGAATATCGGTTCAGAAGCAAAAATTCGCGAAGTGGTTGCTGCGGCTCGTCACAACGATATTTCAATGCGAATTGGTGTCAATGCAGGCTCTCTCGAAAAAGATATTCAAAAGAAATATGGTGAGCCAACAGGTCAAGCTTTGCTTGAGTCAGCAATGCGTCATATTGATATCTTAGATCGTTTGGATTTCCAAGAGTTTAAAGTGTCAGTGAAAGCATCGAATGTCTTTTTGACGATGGATGCTTATCGCTTGTTGTCACAACAAATTGACAACCCGTTACATTTAGGAGTGACTGAAGCTGGAATTTACCGTACTGGTTCGGTGAAGTCGGCAATTGCACTGGGCGGATTGTTAATGGAAGGCATTGGTGACACCATGCGAATTTCATTGGCAGCGGAACCTGAGGAAGAAGTCAAAATTGGTTTTGATATTCTTAAATCTTTGGGCTTACGTTCAAATGGTATTAACTTTATTGCTTGCCCAAGTTGTTCACGTCAAGAATTTAATGTCATCAAAGTGATGCAAATGCTTGAAGAGCGTTTGGAAGATGTACGTACTCCAATGGATGTTTCTGTCATCGGGTGTAAAGTCAACGGTCCTGGTGAAGCTAAAGAAGCTGATATTGGTGTAGTAGGTGCAAGTCCACGTTCACTGGTGTATCGTAATGGTGAAAAGAGTCATTTAATTGACACAAATCAATTGGTTGATGAAATCGAAAATATGGTTCGTCAACGTGTTAACGAGCTTGAAAAAGCTAAATCAAAAGAGATTATTCGCACAGGTTTTTCTGAGTAGATCATGAGTTCAATCGTCGCAATCAAAGGTTTTAATGACATTCTCCCAACGCAAACCCCAGCTTGGAGACGTCTTGAACAGCATCTATCTGGTTTGATGGATGCCTATGGCTATCAACAAATTCGTTTGCCGATGGTTGAACAGACAAACTTGTTCAAGCGTTCTATTGGTGATGCAACGGATATCGTTGAAAAAGAGATGTATACGTTCTTAGATAAAGGTAATCCTCCTGAGTCTTTGACCTTACGTCCAGAAGGTACTGCGGGTTGTGTGCGTGCTATGCTCGAACACAATTTGCTTCGTGGTGCGACACCGCGTGTTTGGTATATTGGACCGATGTTCCGTTATGAAAAACCGCAAAAAGGTCGTTACCGTCAATTCCATCAATTTGGTGTGGAAACGTTTGGTGTTGCAACTCCTGATCAAGATGCTGAACTGATTTTGATGACTGCGCGTCTGTGGAAACGGATGGGTGTTGCGGACAAAGTTCAATTAGAAATCAATACTTTAGGTGAGTCAGATGAGCGTGCAGCTTATCGTGCAGCCTTGGTTGAGTTTTTAGAATCACATAAGCCAGATCTAGATGAAGATTCGCAGCGTCGTTTAACAACGAATCCACTGCGTATTTTGGACTCTAAAGATGCAAAAACTCAAAGCATTTTAGAAAATGCGCCTAAACTTCATGACTTTATGGGTGAAGAGACGCTGGCACATTTCCAACAATTACAGCAATATCTAACTGATGCAGGTATTTCATTTGTCATTAACCAAAAGTTGGTTCGTGGCTTGGATTACTATAATAAAACCGTATTTGAATGGACGACGACACATCTCGGTTCACAGGGTACGGTTTGTGCTGGTGGTCGTTATGATGGTTTAGTGGGCCAGTTAAAAGGTAAACCAGATCAATCGGTTCCTGCGGTTGGTTTTGCAATGGGTATTGAGCGTTTATTGCTTCTTTTAGAACAAGTAGAAGACAATACACCAGTACGTGATTGTGAAGTATTTTTACTTGCAGATCCTGCGACGCAAGGCAAAGCTTTAGTTCTGGCTGAACAAATCCGAGATCAATTTGAAGCTGCAAGCAGTTCAGTGCGTCTGAAAGTTGGTTCTCAAGGCTCGATGAAAAGCCAAATGAAAAAAGCGGATCAGTCTGGTGCAATTTATGCCTTAATCTTTGGTGAGCGTGAAGCTGAAGCGCAACAACTTTCAGTCAAAGAGTTGGCTACAGCAGAGCAGACACAAGTAGCGGTCAATGACATTGTGCCGTTCATCATTGATAAACTATCTTCAAAATAAATTTAAGAACACAAGGAAAGGGCGATCATATGAGCGCAATGACTGACGAAGAACAACTGCATACAGCAAAGTCGTTTTTTAAGAAATATGGATCGGCGTTGATTACGCTGATTCTTCTTGCCCTGATCGCCTTCTTCGGATGGGAATATTGGAAAAAGAAAAACGCAGCAGAAGATCAAATACAGACTGCTAAAGTACAGCTCTTGGTTGATGAAGCGAAAGCTGCAACAACTGATCCTAAAGTAGCGACTGCTTTGGATGGAACTGCTGAAAAAATTGTAAAAGAAAATCCTGATTCGATTCATGCGGTTCAAACGCAATTTGTAATGGCAAAATTGGCTTATGACCAAGAGAATTATCCAAAAGCTGAACGTGAATTGAAAAAAATTGAAAATGCTCAAATCAAAGATGAAGGTTTACAACACATCATTAAGCTTCGTTTAGCAGATGCTCAACTGGCACAAAAAAAATATGATGAGGCTTTAAAAACATTGTCTGATTTGACTTTGCCCGCGTTCAAAACAACTGTAGATGAAGCGCGTGGCGATATTTATATTGCTAAGAATGATATTGAAAATGCGAAAAAAGCTTATCAGAGCGCATGGGATAACTTAATTGCAACTAAACAAGAACGCCAAATCTTACAAATTAAACTCGAAAGTGTTGGCATATTAGTAGAAGATCCTGAAATTGAGCGCCCAATTTTAGATATACAAACGGATGAGTCTTAATGGATAGAAAGTATAAAATTTCTTTTGTTCTAGCGACATTGTCGTGTGCACTAATGGCGTGTACAAGCAATACGGTGAAAGAAGAAAAGGTGAAACCTAATCCGTTGCCTAAAATTCAGCAATCGGTGAGCTTAGCACCTATTTTTTCACATAATGTTTCAGCGACGGATGCTGCTGATCCATTGCGTTTGAGAATGGCGAATGATCAAGGTGTTTTATACTTTTTAGATCCTAAGGGACAGGTTTCTGCATATCAAGATAAGCAGCGTGTCTGGGAAAAACAAGTTACAAAGCTTGGTTTAAGTTCAGGTGTTGAAGCGGCTAACGGATTAGTAATCGTCGGCAACAAGAAAGGTCAGCTGTTTGCTCTTGATCAAAAAACGGGTGATATCCGTTGGACTGCGCAATTAAGCGGTGCAATTTTGAGTGCGGCGCTTATTCAGACTGGTCGAGTGATCGTTGTTGCAAATGACGGTACGGTGTTTGGTCTGGATGAAAAAACAGGTCAACAAGTGTGGACTTATCGTATGCCAAACGAACAATTGAGCTTACGTGGTCAAGCTTCACCTGTGCGCTTAGACCCACGAACAGTTTTAGTGGCCTCGTCAAATGCATACGTATACGCAATTGATAGTCTCACTGGAACTTTGCGTATGCAAAGACGTGTGGCAGTCAGCGATGGTCGTTCTGATATACAGCGTTTAGTTGATGTGGATGCAGATCCAATTGTTGCAGGACAATTGGTTGTAACCACCAGCTATCAAGGTCAAGTCACTGTACTAGATCTAGTTTCACAACGTGTGATTTGGAGTGAAGATGCAAGCAGTATTAACCGTGCTGAAGTTGCAGGTCGCCAAGTCTTCGTCACGCAAACAGATGGTAAAATTGTATCGTTTGATCTGGTGACGGGTCAGCCATTATGGACTAATGATCAATTGCTTAACCGTCAATTAAGCAACCCCGTAATGTTGGGACAGTATTTAGTGGTAGGTGATTATGAGGGGGTACTCCACCTTGTAGATCCTAAAAATGGTCAACTTGTTGGTCGCGAAAAAACGCGTGGTGAAGTACGTTCGTTACGTGTAGTAAACAATCAGCTTTACTCAGTGACACGTACAGGCGCACTTACAATTTGGCAGAATCGTTAATTTTTTCTCTGCTTATGGTAAACTAGTCGCTGAATACATATTTTAAGTTCGGGGTGTTGAATTTTCAGACCCCGACATTTTTATTTTTAAGTAGATGATTCGTCTAACTTCTTCCACAGTTTCTGATGTTCAGGCCAATTGAGTTGGCTGATCTTGTTAAAGGTTAATCTATGAAACCCGTTATTGCGCTCATTGGTCGTCCGAACGTCGGAAAATCAACGCTGTTTAACCAGATTACCAAAAGTCGTGACGCGCTTGTTGCAGACTTTGCCGGTCTTACTCGTGACCGTAAATATGGTGATGCAGTTTATCAAAATAAATCATTTATCGTTGTAGATACTGGCGGTATCGGCGAAAACGAAGGTGGGATCGACTCTTACATGGCAGAGCAGTCTAAAACTGCGATTCATGAAGCAGATATGATCATCTTTGTTGTTGATGCGCGTGCAGGTCTTTTAGCATCTGATGAACAGATTGCGCGTGAGTTGCGTTCACTCGGTAAAAAAGTATTTTTAGTTGCCAACAAAGTCGATGGTGTCCATGCAGAGGCAGCATTGGTTGAGTTCTTTAAGTTGGGTATGGGTGAACCGATGCAAGTGGCTGCAAGCCATGGGCGTGGTGTTCAACAAATGCTCGAAGAAGTGCTTGAAGATGTGCCAGAAGATGACTTAAGTGAACAGCGCGATGAAGATACTGGGCTTCGTCTAGCGATTATTGGTCGTCCTAACGTAGGTAAGTCAACATTGGTCAATCGCTTGCTGGGCGAAGAACGTGTCGTTGCTTTTGACCAGCCTGGTACTACACGTGACTCAATTTACATCCCATTTGAGCGTGATGGTCGAAAATATACGCTCATTGACACTGCTGGTGTTCGTCGTAAAGGCAAAGTGGATGAAATGATTGAGAAATTCTCAATCGTAAAGACTTTACAAGCAATGAAAGATGCCAACGTTGTCGTTGTTGTTGTTGATGCGCGTGAAGGTATTGTTGAGCAAGACTTGCATTTGATTGGATATGCGATTGAAGCTGGTCGTGCGATGGTGATTGCGATCAATAAATGGGACAATATGTCAGAATATGATCGCAAACAATGTAAATTGGATGTTGAGCGTCGTTTTGACTTTATTCCATGGGCAAAAATCCATTTAATTTCTGCTTTGCATGGTACAGGTGTGGGTGAGCTTTATCCTTCAATTCATCGTGCATATGAATCTTCACGTTTGAAAGTATCTCCAGCGAAAATCACTGAGATCTTAAAAGATGCAACAGATGCGCATCATCCACCTAAAGTTCAAGGTCGCGCAATTAAAATGCGTTATGCGCATATTGGCGGTCAAAACCCACCTACGATTGTGATTCACGGTAATAAAGTTGATAAAACACCAGCTGACTATCGTCGTTACTTAGAAAACGTGTTCCGTAAAGTGTATAAACTTGAAGGTACACCTGTAAAAATTGAATTCAAAACTTCAGAAAACCCATTTGAAGGTCGTAAATCTCAAATTGATGAACGTACTGCGGCACGAAAACGTCGTTATGTACAGAAGTTTAAGAAAGCCGAGAAGAAGTTCAAACGCGGTTAATCAATTGTAAATTCAGTTCAGAAAGCCCAAATGTGAAGTTTGGGCTTTTTTTATGATGCGAATAAATTAAGATAAATGAAATCATTGAGAACCCTATTATGACCCGTCATATTCAAATTGATATTTCAAAAATTTCTTCTTTTTTACAAATTCCTAAAAATATCACACGTGCAGAAGAAATCAGTCTTAGAAAAAACATGATTTACCAATATCGCAACTGCTTACTAGGAAGTAAATTAAACAGAACAATAAAAAATGAGGATATTGACCTAACAAAAGATGGAAAACCTTTTTTGAAGGAATTTTCAGACTTTCAGTTTAATCATAGTCATAGTCAACATTATTATGCTTTAGCTACCTCACATCACATTCGAGATTTGGGTGTGGATATTGAGGAGCTGAATCGATCAATTCGATTCGAAGCCTTAGCCAAACATGCATTTCATCCAAATGAATATGCGATATGGGCATCATTGGATTTTGATACTCGCTATTGGTTTAAAGTCTGGACCATTAAGGAAGCAGTTTTGAAGGCACATGGGATGGGAATCCGCATGAGCTTAAATGAGTTGAATACCAATGCCCATACCACACACATGGGTGGGGTTTGTGAGCATCCAGTCTTAGGGGTATTTGCTTATCAGAATTTTGAAGTCATGGATTGTATGCTGACAGTCGCATGGCGAAGTGAATACTCTTGCCGTGGTTTTGCAATTCCTCAAATTCAAATCACTCAACATTAAAAAAGCCCATCATTTGATGGGCTTTTTTTTACTGAATGTTTATTGAGGAATTTCTTCTTCCTCTTCAAATTCAGGTTTTACTTGAACAATAAAGTCTTGGCGGTTCAGACCACGCCACAATGCAAATGCAGTACCGATATAAATCGAAGAATATGTTCCGACAAAAACACCGACAAACATTGCAATCGAGAACCATTTCAAACCATCGCCGCCCATGATCATCATAGCAACGACCACAAGCAATAGCGTCATCGAAGTGTGGATGGTACGACGTAAGGTTTCAGTCAATGCAATATTGATGATCTCAAGAGGTTCTGCCCCACGAATTTTACGGAAGTTCTCACGAATACGATCCGAGACAACAATATTATCGTTTAATGAGAAACCAATAATTGCTAGAAGAGCAGCTAAAACGGTTAGGTCAAAAGGCCATTGCATGAGGGCGAAAATCCCAAGTGTTACCACAATATCGTGGAACAAAGAGAGTACGGCACCCATCGCCAACTTGAATTCGAAGCGAATCGTCACATAAATCAGCATGATAATCAGTGCCAAAGCCACAGCACCTGCTGATTTAATGTAAAGTTCGTTTCCGACTTGACCACCAACAACATCTACCTTAGGTACAGTCACGGTATTATTGTCTAATTGAACTGCGGTGGTAATTGCTTTGGTTAGATCTTCCGCTTCAATATCTTCTTGTACGGGCATACGAACCATTAAATCTCGTTCAGAACCTAAGGTTTGAACAACAGCATCATTAAAACCCGCATCACTTAATGCTTGCGTCACTTCAGAGGGTTTTACAGGATTGGCATAATTCAGTTCAGCTGCAACACCGCCAGTAAAGTCTAATCCTAAATTCAGACCTTTAGTCGCGATAAAGAAGATACTTGCAATAGTCAGGATGATTGAAAGCCAAGCTGCTGGCTTTGCAATCTTCATGAAAGGAATTACGCGTTCGTTGTCTGGACGGCCGTACTGTTTTGATTCGAGTTGAGTATTTTCAGTCATGATAGATCTCCTAAATGCTCAACTTTTTCAAGTTACGTTTTTTACCGTAAATGATCTGTACAATTGCTCGCGTTACTGTAATCGCAGTAAACATCGAGCAAACAATACCAATCATGAGTGTCACGGCAAATCCTTTGATCGGACCAGTACCAATGGCAAAGAGAATAAATGCAACAAGGAATGTGGTTAAGTTCGAGTCAAAGATGGTGTTATAAGCTCGATCATAACCTGCAACAATCGCCTGTTTAGGCGATGCCCCCCATTTAAGTTCCTCGCGTATTCGCTCGCAAATCAGAACGTTTGCATCCACTGCCATACCGATGGTAATCACGATACCTGCAATACCTGGCAGCGTTAATGAAGCACCGATCCAAGACATAACCGTCAAGATCATGGCTAAGTTGAATACTAGAGCGAAGTTCGCAATGACACCGAATAAGCGGAAGAATACCACCATCCAAATTGCGACTAGGATAAATCCAATTTGAGTGGATAGTACGCCCTTATCGATGTTTTCTTGACCTAGGCTTGGACCGATAACACGCTCTTCAACAAAGTACATTGGTGCAGCGAGCGCACCTGCACGAAGCATTAAAGCTAGCTCAGCTGCTTCTTGAGGTGAATCTAAACCAGTAATACGGAACTGTGAACCCAGTACTGCTTGAATATTCGCTGCATTAATGACGACAGATTCAGTATATGGTGTGCGTACTTCAGTTTGTGCACCTGTTTCAGGATCTTCAACGTAACTGATACGTTGTTTATTCTCAATGAACAGTACCGCCATACGCTTACCAACAGCGCTACGAGTCGCATCTGACATTAACTTACCACCTGCATTATCAAGGGTAATGTTAACTTCTGCTGTACCACTATCTTGTCCAAAGCCTGAAGAAGCATTTTGTACACGCTCACCCGTCAGAATACGATTACGGTTAAGTAAAAGTTCACGACCACTGTCTAAAGACTCATAGGCGAATACTTCTGTCCCTGGAGGTAAGGGTTGACCATTATATTTCCCTGAATAAGGATCAATATATTGATCATTTAGATCAGATACCAAACGGAATTCTAAGTTTGCTGTACGACCTAAGATACGTTTTGCTTCAGCTGTGTCTTGGACACCTGGTAATTCAACCACGATACGGTTGCTACCTTGGGTTTGAACCAATGCTTCTGCAACACCAAGTTCATTAATACGATTACGAAGTGTTGTTAAGTTTTGATCTAACGCATACGACTGAATTTCTTGCTTTGTGGTATCTGTATAGGTTAAACGAAGACTGGCACCATTTTCAGTTGCAAGTGCTTGTTGAGTATATTTATTACCGTTACTACGAAGTTGATCCATCGCTGCTGCACGATCTTCATTGTTAGCAAATTGAACAGTGATCGCATTGTTATTCAATGAAAGACTATTGAATTTGATCTTGTTCTCACGGAATTCGCGTCGCAAATCAGCAGCCGATGTTTCCATGCGCTGCGCAATCGCTTTGTCCATATCCACCTCAAGGAGGAAGTGGACACCACCACGCAAATCAAGACCAAGTTTCATTGGTCGTGCACCGATTTTCTGTAACCATTCAGGTGTTGTTGGCGCGAGGTTTAATGCAACAACATAGTTTTCACCCAGACCTTCACGTAGGATATCTTTTGCTTTTAATTGGGCTTCAGAACTGTCTAAACGTAGAAGGGCAGCATTTTGAGTAAAGCTGTTATTGTGGGATTGGATATTGTTGCTTTTTAATAGTTGCTCTGCTTTTTGAATCACTGTGTCATCAATGACAGAACCAGCTTTTGCACCAGAAATTTGGACGGCTGGTTCATCAGGATACAAACTTGGCAGGGCATATAATGTACTCACGACTAGTACAACTAGAATGAGTAAATATTTCCATGCTGGGTAACGCATTCGCTTTCTTCTTAAAATGAAAAAAGTCGTGCAGCTGCACGACTATTTTATAATTAAAGGTTATTTAGAGTGCCTTCAGGTAATACTGAAATCACACTTGCACGCTGAATTTTAACTTCGTTGCCACGGTTTAATTCAACCACAGCGAAATCACCTTCGAGTTTAGTAATACGGCCCATTAAACCGCCTGCAAAAACGATTTCGCTGCCAACGCCTAAGCTCTCAACCAAAGTGCGATGTTCTTTCGCACGTTTTGCTTGAGGACGCCAAATTAAGAAGTAGAAAATTGCAATGAATACTGCAATCATCAATAAGTTAGCAACTAAGCTTGGTTGTTGTGCAGCTTCACCAGCTGCATGTGCAGTCGAAATAAAAAGGCTCATTTCATTTTCCTAAACTAAAAATATCAAAAAAGATGATAAAAAATCGGCTTGTTCAGCAATTTACATTGTCTTTTTGCTCAGCGCAAATACTGATGTATTAATCTTGCGGACAAGGAGGTACTTCAAGCCCACGGCGTGCATAAAAATCGTGAACAAAATCATCAAATGTTCCGTTATCTAATGCATCACGCATCATTTCTGCTAAACGCAAGTAATAACGAAGGTTATGGATTGTGCCAAGCATTGATGCAAGCATCTCACCACATTTTTCTAAATGGTATAGATACGAACGGGTAAAGTTGGTACAGGTGTAACAATCGCAATGCGGATCAAGTGGGCTTTGATCATGGCGGTATTTCGCATTTCGTATACGCACTAAACCGTCCGTAACAAAATAATGTCCATTACGTGCGTTACGAGTTGGCATTACACAGTCAAACATGTCTACACCACGACGAACAGCTTCAACGATGTCTTCTGGTTTGCCAACACCCATTAAATAACGTGGTTTATCCGCAGGCATTTGCTCTGGAAGATAATCAAGGACTTTGATCATCTCTTCTTTTGGCTCGCCTACAGAAAGACCGCCAATCGCATATCCATCAAAACCGATTTCTTTTAATCCATTTAGTGATTCTTGGCGGAGGTCTTCATACATGCCGCCTTGAATAATACCAAACAGGGCATTGCGGTTTTTTAACACATCATGATGTTGAGTTTTACAACGCTTTGCCCAACGTAATGAAAGTTGTAGCGATTTCTGAGCTTCTTCGTGAGTCGCTGGATAGGGTGTACATTCATCAAAAATCATCACGATATCTGAATTCAATGTATGTTGAATATCCATTGAAATTTCAGGAGAAAGGAAGACTTTAGAGCCATCAATTGGAGAGCGGAATGTTACGCCGTCTTCTTTGATACTACGCATTGCGCCTAAGCTAAATACTTGGAAGCCACCAGAGTCGGTCAAAATTGGTTTATTCCATTTCATAAAACCATGTAGACCACCGTGCTCACGAATGACATCTAGGCCAGGGCGTAGATATAAATGAAAGGTATTCCCTAAAATGACCTGTGATTTAATTTCTTCAATATCACGTGGGAGCATGCCTTTAACAGTGCCGTAAGTTCCGACAGGCATAAACATCGGTGTTTCAACGACACCATGTTCCAAGGTTAAGCGTCCGCGTCGAGCGCGACCAGACTGACCTAATTTTTCAAACTTCATAAATTGTCCAAATCGAGGCGAAAAAACAGTTCGCTGATTGATAGCGATAAAGCGCTCTATTTTCCTAGATTCGCGCAGTTTATGCTAGAAAAATTACATTATTCTTAACGACTTGGATTTTTGTTTATGAAAAATTACAAGAGATTCATGATCTTGCTAAACAATGAAGATATCTGCATATTTTTCGCCCAGGTATACAGTTTTTAGCGTATCCTAATATGAATAAATCGTAATGGATAAACAACGTGATTCTCTAAGATATTGCCACTTTTTAAGGTGGAATCCTTATTTGAAATTAGGGCGATAATCAAAATTTTGTTGCGCTTGATGATCTGTAAATGGGCGAATAGGTTTCTTTGCGAGGCTGATACTGTTGATTAAGTTATTTGGAAAAATTTGAATCAAGTTATTAAACTCTTCGACATTTCGATTGAATATTGAAATTGCAGCACTGACATTTTCATTTTGCTCTTGAATGTCATGCATCATTTGGTTGTAAAGCTGATCAGCTTTGAGATCTGGATAATTTTCAACAACCACATTTAAACTTTTCATTAACGACTGACTTAGCGCTTCAATATGCTGAAGCTGAGCTACATCAGTTGATTGTGTATTGAGATTTAGGATTTGTTGGCGTAAGGCTGTGATATTTTCTAATGTTGATTTTTCAAACTCAGTGTATTGAGATAAATTTTGCTCAAGATGCTCTAATGTTTTAATTTTCTGACGTTCAAAATTTGCGACATCTGACCAAGCACGCTGAGAAGCATTCAGATATCGAACGATATTATTTCGAACCCATATTCCCCAAACAATAATCAAAACAAAGATGGAAAGAAAAATGAATAAGCCCACACGCATTACCTAATATGATCGTTATTATGCAACTAAGTTTAGCATGCTCTGTTTGAGTTGTTGATAATTTGGCATGGTTAATGTTCTTAAGTAACCGCGCAAAGCGGATATATTTTTAATGTCTTTGATTTCAAGCTTGTGCGTGATTTCAAATAAATCGCGCTCTCCCAAATAGCACATGATTTGGTCATGAGGGTGGAAAATTAAGTCGCCCTGGTGAAGTCGATAAAATTCAATCAGTTTGAGTGTGGTCGATGGCGTCATGATCTTTGCGAGTTGTAAGCGATCTGTACCGTAAATCTGAACTTTTTTACGTAGCTCTAAATCGCTGCTCTCCCAGCGTTCTATATATGGTGCGGTGAAACCTCTCTTTCTACTGGTTGTCGCTAATCCTAGTGGTGATATATCAAATACAAATACGCCCCAACGATGACGTTCAATTTTTTTTAATTTTTGTGGTGTTTTGTTTTGCTCTGGCAGATTGATTTCATCAATATATCGGTAATGAAAAAGCATAACAGGGAAATCTTGGTTTTGAGGGTTTTTCCACGTGGTAGAGGCAAACTTTAAAATGTCATTGGCATGGTTACCTTGGTTAAACAAAGGAAATTTTTGCCTTAGCTGACTTATGATCAAGGTGTTATGTCTATTTGTTCCAAGGTGTGATGGCGTTGAATAAGCTTCTATACCGAATTTAAAACCAATCATTCGCTCTTCAAGAAATGAAATCACTTCATGAATAGGTTTATTTGGTTCATAAATAATATATGCAATCAGGATAAGTATCGCCGCTGCGCTATATGCCATCCATTTTAATGTGTCAAAAATAGGAAAGAGCGAAAAAACAATGAATATGATGGCAAGCGTAACAAAAAATTTAGGTATGCCATTGTGAAAAAAGAGTTGGGTATTCGAACCCCATGGATGTAATCCTTGCAGGATGTCATCAGAATGTTGAGCAGAACGTCCAAGAGCCCAAAGCCGATCAACACTGGCCATAATTTGCTTATTCTTTCGGGTGCGAAGGTGAAGCAGTTGCTGAACAGAATCAATCGGCATAGATCAGATCCTAATCTTTTGCTTGGTCAATCAACATTGCGTCACCATAACTAAAGAAACGATAGCGTTCTTTTACAGCATGTTGATACGCATTCAAAATATAATCACGATTGGACAGGGCTGAAACAAGCATTAATAATGTTGATTCTGGAAGGTGGAAGTTAGTAATCAAGCGATCTACCACTTTAAATTCATAACCAGGATAAATAAAAATCTGAGTATCACCAGTCCAGCCCTTCAGTTCGCCACCATTGGCTTGAGCTGCGCTTTCTGTTGCGCGTGTTGCAGTCGTTCCGACGGCAATCACTTTATTACCTCGATCTTTAGTGGCTTTAATCAACGCCATAGCTTCATCGCTGACTTGGCACCATTCACTGTGCATGATGTGATTTTCGATATCGGTTGTACGTACTGGTAAAAATGTACCTGCACCTACATGTAAAGTGACAAATGTCTTGTTTACACCTTTATCTTCGAGTTTTTTTAATAGTTGTTCATCGAAATGCAGAGATGCCGTTGGAGCTGCAACGCTGGCAATTTTTGTAGGATCATTAAATACGGTTTGATAACGTACAGTATCAATATCTTCTGCTTCTCGGTTGAAGTAAGGTGGAATAGGCAATGCACCATACTGATCCAATACATCTAAGATTGGTTTGGAAAATTCCACCACATAGAGATTTTCATGGCGCCCTTGAACCGTAACTTTAACCTCATCTGATCCGACAAAAAGCTCAGCACCTGGTTTTGGCGAGTTACTTGCTTTGATATGGCAATGAGCAATAAATTGATCAAGCATTCTTTCAACCAGAACCTCAATCGCACCACCTGAAGCACGCTTACCTTTCAAGCGAGCTTTCATTACCTTAGTATCATTGAGAACTAATAAATCACCTTCATTAAACAGGTCTAAAATATCGGTAAATTGGTGATCGTCATATTGGCCATCGGCTTTAAGATGAAGTAAGCGAGAAGCGCTTCGCTCTTCAAGAGGGTAACGGGCAATAAGTTCGTCTGGGAGTTCAAAGTTAAAATCAGAAAGTTGCATAAGAATATAAAAATGGAATCAGCAAAAATTTTGGCATTAGTATATGCTTTTTTTGCCCAGTTCGAGTTGAGTTTGGTGGTTAAAAAAGCATAATGCATACTATTGATTTAAAAATAGGCGCTTGAGTCAGGTTATGCATTGACAAAGAAAAGAAAAACGATATTATACCGAACACAACCTTTCCCGAGGTGGTGAAATTGGTAGACGCGGCGGACTCAAAATCCGCTGTCAGAGATGACGTGTCGGTTCGAGTCCGACCCTCGGGACCAAATACTTAAAGGCCTTCAAGCATATTCAGACTTGAGGGCCTTTTTATTTGTTTTAAATAAATAAAGGAATTTTAAAATTTCAAATGAAGATTTGATGAATAATATAAGATAAGGATTGAGTAAATTTTATTTTAATAATAAATAGTTATGGTTTATTCAATCGATCTTCACTAGACGCTTACGTTTTGTAAAGTATGACTCATGCTTTAGCTAGATATTCAGTCCCCAAAAATGCACTTTCTTAATATTTGAGAATGTATTAGTCTTGATGAAATAAGGTTTCATTTCTTTACTGTGAAATGAAAAAATAAAATGTAATCGATCATTATTCCCCTTTACTCCATGGCAGGATGTAGACATGAAAATAGAATTTATAGATGTCGATCAAGCTGATCAGCTCAGTGCCTGCAAAATGTCTCTTTTACTCGGTGTATCAACGCCAAAAAATCAACTTGAGAGTTTTTTAAGATTTGCGCGTGGCATTTTAAATGCGGAGTCAGCAATCTTAGCTTTTCATGATGAACCATATGTGTGGCATTCTTCTCCAAATGGATTTAAAGCTTTTAATGCCAATAAAAAAGCAAAATTATTACCATATTTCGCGGGACAAACTTCGATCAGTCGTGATCATCCTAATTATTCATCTTTTTCAGCACATATTCATCAACTCGGAGTTGATCACGAGCGAATTATAGCCATTGATTTAAAAGTGAATGATGATTTTTCAATTGGTCAAGTGATTTTATTCGATAATCAGCACCAACCTTTTGATGATCATAATTTAGAACTGGTTTATGATTTTTCAATGAGCTTGATTCGTATATTAGAGCTTCATTCGGATTATGCGGAACTCAAAGAATTATATGAACAACAATCGGCGCTTAATTTCAGTAAAACAAAATTCTTTCAAATCATTGCACACGATTTACGCGCACCATTTCATGGCTTATTAGGTTTTTCTGATGTATTGGCCAATGAGCGTGAAAGTTTGGATGAGGACAGTGTACAGAATATCGCTGAGTATTTACATGATACCGCTCAATCGACTTATAACTTATTGGAAAGCCTATTAAATTGGGCAATGGCTGAAGGCGGGAGATTTGTCTATCATCCTATTCAGTTTGAGCTTAAACAGGTGACAAAAATCGTTTTTGATGTTTTAAACACGTTGGCTGTGAAAAAAAATATTCAATTAATTGAAAGTGTGCCGCAAGAGTTAAAAGTCTTTGCCGACATTAATATGATCACATCAGTGATTCAAAACTTGGTATCCAATGCTTTGAAGTTTACTCATGTGGATGGAACTGGAAAAGTTTATATCGAAGCATCAAAATGCGATCAAGGTGTCGAAATTGCCATTCGCGATACAGGTTTAGGTATGACATCACAGCAAATTGAGAAGCTTTTTCAACCGGATTTGAAGGTATCTATTCGTGGTACATCTGGTGAAAAAGGTGCTGGTTTAGGTTTGGTGTTATGTAAAAGATTTGTTGATTTGAATCATGGTGAAATTTGTGTCAGTTCTCAACAAGGTCAAGGTACGACTTTTAAAGTCATATTACCTGAAGCAGACACTCATGCAGCGTTACCTGCCACCCCAAATACGAGTAATCAAACATCTTTGGAAAAAGTGAACTAAATAGTCCACAAATTGCGTAAGGACTGATATAAAAGAGTTTTAGATTTATTCAGGCTTTTTTTCAAATGAATGCTGATCAGTTGCAAAAAACTCTTAGAGCCAGTCAATACGCGGAACAAGTTTATAATTTACATCAAACATTATTAGAACAAGATTATTCATCTGATCAATTTAATAAATTTTTAAGTACTGAACAAATCTATCACATTGTACAAAAAGAACTTGCTGACATTCAGGATGAAAAAGAATGGATGCAAAAAATTCGAATTTTGCGAGCACGGTTAATGTTTCGGTGGATTTGGCAGGATGCGAACCGCCTCATTTCAGTTATTACATTGACTCGTGAGCTTTCAGACTTTGCCGATGCCAGTATTGATGCAGCCAAAAGCTTCGCTTATCGTCCATTGCAAGCCAAACATGGAGAGCCGATCGGCTATAACGGTAAGCTTCAAGACCTTATCGTGATTGCAATGGGTAAATTGGGGGCTCAGGAACTTAATTTATCCAGTGATATTGATCTTATATTTGCCTTCGATGAGCAAGGTGAAACCAATGGTCGTAAATGTATTGATGTTCAGCAATTTTGCATCCTTTGGGGGCAAAAAATTATTTATTTGTTGGAACATATCACCGCAGATGGATTTGTATTCCGAGTGGATATGCGATTGCGACCATGGGGTGATGGTTCAGCACTAGCAATCAGTCATGCGGCACTTGAAAAGTATCTCAGTCAACATGGGCGTGAGTGGGAGCGTTATGCATGGATAAAGGCGCGTATTGTTACAGGAGGAAAGGAAGGGGATGAGCTTCTGGAAATGACTCGACCTTTTGTATTCCGCCGTTATGTGGACTACACTGCTTTTGCAGCGATGCGTGAAATGAAAGCGATGATTGAGCGTGAAGTTCAACGTAGAAATATTGAAGATGATATTAAACTTGGTGCAGGTGGTATTCGTGAAGTCGAGTTTATCGTTCAAGTTTTCCAGTTGATTTATGGTGGTTCAAAACTTGAGCTACAAGACCGTCAATGTTTAGTGAGTCTACATCATTTGGGGGTTGTTGGATTACTTGAACCTGAAGTGGTAGATGAGCTTGAAAATGCTTATTTATTCTTGCGTCGTGTGGAACATGCTATTCAAGCCTTAAATGACCAACAAACGCAATCACTGCCTACTGAGGTTGACCAAAGAAATCGCATCGTAGAAACACTTGGATTTGAAAGTTGGGATGCGTTCTTAGATGTTCTCAATGAGAAGCGCGCTATAGTAACTTATCAGTTTGAGCATTTAATTAAAGAAAAAGAAGTAGATCCATTGGTTGAAAGCTTTAGCCAAATAGAGCAGCAATTGAATGAAGTTTTAGATGAGTCTGCTAAAAATTTGGTTCGTGAATTTTGGTATGGACATGCCATCAAAAAATTACCCGCTAAAGCAGTTAATCGTTTAAAAGAGTTTTGGCCTCATCTGATTCAAGCTGTTCTTGAATCGGATAATCCACAAGTCGCTTTGGTAAGGCTGATGCCACTGGTTGAATCTGTGATGCGGCGAACAGTCTATCTGGTGATGTTAATTGAAAGTAAAGGAGCATTACAGCGACTCGTTAAAATGGCGACTGTAAGCCCATGGATTTGTGAAGAGCTAACCCATTATCCAGTTTTACTCGATGAGTTTTTATCAATGGATTTTGAGCTACCTAAACGCCAAGATTTGGAGGATTCACTCAGACAGCAGCTGCTGCGTATTGAAATTGATCAAGTGGAAGATCAAATGCGTGTATTGCGCTTATTTAAAAAATCGAATGTTTTGACTGTAGCAGCAAGTGATGTATTGGCTGAAAGTCCACTGATGCGTGTGTCTGATGCGCTCACCGATATTGCTGAGGTTTCAGTTCAAGCAACTTTGAATTTGGCATATCAAATTACAGCAAAAAAACATGGTTACCCAGTAGATGCAGATGGTCAACGTTGTTCAAAAAATCATATGGCATTCACTGTCATTGGGTATGGGAAATTAGGCGGTATCGAACTTGGGTATGGTTCAGATCTTGATTTAGTCTTTATCCACTATATGGATGAACAGGCAGATACAGATGGCTTGAAACCAATTAGTGGTTTTGAATTTGCGATGCGTGTTGGGCAAAAGCTCATGTCGCTGATGACAACCCAAACTTTAGATGGTCGTGTGTATGAGATTGATACACGATTGCGTCCTTCAGGAGAAGCTGGGCTTCTCGTTACAAGCCTTAAGGCTTTTGAGCAATACCAACTTAAAAATGCATGGCTTTGGGAGCATCAAGCGATTGTTCGTGCGCGTAGTATAGCGGGTGAGCAAAGCTTAAGAGAAAAGTTTGAGGAATTACGCTGTCGTATTTTAACTTTGCCTCGAAATGAAGAAACGGTAAGAACAGAAGTGCTAAAAATGCGTCAAAAAATGAAAGACCATTTAGGCTCATCAAATGAGCAAAAAAAAGATGGAATTTTTCATTTAAAACAGGATGCAGGTGGTATCGTTGATATCGAATTTATGGCACAGTATGCAGTATTAGCATGGAGTGGGACGAATCCTGATCTCGCCCATTACTCCGACAATGTACGAATCCTTGAGGATGCCGCAAAAACTGGCTGCTTATCCAGCGCCGATGCGACAGCATTGATTCAAGCTTATCTCCGTGAACGTGCCGAGAGTCATCGTTTAGCCCTTGCAAATCAATCCATGCAAGTGAGTGCTGCGAATTGGCTCGATACCCGTAAGGTCGTTTGCAAGCTATGGCAAAGATTAATAGATCCAACTGCATCAGTAGTTGGATAAAAATGACTGTGTATAAAAATTTGGAGTTTAGGTCATGAATTTGGCTGATCGTGATGGTTTTATTTGGCAAGATGGACAATTAGTTGATTGGCGTGAAGCAAAAACTCACGTCTTAACACACACTTTACACTACAGTATGGGTGTGTTTGAGGGTGTCCGTGCCTACGAAACTCCGAATGGAACGGCAATTTTCCGTTTAAAAGAACACACTAAACGTCTTTTAAACTCTGCCAAAATTTATCAAATGAAAGTTCCGTTTGATCAGGCGGCATTAGAACAAGCTCAAATTGATGTGGTGCGTGAAAATAAATTAGCTTCTTGCTATTTACGTCCAATTATCTTTATTGGTTCGGAAAAGCTAGGTATTGCAGCGACGGATAATACAATTCATGCAGTGGTTGCTGCGTGGAGCTGGGGCGCTTACCTTGGTGAAGAGGCAATGGCGAAGGGTATTCGTGTAAAAACTTCTTCTTTTACACACCATCACCCTAACGTGACGATGTGTAAGGCGAAAGCATCAGGAAACTATACGCTGTCTATTTTGGCACACCAAGAAGTTGCGCACTCAGGTTATGACGAAGCAATGTTACTTGATCCACAAGGTTATGTGTGTCAAGGTTCAGGTGAAAACGTATTCTTAGTGCGTGATGGCGTGATTCATACCCCTGATATCGCTGGTGGTGCTCTTGATGGTATTACTCGTCAAACGATTATTACGATTGCGAAAGACCTTGGATATGACGTTGTAGAGCGCCGTATCACACGTGATGAATTCTATATCGCTGATGAGGCATTTTTTACAGGTACAGCGGCAGAAGTAACGCCAATCCGTGAATATGATGATCGTCAAATCGGTGAAGGTGTTCGTGGTCCAATCACAACACAAATCCAAAAAGCATACTTCGATGCCGTACAAGGTAAAGACCCTAAATATGCTCACTGGTTAACATATGTGAAGTAATTAATGCTTTGAAAAAAGGACTCAATTGAGTCCTTTTTTAATCATCTTTACCAAAAATATCTCTGGTATACACTTTATCTGCAACATCATTTAGTTTATCGCAATGACGATTACTAATAATTAAATCTGCTCTTTTTTTAAATTCTTCCAGTGTTTTGATGATTTTTGAGTTTTGAAATTTTTTCTCTGAAAGTGTGGGTTCGTAAATAATGATCTTGATTCCTTGTGCTTTGAGACGACGCATAACACCTTGTATTGCTGACGATCGAAAATTGTCTGAACCACTTTTCATGACCAAACGATATATCCCAACAACGCTAGGGCATCTCTCCAAAATAGACTGTGCAATAAAATCTTTGCGAGTAATATTCGCATCTACAATGGCTTGAATTAAATTGCTTGGAACTTGGTCGTAGTTGGCGAGTAATTGTTTAGTATCTTTAGGAAGACAATATCCGCCGTAACCGAATGATGGATTGTTATAAAATTTACCAATTCGAGGATCTAAACAAACACCCTCGATCATTTGGCGAGTGTCCAATCGGTATATTTGAGCGTAAGTATCTAGTTCATTGAAGAATGCAACGCGCATAGCTAAATAGGTGTTTGCAAAAAGTTTGATTGCTTCTGCCTCGGTGGAGTCAGTGAACAAGACTGGACAATCTTTTTTATAAGCACCCTCTATGAGCATGTTTGCAAATTGATGTGCTCGTTCAGAATTTTCACCCATTATAATTCTTGAAGGATATAAGTTATCCAGCAATGCTTTTCCTTCTCTGAGAAACTCAGGTGAAAATATAATATTCTGTGTTTCAAATTTACTTTTTAGTTGTTGGGTGTAACCTACAGGAACTGTCGATTTGATAATGATCGTCGCTAATGGATTGATACTTAAAATCTCAGTGATCACAGATTCAACACTTGAAGTGTCAAAATAATTGGTTGTAGGGTCATAATCAGTTGGTGTCGCAATAAGAATATAGTCTGCCTGAAAATATGCATCCACAGCATTAGTTGTTGCTTTAAAGTTTAATGGTTTATTACTTAGAAAATCAGAGATTTCTGTGTCTTGTATAGGTGAGATTTTCTTGTTCAATACATTTACTTTATTTTGATCAATGTCTAAGGCGGTGACTTCATGATGTTGCGCTAAAATCATCGCATTTGAGAGACCGACGTACCCAGTGCCGACAATAGTAATTTTCATTATTTTAGTTCAAGCCAGATTAAATTTAATTTGACAAAATAGGGTTTCTAAGACGTGACAATTTAATGAAGATTTGATTTCAATTTGGACGAGTTTGAATTCTTATCGTTCAAGAATATTTTAACTCTGTGGTATGATGCAGCTATTGATTCGGTGGAATAAAACGGCATGTCAATACATGAAAACAATGTCTTATTAGAAGAAGAGATTGCACAAGAACAGAACATTGTTTTGTGTATGAAGTGGGGAACCAAATATGGTTCTGAGTATGTGAATCGTCTTTACAATATGGTGAAACGACACACGACTGTTGATTTCCAGATGGTTTGTCTCACTGACCGTACAGAAGGAATTGATCCAAATGTTAAATGCTTTCCTATTCCACCGTTAGCATTGCCTGAAGGTGCGCCTGAGCGTGGTTGGAACAAACTTTCAACTTTTGAGCCTGACTTATATGGCTTAAAGGGTAACGCGCTATTTTTAGATTTGGATGTTGTTATCGTTGATAACATGGATGATTTTTTCACATATCCTGGTGATTTCTTAATTATTCATGACTGGAAACGACCATGGCGAATCACAGGTAATAGCTCAGTATACCGTTTTAAATTGGGCGCTTTCCCTGGATTATTACCATATTTTCGTGAGAACTTTGATGAGATCCGAAAAAAATTCCGTAATGAACAAGCCTATTTGTCATGGTATGTAGATAAACATGCGAAGCAAACCTATTGGCCAGATAGCTGGTGTAAAAGTTATAAATATCACTGTTTACAAAAAATCCCAATGGCGTTTTTTAAGCCACCAGTAAAACCTGAAGGTGCTAAAATTATTATTTTCCATGGTGAGATTAATCCACCTGATGCTGTGAATGGTGGCGGTGGTAAATGGTACCGCTATGTGTTGCCAAGTCAATGGATTAAGGATGCTTGGCGCTAAACATGGAAATGTTGAATAGACAAGAAAGAGCATACCGTTTATCTGTTGTGATGATGGTAAAAAATGAGGCTGAAAATTTAGCAGTTAGTTTACCTGCATTGCGTGGTTGGGTAGATGAAATCATTGTGCTTGATTCTGGAAGTACTGATCACGGACGTGAACTGGTCGAAGCTGCTGGCGGTCAATGGTTTGTGAATACAGATTGGCCTGGTTTTGGTAAACAGCGTCAATTGGCGCAAAGCTATGCGACTGGTGATTGGATTCTAGCGTTGGATGCTGATGAAGAAATTACTGAGGAATTAAAGCAAAGCATTTTAAAAGTTATCCAAAACCAACCTGCAAATATCGTTTATGGAATTAAACGCGTTGATTGTGTTTTTGGACATGAGATTGACAATCGTTATTGGTCAATAAAAGCGCATTGGCGTTTATATCCTAAATCATTTCAATATAACGATAATTTAGTGCATGAATCTATTGTTTTGAATCAAGCTAGAACAGAAACATTGAATGGATTCATGTTGCATCATACTGCACCTACACCAGAATTTTTACTCAGCAAAAGACTCCAATACGCGAAAGCGTGGGCAGTTGATCGTTTTAATCGTGGAAAATCAACTTCATCATTTGCAATTTTACTGCATGCATTCTGGGCATTTATAAAACAATATATTGTAGATGGTCGTTTTTTGAAAGGCCGCTATGGTTTTTTATACTCGTTAATATTTGCGCAATATACTTTTAATAAATATGCAATTTTGTATGATCTACATCATAACAATGCCGAAGGAAAGTTTGTTGCTGAACATCAAGCATTGCAGAATCTAACTTCAATCGAGCTTGGGACAGAAAAAAGATCCACTTTATCATTGGTGATTATTTTAAAAAATGAGTCAAGACATTTGGCAGATTGCTTAGATAGTGTGGTTGATCTCGTGGATGAAATCGTCATTCTAGATTCAGGAAGCACGGACAATACTCGAGAAATTGCTGATCGTTACGGTGCAAAATGGTTTGTAAATACTGATTGGAAAGGTTTTGGTAAGCAACGTCAATTGGCTCAAAGTTATGCCACTCAAGATTATGTGTTGGTTCTGGATCCAGATGAGCGATTGGATCAACCTTTACGTGACTCCATTGCAGAAATTCTAAAGCAGCCAGTACAGTATGATCGAGTGTTTAGTTTGGCGCGAGTGAATTTATTCTGTGGTGTTGAAGTTCAAAAACGAGGCTGGTACACCGACAAACTTGCAAGACTTTATTCACGTGAGCATTTTAAGTATTCAGATTTAGAAGTGCATGAATCTTTAGACCAAAAAGGGGTTTCAGCACAATGTTTGCCAGGTTATTTGGCTCATTTGACCAACGATGATTTACACCATTTCTTGCTCAAAAATGTTCGATATAGTCATGATTGGGCAAAAGATAAGTTTAAAAATGGAAAAAAAGTCAGTTTAATTGCCTTAATATTTCGATCAATATTTTCATTTATTCGAGAATATATTATCCGAGGTGATTTTGTTGGTGGAGCATATGGATTATTTTTGGCAATCGCTTCGATGGGATACACCTTTAATAAATACGTGATGCTTTGGCAAATGAATCAAGAGAAGAATAAATGAATATTGTAATCGCAAATATGTCGACGATTCCAGTTTTTGCTTACGGTGGAACGGAGCGAGTTATTTGGGATTTAGCAAAAAAATTAGTCGAGTTCGGTCATAAAGTCACATTTATCGTCCCGAAGGGCTCAACTTGTGATTTTGCAGAAGTTATTGAAATTGATCCTTTTAAATCTTGGAATCAATTAATTCCTGAAAATACAGATATCGTTCATTTTCAATTCCAACCTAAAAACCTTGAAATTGATATACCTTATGTTGTGACAGAACATGGTAATGCTCAAGTGGGTGATTTGTTAGATAGAAATACTATTTTTGTTTCAAAAAATCATGCAGAGAGACATCAGTCGAACAGTTTTGTTTATAACGGCCTCGATTGGTCAAATTATGGTAATGTGAATTGGAAAGCCAAGCGTGATTATTATCATTTCTTAGGTAAAGCGGCTTGGCGTTTAAAGAATGTCAAAGGTGCGATCAATGTTGCTTTAAAAGCGAAGCAAAAATTAGATGTATTGGGTGGTGACCGCTTTAATTTTAAACGAGGCATACGCTTAACATTTTCTCCAAATATTCGTTTTCATGGTATGGTGGGCGGTCAAGAAAAACTCGCACTATTAAATGGTTCAAAAGGTTTGATTTTTCCAGTGCGTTGGCATGAACCATTTGGTTTAGCGATTATCGAAAGTATGTATTTCGGGTGTCCAGTTTTTTCAACGCCTTATGGGGCTATTCCAGAATTAGTTCCTCATTTTTGTGGAAAACTTTCACCTCAAACCGATGAGTTAGTCGATGCTATTTTGAATCAGAAATATGATCCTTTACAGTGCCACGAACATGTTAAAGAATATTTTAATGCTGAAAAAATGATGTATGGATATTTAGAAAAATATCAAATGGCTGTTGAGGGTAAAGCATTTAATTATCAAGCTCCATCATTATTGAAAGATAGCACTCATTTAGATTGGCATTAAAAATGATAAACTCTCATGTAGTTTTTAAATGTATTGCAAATGTTCTAATGTGTAATTAGACAAACTAGAAAAACTAACTTTTATGGATAGATATTTTTTTAATTAATCTAAATTAAAGTATAATGTATATGTTTTTTTTCATACTAGAACTGTTGAATGTGAAATTTATTAACAACCATAATCTATTAACTTTTTTTATTTTATAAGCTTAGTAAAAAGTAGATCCCCAATTTTATATGAAGAGTTTTGTTATAAGTTTACCTTCTGCTCATGAGCGAAGGAGTCATATCACTGAGGAATTTCACGCAAAAAAAATTGATTTTGAGTTTTTTGATGCTCTAACTCCCGATTTAGCCTACGAAATTATAAAATCCGATTTTGATTTTTTTGACCTGACTAAAATTAGTGAAGGTGAATTGGCGTGTGCATTGAGCCATATTACTGTTTGGAAGAAAGCGCTGAATGATGGTTTGGATTATGTTGCGATCTTTGAAGATGACATTTTTTTAACTGAAGATGCATCATTATTTTTAAAGGATAGTAGTTGGTTAGAACAAAATATAGATATTTTAAAGATTGAAACTTTCTTCGAGAGAGTAATTTTAAAAAAATCAAAATTAAGTAAAGAAAAACATGTAATAAGTGAGCTAAAAACAGATCACTTTGGGGCTGCGGGATATATACTTTCGAAAAAAGCCATAAAGAATATTCTAAACTATATTCAGCATCAAACAACGTTGAAACCATTGGATCACATACTATTCTCTGATTTGCTTAAACACAATGATTATATTGTTTATCAGTTGGAACCTGCCATTTGTATACAAGAGAAAGTTCTCAAGCAAGAAATTACGCTCGTTAGTTCGCTAGATGCTTTCCGCAACAATTTTAAAGTACCAAAACAAATGTTGAGCATTGATCAAAAAATCAAACGAGAATTTCTTCGTTTGATTCATAAGTTGAGGCTATGTTTGTTTGCTAGAAAAGTAGAGTTTAAGTAGCTGAATTATGAGAAATTTTGTTATTAGCTTAGAGACTGCTAAGAGCCGACGTGAACACATAAGCATTGAATTCAATCGTCAAAATGTTGGTTTTGAGTTTTTTAATGCGATTACACCTGATTCTTGTCAGAAATCGATTAACTTATTAGATCTAAATTTTCAAAAGACAGAGCTTACAGAAGGTGAAATAGCTTGCTTATTGAGTCACCTCACTTTGTGGAAAAAAGCAGTTGATGAGCAATTTGATTTTATTACTATATTTGAAGATGATGTTTACCTGGGTCAAGAGAGTCATCTACTTTTAGAGAATTATAATTGGATACCAAAAGATACACATATAATCAAACTTGAAGTTTTCTCAAAAAAAATAAAAATGGCTTATCAAAAGCAAGCTATAGTACCTGGTAAACGAGCGTTGTATCAGCTGAATGGTATACACTTAGGTTGTGCTGGCTATATTTTATCTAGAAAGGCTTGTGAGCAATTATTGCAATATGCTCGAAGTCTTGATGAAATGGTGGCTGTTGATCATATAGTTTTTGAATTATTTGATCAGTCAACTCAGTATACTCCATATCAATTAAGTCCTGGGTTGTGTATTCAAAGCGATATATTAAAGCCTACACAAAAAGAAATTTTTGAAAGTAGTTTAGAGCAGAATCGTCGTAAGCGTTTTGATATTCAAGTACAGCATATCAAGCAGAAATTGACGTTTAAACAAAAGGTTGTACGGGAGTGGTTTAGACTCATTCAGCAACTGTTGGATGTATATCAGCACCGAACAATTAAGTTTAAATAGGAAAAATATCGATGGGTGATGAGAAGGTTATTCTAGCTGCTGCTACAGGTTACAGTGTTTCTCAAATTTTAGCGTTCATAAACTCTTTAGATCATACTGAATTTGATGGTGAACTTGTTTTAATCATTTATCGTAAACAATTAGAAGAATATAGAAAACACTTAAAGCATATTCAACACTACACTATTAATTACCAATTTAGTTCTATGGGTAAGCTACACTATCGTAATGATTATGTTGGATTACTCAAACATAAGTTGGCACGACGTTGCGCCACTCTGTTTTTTCAATTTGTAGCTAAAATTCCAATGCAAGGTTGGAAAGAAATCGCTTTGAACTATGCGAGTTATCCTCATGTAGGTCGTTTCTTTGAGTATCAAAAAGCGATTCGACTTCGTCCAAATGCTCAAAAAATTCTTTTATCTGATATTCGGGATGTAATTTTCCAAGCTCCACCACTTGATGGCATCGTACATGGATTGTATGTCGGGATGGAAAAACAAAAGGTTAAATTAAAGGATGAGGCTTATAACGCTGACTGGATTAAAGATGCATACGGTGTAGAAGTCTTAGAGCAAATGGGAATGCAGCAGATTTCATGTTCAGGAGTAAGCTATGGTGATCGAGAGTCAATGCTGGCTTATATTCAGTTAATGATAAGTGAGTTTTGTAATATTCCATATAAAATCATGTCGAATCGAATTTATGATCAAGCCATGCATAATAAGTTGATATTCGATGGTCGTATACCCAATATTCAATTCTGCCAACCTAATGATTCCAATATAATAACTTTAGGGTTATTTTCGCAAGAAGAGATATCTTTGTTAGATGGCAAAATAGTCAATAAAGATCAATCTGTGATTCCTATAGTGCACCAATATGATCGACATAAGTTTTTATTAAAAATTTTAAACCCTTAAGTATTTAATTTATATTTAAAAATTAATAATTTATTGATAATAGGTGAATCTTGTCAGATGAATACTGACTTAATTTAAGCAAGAGAAGAATGAAGAGGGAAGTAAGCTCAATGCTTATTTATCCGCATTTCCTTTAATCACCATATAAATAAGTGCGGCGATTGAACCAAAAGCTGCAATAAAACTACTCGTACTAAAGAACACGATACGCTGATAAGTGGTGAGGTTAAATAATTGTTCATTCAAGATATAACGCATAAATGCCCATTGCACGATGCAAAATACAATAATAATGATTGTATGACGACGAACATCAGGACGCATAGCCATATGAATGAACTCTTAAATATTTTCTGAGATTATGCCATTTTTGAGCGTTTATCTCAATGAAATAAAAACCCTGCAGTTGCAGGGTTTTTATTTAGATCAACAAAACGTTATTCTTGTGATTCAGCTTTTGGTTTTTCACGTAAGCGAATACCAAGATCACGAAGTTGAGTTGATTCAACTGGTGCAGGAGCTTGTGTTAAAGGACATTCCGCAGTTTTCGTTTTCGGGAATGCAATCACATCACGAATAGAAGAACCGCCAGTCATTAACATCACAAGACGGTCTAAACCGAATGCTAAACCACCGTGTGGAGGTGCACCATAACGTAAAGCGTTCAATAAGAAGCTGAATTTTTCTTCTGCCTCTTCTTCACCAATACCTAATGCTTCAAAAATTGCTTTTTGCATTTCTAGGTTATGAATACGAAGCGAACCACCACCGATTTCAGTACCGTTAAGTACCATATCGTAAGCAACAGACAATGCAGCACCTGGGTTATTCTTCACTTCTTCAACGCTAGATTTTGGCAATGTGAATGGGTGGTGAACAGAGGTCCATTTACCATCATCAGTTTCTTCAAACATTGGGAAATCAACAACCCAAAGTGGTGCCCACTCGCAAGTTGCCATCTTCATGTCATGACCGACTTTGATACGTAAAGCACCCATTGCATCGTTTACAACTTTCGCTTTATCTGCACCGAAGAATACGATATCGCCATTTTCAGCACCCACACGTTTTAATAGATCAAGCACGATTGGCTCGATGAATTTCACGATAGGAGATTGTAAGCCTTCGATACCTTTTTCAAGTTCGTTAACTTTGATATACGCCAAACCTTTTGCACCGTAGATACCTACAAACTTAGTGTACTCGTCGATTTGGCTACGTGGAAGAGAGCCTGCACCCGGTACGCGAAGCGCAACAATACGACCTTTAGGGTCTTTAGCAGGACCTGCGAATACTTTGAACTCTACGTCTTGCATTAAATCTGCAACGTCAACGAGTTTAAGTGGAATACGTAAGTCAGGCTTGTCAGACGCATAGTCGCGCATTGCATCTGCATAGGTCATACGTGGGAACTTATCAAATTGAACATTAAGAAGTTCTTTAAACATCTTAACTGTTAAACGTTCCATTAAATCCATAATGTCATCGTCACTCATGAACGATGTTTCAACGTCGATTTGTGTGAATTCAGGCTGACGGTCAGCACGTAAGTCTTCGTCACGGAAACATTTAGCAATTTGGTAATAACGATCAATACCACCCACCATTAACAATTGTTTAAACAACTGTGGTGATTGCGGAAGAGCGTAGAAACTACCATTTGATACACGGCTTGGAACTAAATAGTCACGCGCACCCTCAGGAGTCGCACGTGTCAAAATAGGTGTTTCAACGTCTAAAAATCCATTTTCTTCGAAATAGTTACGAATAAGGTTTGTTAATTTAGAGCGGAAACGTAAACGCTCTAACATTTCTGGACGACGAATGTCCAAGAAACGATACTTCAAACGAATTTCTTCTGAAATATTAGTATTATCATCATTTAATGGAAATGGTGGAGTTTCAGACGCTGCTAGAACTTCAATTTCTTTACCTAATACTTCGATTTGACCACTCACCATGTTGGCATTTTCAGTACCAGCATAACGACGGCGAACGCGACCAGTAATTTTTAAAACAAATTCAGAACGAGCTTTATCAGCTGTTTCGAAAGCTTCTGGTGTATCAGGATCAATAACCACTTGAACTAGACCATCACGGTCACGCATATCAAGGAAAATTACACCACCGTGATCACGGCGACGGTGTACCCATCCGCAAAGTGTAACGGTTTGATCAATTTGAGCTTCGGTTAATGAACCGCAGTAATGAGTTCGCATCATAGCGTTAAAAATCCAACTATATGGGTTAATGAAAGCGTATACGTAAACAGCGTAACGCCTTTATACAAAGGGTGAATTATGCCTCTTTGAGACTACAGTCACAAGGAGAAGATTATGAAAGCCCTATTATTTAATGCAAATTTAAAATTAAGACGATCCTTCGAATAATTCCAATTGATCTAGGATTTGAAAAACAAGCGCACAAATCGCAAACGTCAATAGAAAGCCTCTAAAGAAATAATTAATTGAGAAGCCAATGTAACCATATAGATCATTTAAAATGGCTGTATTGTAATTAGAGTTGAAATGAATAAATCCAAATAATCCACCTAATATTGCAATTAGCGCGGATACCACAGCAAAAATAGTGATAGAACGAGTTACTCTGAATGGTTGACGGTAAGTACAAAAATATTGTTTTGCAAACCATAAAATAAAGGGCAAAACGATAATAGAGGTACCGACCTGTAAAATGCGATGGAGGGGATAGTGTTGCCCGAAAAAATTGATTTGCTTAGCTAATAGATCATGAAAAGCAAAGGTTCTGTAATCAACATGGGTTAAACCATCCCAAAGGATATGACTGCTGATACCCAAGATTAATGAAATATTGATCAGCAAGAAGAACTGCAAGACAGATCTAAAGTTCGATAATTTTAAGGGATTGTAAATACCAGCCCATCTAAAAAAAGTAGGTCTTAATAGTGCATACCACAATAGACAGAATGTCATTCCCACCAATAAATTGGGATATAGCAATGCGCTCCATTGATGTGAGATTTGGATATGTTCGTCTGTAAAAAGACGAAATAAGTCAGGGACCATGCAACCAATTGCTAGAGCAGAAATAGGAAGTGTTCCTTTCGATGCTTTATGCAAAATTGGTGCGAGTACAGCATGTGAAATTGTAAAGGGCATTGCTGAAATATATCAAAAAAATGCTATCCGAATTTTATAGATTAACATTGATATGTAACCCATTGGTTTAATTATATGAAGGTAATTAATTTGGGGTAAATGAATGAAATATGATTGAAGTTTGGTTGAAATGTTATATTATAACAACAATTGTAAATTCTCGAATTTTGAGCTTGTCGTATGAACTTTCATAAAAATATCATTACTGCCTCCGTCTTGGCAGTGATAGCATCCGCAGCACATGCTGATCAAAAACAAAAAAATGTTCAATTAGATACAATTTCTTCTACCGCACATCCATTGGTTCAAACAGCTGCTGACTTCGCTGTAGCAGATCATGTGATTGATCAAAAAAAATTATCCGAAAGACCAACAACCATAGGTGATGCGTTAGCCGATGAGTTGGGTGTTTATTCTAATCAGTATGGAACAGGTGCAAGTCGTCCTGTGATTCGTGGCCAAGATGGACCGCGTGTAAAAGTTTTACAGCATGCTTCTGAAACTGCAGATGTATCAACACTTTCTCCTGACCATGCCGTAACGGTTGATCCTATTTTGGCGAAGCAAGTGGAAGTTATCCGAGGACCTTCAACATTACTGTACGCAGCTGGAACTGTGGGTGGTTTAGTCAATGTGACTGATCAAAAAATACCGACACAAATGCCAGCTAATGGTCTAGAGGGGCAAGTGGGCGTCCGCTACAACTCTGGGAGTGATGAAAAACTTGCGAGTGCAGGTGTAACATCAGCTATAGGTGAAAATTTTGCACTTCGTGTTGAAGGCACGAAGCATAAAGCCAATGATTATATCCCTTTCAAAGGTTACTTCACTGAACATCATCATGAGGGTGAGACAGAGCCTCATCGTGAAAGTGCTAAACGTGTAGAAAATACCTTCTCAGAAGGTCAAACAGTTAATGTCGGCGGCTCATGGATCCATGATCGAGGCTTTGTGGGGCTGTCATATAGTAATCGACAAGATAAATATGGATTACCTGGTCATAGTCATGAATATCATGGATGTGAATTGCATGGAGATCATTTCCATTGTCCACCACCTAATTCAGCGCACGACCATGAACACGAAAATGCTGCAGGTCCATGGGTTGACTTAAAATCTGAACGCTATGATTTGCGAACTGAATTAAATGATCCATTAAAAGGATTTGAGAAGCTGCGAGCTCATTTAAGTTTTACAGA
The DNA here is from genome assembly GCF_056779695.1 of Acinetobacter sp. 25-47-122. NCBI lineage: Bacteria > Pseudomonadati > Pseudomonadota > Gammaproteobacteria > Moraxellales > Moraxellaceae > Acinetobacter > Acinetobacter sp. 25-47-122. The sequence goes on from NZ_JBWYIJ010000006.1 coordinate 79,848, forward strand.
TTACGAGCATGATGAACTAGAAGAAAATGAAGTTATTAGTAACTTTAAAAGTAAGGGTTATGATGGTCGTTTAGAGTTGGTTCATATACCGTTGTTAGGTTGGGAGGGTGTTGTAGGTGTACAAGCATCTCAGCAAAAAATAAAACTTAATGCGCCTGAGGGACATGACCATGATGAAGTTGATCATGGTGACCATGATCATAGTGATCACGATCATGAACATCATGGTCATAGTCATGATGTTCTGATGGCGGATACAAAAACCAATAAGTACAGTTTATTTGCACTAGAACATAAACAGATTGGTCCTGTGCATGTCGAATTGGGCGCTCGTGTAGACCATCAAAAAATTGATGTCGATTCCAATCAAAAGAACTACTCAGGGACTGCTGTTTCAGGATCAGCTGCAGCTAATTGGGAGTTCGCGCCAAATTATAAGTTGTCTCTAGTGGGGTCTCATCAACAACGTTTACCGCTAGCTCAAGAGTTATATGCAGATGGTCTTCATTTTGCAACAAACACATATGAGCTAGGTAATCCAGATATTGATAAGGAAACATCAAATAATCTAGAGTTGGGTCTCCATTATGAAGGTGATCAGCTCGATTATCATGTTCATGTTTATCACAATTGGTTTGAAGACTATATTTATGGTGCAACTGTAGCTCAACAAGGCAATTTACGTGGACTTAAATATACGCAGGATAAGGCACGTTTTTATGGAACTGAGGCTCAGCTAGGCTATCAAATTAATGATACTTACAAGGTGAGTGTGTTTGGTGATTATGTAAGAGGCAAGATAGAGGGGGAAAATGCTCCACGTGTTCCTGCTGGACGACTTGGTACAAAGGTGGAAACCAATTTTGCTGATGGTTGGTCTGGTTTAGTTGAGTATTATCATGTATTCACGCAAGATAAATTTGCTGACTTTGAAAAAGAAACCCAAGGTTATAACATGGTCAATGTTGGTGTGTCTTATGCTGGGCAGTTAAACAATCGCAACGATTATCGGGTTTATTTAAAAGCAAATAACTTGTTGGATGATCAGGTTTATTCGCACAATTCATTTTTATCGAATATTCCACAAATTGGACGTAATTTTACCGTCGGCGTTGAATACGGGTTCTAATTTAATTCAACGTGTTAAAAACAGTTTAATGCTTGAAAAAACGTAAATTAAAACCTAGTCTGAAAGTATCGGACTAGGTTTTTTGTTATGCGTCTATTTAAACGAATTCACCAAAAATTAAATTGGTCAAACCGACGTTATGTTGGTCTGATTCTCGGTATGCTGACCATCGGCTATTTAGCCTCAGCGCTATATCATATTTATAAACCATTACCAGAAGGGCTTAATTATTCCGGTAAATTACGGCATGCAAATGTGAAATTCCTAGCAGACCAAACTTATATAGATACGGCGGGTCAGCGACAGCAGCATCAGATTTTTGATGAAATTCTCAATCTTATTGAGCAAGCGCAAACCACAATTGTGTTAGATATGTTTCTGTTCAATCCTGAAACTGGTCAGTCTCAAAATCAACATCGCGCATTAACACAAGAACTGACTCAAGCACTTATTAAAAAAAAGCGTCTAACACCGAATATTGAAATTAAATTAATCACTGATCCTATAAATTCAGTTTATGGTGGAATAATCCCAGAGCACTATCGACAACTCAGACAAGCAGGAATTGATGTCATAGAAACAGATTTATCACCATTACGCGCATCGAATCCACTGTGGTCGGGCATTTGGTATTTTTGTTGTCAGAGTTTAGGAAATAATGCTGAGAAAGGTTGGTTAAGTAATCCTTTCGGGGAAGAAAAAATTACCATTCGAAGTTATTTAAATCTTTTTAATTTTAAAGCGAACCATCGTAAAACCATCATAGTGGATACATCCGAGGGATGGAAAACACTAGTGACTTCGATGAATCCGCATGATGGAAGCTCACGCCATTCTAATGTAGCACTTGTGGTCGAAGGGCATACAGCTGTCGATATTTTAAAAACTGAACAATCAGTGGCTTTATTTTCTAAAGCAAATATTCCAATGGTTATTGTGGGAGATGTACCAGAAGATAAACAGTTGCCGCAAGTTCAAGTACTGACAGAAAAGGCAATATATGATGAACTGCTGAAACTGATTGAATCTGCTCAAGGTGCTGATGCAAAAATAGATTTGGCAATGTTCTATTTATCAGAGCGAAAAATTATTGAAGCCTTAATTGAAGCTCACCAACGCGGTGTTGAAGTTCGTGTATTACTAGACCCGAACAAAGATGCATTTGGACGTACTAAAAATGGTATTCCAAATCGTCCTGTCGCGACAGAGCTCTATAAAGCTGGAATAGACGTACGCTGGTGTAATACACAAGGTGAGCAGTGCCATTCAAAAATGATTATTAAGCGTAGTTCAGATCAGGTTGAACTGATTTTGGGGTCGGCTAATTTTACTGCTCGTAATTTGAAAAATTATAATTTAGAAACTGATTTACGTGTTATTGGCTCTTCAAATCAGCAAGTTTTTAAAGATGCAGTACAGTATTTTGATACTGCTTGGATGAATTTAGAGGGTAAGCAAATGAGTGTTGATTACTCAGAATATGCAGAAGATTCAAAAATGAAATATGCCATTTATCGATTCATGGAATGGAGTGGTCTCTCAACCTTCTAAAAAAAATCCCTCTAAAGAGGGATTTTTTCATTTATGGATTCGGTGGAACTAATTTATCGAGTTCCTTATCATCAATCTGATCGAGCTCTTTAATGTCGGTTTTAATTTTCCACTTAGACTCATCCTCAACAGGTTGAGGTAAACGTGCTTCTAACCAATCACAAACCACATCTGGCGTAAAATCAGGATGATTACACTGAATCACCCAAGATAAGAATTGTTTCGCCTCACCATTCATATAGGGTGGAGGAGACACTGGTAAAAACTGAGTGGGTAGGCGTTCATTTTTAGAAATGTAATTTAATACATGACCAAGTTCTTGAACCGTTTGCCAAGCTAAGGCATGGTCGATATTGATTTGAAATTTAAACCACCATGCATGTTCACCATCAGTGCCATAAGAATCGATATAGTTTTCTTGGACACTCGGAACTTTACAAAAAAATTGGTGCAGGCGATCAAAACTCATTTCAGGCACGGTGGATAATCTCGCAAAGTTAAAAATGGTTAGTCTAGCAGATTTACAAACAGACTCATGCAGATAAATAAAAGGTCTAAAGTATTAAATTTAAAATTTTAAATAATGTTCAAGATTTCTACATGATTGATCTATATTTAAGTTTTAGAATGAGTGTTGAAAACAAAAGTAATCTTACATTTGGAATGAGGTAATAGAGATGAACAATACATTATTGGTTAAGACTCTATTCGGTTCAGTGATTCTTTTAATAACGAGTCATACTTTTGCAGATAGTTGGGCTAATTACCAAGGTTCTAAGGTTCGACCTGTAAAACCAACACAGACTCCAATATATACTGGTAATGCAGATCGTCTAAGTAAGCCAGTCCCATTGCAACAACCACGTTTTGCTCAGAATAGACCTCAATTACAGCGACCATATCCTCCTTATCCAGCGTATCCGCAGCAGAATGGGATTACAGTGATCTATCAACAGTCTTTACCGACCACGACGACATATTCTAGCAAGCAGTCAAGTTTCGTAAATGGGCAGGGTGGTACTATTGAAATGAGTCAGTATATGCTGATTTCAGATTGGCGTCGTTATGGTCTTCCTGCACCACAAGTTGGAATGCATTGGATATACCAAAATGGTCGATATATCCAGATGCTAAATGATCGTTAGATGCTTAATCCAATTTGTCTAAGCCATCTTTATCTAAGCCAACTCATCATCTTCAGGGCGTGGTGTTTTTCCAAGTGGTAAAGGTTTATCTTGGTGTTTATCTCGGATCACTGATGGAAAATTCCAAGAAGCAAAACGCACGACCAATATAGCGAATGCTAGGATTAAAATTGATCCTGTAATAATGACTAAATCAATATCAGCTTTATGGTCATGTTGAATATCAGAAATTAACAGACGTGTCAGGGCAGTGATGGCGATATAGATCAGAAATCTGACGGGCATATGATTGGTCTTAAAATAAATACCTACCATCGCACCTAGTTCTAAATAGATAAATAACAACAGAATGTCATCAATCGTTGCATATTGTTTTACCGTAAGAATATCTATCACGGTATGTCCTGCAGACCAAATTACCATGCAGCCAATAATAAAGAGCGCAATATAGTGGAAGCTCTCAACTGCTAGATTTCCAAAACGATCTAATAAGGATTCGATTTTTTCTACGCTAATATCTTTTTTACTCATGACATCTCCTCCTTTGAAAAAACCTGATGGTTTCATTGGAGTGATGCAAAATTCATGCTCATCTTATGCCTAAGCAGGGAAGACTATTATGAGTTGCTTTGAAAATAAGCAAATTTCAGATAAAAAAAGCCTGAAAAATCAGGCTTTTTTAAGATAAAACTTATGATTGATTTGTGAAGTAATCTTCGCTAAATCCCATCACGATTTCAGAGCTAGCTTTGATGCGAGCTAAACGTGTATTTAATTCAGGTAAAACACGTTGGATGTAGTAGTTCACCAAAGATAATTTGTTCTCATAGAACTCACCTGATTTTTCACTCGCAGCTTTAGCAATTTTAGCAAACATATAGGTAAAGCTGAGTAAGCCTACCGCATGTAAATAATCCACCGCAGCAGCATTCGCATAATCAGGATTTTCCGCAGCACGTTCAAGAACAACTTGAGTAATCAATTCAAGTTCAGTTGCAGCATCAAGAGTGGCATCTTTGATGTAATTTAAGTCCGCATCTAATGCATTTGCAAAGTCACGAATTTCTTCGATATATTCTGCGATGAATTGACCATTACATTTAATCGTTTTACGACCAATCAAATCTTGTGATTGAACGCCGTTCGTGCCTTCGTAAATTTGTGAGATACGAAGATCACGGATACATTGTTCCATACCCCATTCACGAATATAGCCGTGACCACCAAAGACCATTTGGGCATCTAGAGTCGCATTGAAAGCAGTGTCTGTTAAATATGCTTTTGCGATTGGTGTGAGCAAAGCAACGCGATTATTTGCTTTTGCAACTGCTTCTGGATCCGTCGAGAACTTTGTAATATCCAGTTGTTGACCTACATATACTGCAAATGCACGTGATGCTTCATTGTTCGCACGAGCATTTAAGAGCATACGACGTACATCACCGTGTACAAGAATACTATCAGCAGGTTTATTCGGAGATTTCACACCTGTTGCACTACGACCTTGTAAACGATCAGTGGCGTATTGAGCAGCATTTTGATAAGCAAATTCTGAAGCGCCTAAACCTTGGATACCCATGGACAAACGTTCATAGTTCATCATCACGAACATTGCAGCAAGACCTTCGTTTTCTTTACCGACTAAATAGCCTTTTGCACCGTCAAAGTTCATCACACATGTTGCAGAGGCTTTGATCCCCATTTTGTGTTCAATAGAACCAGGGCCTACAGGGTTACGATCACCCAAGGTACCATCTTCATTCACTAAGAATTTAGGTACAATGAACAGAGAAATACCGCGTGAACCAGCAGGAGCATCAGGCGTTTTTGCTAATACAAGGTGAATAATATTTTCAGCTAAATCATGGTCACCACCGGTAATAAAGATTTTCGTACCCGTGATGTTGTAAGTACCATCTTCATTACGTTCAGCCTTAGTTTTAATAATGCCTAAATCAGTACCTGCGTGAGGCTCTGTGAGACACATCGTACCTGACCATTCACCTGAATAGATTTTAGGAAGATAGGTTTCTTTTTGTTCTTGAGAAGCATAGCTATTTAATGCCATACCCGCACCCACAGAAAGAAGTGGGTAAAGCATAAATGATGGGTTGGTTGAAAAAAGCATTTCATCTGCAAGCACAGTCAGCATTTTTGGCATGCCTTGACCGCCCCATTCTTCGTCAGCACCTAAGCCAATCCAACCACCTTCTGCATATTGTTGGAACGCTTCTTTAAAGCCCGCTGGTGTGGTAACAGATCCATTATTATAAGTTGCGCCTTCTTCATCACCTGTGCGATTTAGGGGAAGGGTCACGTTTTGAGCGAATTTAGCCATCTCTTCTAAAATAGCTTCAGCTGTCGCAGCATCAACATGAGCTAAATTCTCATTTGATTGCCAAAATTGTTCAGCTTGAAATACATCATTCAAAATGAACTTCATATCTGTAAGAGGCGCATTATAGATTGGCATTTTCGTTCACCTTTTTTTGTTTAAATATCTTTAGTTCTTAGCAGTCTATCGAAGCATATTAGGACTTGTTAGACGACTAAAGGTTAATATCTCGAATTATTTATAAAGAAAAAGGACGGCCAAATCTATGACTGTCCTTTTTCTTTTTACACATATTTAATGTGGATCATTAGAATGCAAAATGTTCAGCATCTAAAGTCATTAATGGCTCTAATCCACCTGCAATTACGTCAACATGTGAGCGAACGCGTGGAAGGATCTTCTTGAAGTAGAAGCGAGCTGTCGTGATTTTCGCATTGTAGAAGTCAACTTCAGTTGAACCTGCTGCAAGTTGTTGTTGAGCAACTTGAGCCATGCGAGCCCATAAGAATGCTAGCGTTACATAACCAGAGAAGTATAGGTAATCTACTGCAGCAGCACCGACTTCATCAGGGTTTTGCATCGCGCGCATACCGATCTGCATAGTTAAATCACCCCATTCTTTGTTGAGTGCAGCCAAAGGTTCAACAAACTCTTTCAAGTCTGCATTATCTTTGTTTGCTTCAGCAAATTTGTGAATGATTTTGGTGAAATCTTTCAACATCGCACCTTGAGTTTGCAGTACTTTACGACCTAACAAGTCAAGTGCCTGAATTTCGGTGGTACCTTCATATAAGCAAGCAATACGTGTATCACGAACAATTTGCTCCATACCATGCTCTGAAATGAAGCCGTGACCACCAAATACTTGTACGCCTTTGTTTGCAGCTTCATAACCAACTTCAGTTAAGAATGCTTTAGCAATTGGCGTTAATAATGACAGAATATTATCTGCAAATTTACGTTCTTCTTCAGTCGCGCCTTTCTCAACGATATCAGCATAGTGAGCGAGGTAATACACTAGAGCTCGACCACCTTCAGCAAAAGCTTTTTGCGTTAATATTAAGTTACGAACTGCTGGATGCACAATAATAGGATCTGCTTCTTTTTCAGGTGCTTTAGGACCAGAAAGTGAACGCATTGCTAAACGATCTTTCGCATATGCCAAAGCACCTTGGAAAGATGATTCAGCAGCAGACAAACCTTGTACAGCTGTACCAATACGTGCAGTGTTCATGAAGGTGAACATTGCATTCAGACCACGGTTTTCAGGGCCAATCAAGTAACCTGTTGCACGATCAAAATTGATCACACATGTTGCGTTACCATGGATACCCATTTTATGTTCAATCGAACCACAACGAACAGCGTTGCGCTCGCCAACTTCACCATCAGCAGTTAAGTTAAACTTAGGTACGATGAATAATGAGATCCCTTTCGTTCCTTTAGGAGCACCTGGTAAACGCGCAAGAACGATGTGAACAATGTTGTCCGCCATGTCATGCTCACCAGCGGAAATAAAGATTTTCTCACCTGAAATCGCAAAACTACCATCTGCATTAGGTTCAGCTTTTGTGCGGATAATACCAAGGTCAGAACCCGCATGAGATTCTGTTAAACACATGGTACCTGTCCACTCACCTGAAATTAGTTTTGGTAAGTAAGTATTTTTTTGCTCTTCCGTACCATGGTGCTCAATTGTACGAACTGCACCATGAGATAGACCTGGGTACATACCCCATGCCCAGTTCGAAGAGCCGATCATTTCAGAAATGATAATGCCTAAAGAGTTTGGTAAACCTTGACCACCATATTGTTCTTCAGCAGCTAAAGATGGGAATCCTAATTCTACATATTTTTTATATGCTTCTTTGAAGCCTGTTGGAGTAGTAACTACACCATCATTCCAAGTACAACCTTCGCGGTCACCTACTTGGTTGAGTGGAGATAATTCGTTTTCACAGAAATCTGCAGCAGCTTCTAAATATTGATCAACCAACTCACGGCTTACGTTTTCTTGGAATGCAGGGAGTTTTGAAAAGTGTTCTTCAGCATTTAATAATTCATGCAAAACGAATTGCATATCACGTAAGGGCGCTTTGTATTGTGGCATATCGGGTTCCTCAATACTGGTTAAACCAGATTTATAATCCTAATAAAAAATGTCGTGTCATCTACGACACCTATTTTGTTCTATTACATCGTGCAATAAGTTATTGCTTGGTACAAGTTTTATAGCCATATTCTGTGTGACTGTAAAGTCAAAGAAAAAATATTAATTTTGGCTAAGTGTTTAGAGTATAAAGTTTTTTCGTGAATTATATGTGAACAGAATAGTCAAAAACGTAATAAGTTATGACATAAAAAAAGGCGCAACATGCGCCTTTTTAATATTCAATCACTTAGTAGTGAGTTGAATTGAATTATGCGGATTTTTTTAAGTCTGGTTTAACGAGTGGTTGATTTGGTTTGAAATAAACTTTACATACACCGTTGATAGTCTGTTCACCCACTTTGATTTGAGCTTTTTTACCGTCAGTTTGTCCATTGCATGCTTGAAGTTTTGCATTTTGACTAACTTGCTGTTGCATCAAACGTTGATCAAATTTTTGAACAAGCTCAGCACGTTTGGCATCTGTGAGCGGTTCACCTTTTTGTGAACGGTTAGCTTGGACCGAAGCTGGCTTTTCAGCTTTAAATTGGGCACGTGCTTGCTCATGCATTTTTTTCATATCAGCACGATCCGCTATGAAACGGATATGACAAGTACCATCAATATTTTGTTTATCAGTTTTGATTTGAACAGTTTGACCTACAGCTTTGCCGTCGCATGCTTGACGAATTTGCTGCATCATCGCTTTACGGTCAGCACGCGCTTGTTTGAATTGCTCGCGTTGTTCAGGTGTTAAACGTTCTTTATGATGATGTTTTTTATCAAAGTGACCCTTTTTAACTTCTTGAGGTGCTTGAGTTGTTGTTTGACATGCAGTAAGTGCGCCCATACTGATTAAGCCAGTGGTCACCAATACAATTTTGTTCATCGCTTTCATTATGTTTATCCCCAAAGTTGTTTGGATTCGGTATAGGTAAAGATTAAATAATAAAGATGAAGAAACAATGGAGAGTTTTTTGAATCAGTGTTAGATACAATACTGAAAAACGAAGAAATAATGTGAGTTAAATTTGAATATACGTCGCGTACCAATCGCACTACGCTTATTTTTTACAGTACTGTTAACGACATTGCTCATTACGACAGTTAGCTTAAGTGTGCTGCATTGGACGATGCAAAAAAACTTCACCAAATATGTAGCTGATGTAGAAATGCAAAAGCTTGATCATCTAATCGATAATTTAGCGGGCGTATTCTCTGTTTATCAGGATTGGGGCAATGCTGTTCAAGCTCAGATTTTACAAATTGAAGGTGAAGCTGCACCCGATGATTATGATCGACTATCACGTTGGTGGTTACGTCGCCAATATGATATTGCATTGCAACAGCGTTATTTCAAAGAGCATACATTAATTAGTGAAATTGAGTCACAAAGAACGCAAACTATTAGCCCTGAAGAGCTGAAAGTCTTAGAAGAAAATTTACCTTCTGCATTTCAGCCATTTGAAGGATTGCGTTTCCCATTAAGTTCAAATCAGAATCAGACAAGAACCACGAACAGTTCTGATAAATCACATGAAAATAAGCTTTCTAGTTTGAGAACTTCTGAATACCAGCAGGGCAAGAAACTATTTATATCTATGTCTGATCACTTGGGTTTAAGTTCTAGACTATCCTTATATGATGCAAAACAACAGTTTATCTTGGGGGAACCATCAGAGAATATGGTGTCGTATCGACCGATCACAGTTGATGGCAATATTGTGGGGTATCTCGGGCTAAGACCTGTTTTAGATCAAGATGATGCTTTAAGTATTAATTTCTTTAGCAATCAAAAGCGTTATTTATTTTTAATATATATTCTGACATTTATTTCGAGTTTGGTTGCTGCCTTATTATTAGCAACTTATTTTAGAAAGCCAATTCAACGCTTATTAAATGCAACACGAGAATTAACCAAAGGAAATTTTCAGCATCAGGTGAAAGTAAATCGTAACGATGAGCTTGGCGATCTTTCGACTGAAATTAATCAGTTAGCTGTGATTCTAGATCAGCATGAAAACTCTAGAAAGCAGTGGGTTGCAGACACTTCGCATGAGTTAAAAACGCCGCTGGCTGTTTTGCAAGCACAAATTGAAGCAATGCAAGATGGAATACGTAAACCAACGCCTGAACATTTTGCTTCAATGTTGGCACAAGTTTCGAGTCTGAAAAAATTAACACAAGATTTGGCTGCGTTAGCACAAGCTGAAGCACAACAACTCAATTTTGATTTCAATGAAATTGACCCTTGGAGTGTCGTGTTAAATGAGATTGAAAATTTCAAACCTAAATTTGAACAAGCCGATCTCACGATTAGCGCAGAGGGGCATGGAACGAAATTACAATTAGATGTAGATCGTTTTAAACAAATTATGGTCAACTTACTCGGTAATACTATTCGCTATACGGAAGCCGGTGGAAGAATTCATGTGCATACGATCGAAAACGATAAGACTTGGTCGGTGATTGTTGACGATAGCCCATTAGGTCTTACTGATGAGCAATTGGCTCATTTAGGTGAGCGTTTCTATCGAGCGGATGATTCTAGAACACGTAGTACTGGCGGAACTGGATTAGGTCTAGCATTATCGTGCAAAATTGCACAAGGCATGAAGGGCTCCTTGAAGTTTGACCACTCACCATTGGGTGGATTGCGCTGCATCCTCACATTTCCAAAGAAATCGTTTTAAATTGAAGAAGGGTGACATATGAAACATGTGATGCTGGTTGAAGATGAAGTAGAACTTGCTCAATTGGTGCGAGATTATCTTGAAGCAGCTGGCTTTGAAGTCAGTATGTTTCACGATGGTCAAGAGGCTTATGATAGCTTTTTACAACGTAAACCAAGTCTAATGGTTTTAGATTTGATGGTACCTCGTATGGATGGTCTCACGATCACCCGTAAAGTCCGTGAGCAGTCTGATTTGCCTATTATCATGGTGACAGCACGAACGGAAGAGATTGATCGTGTACTTGGTTTGAATATGGGGGCGGATGATTATGTTTGTAAACCATTTAGCCCTAAAGAGTTAGTTGCTCGTGTTCAAGCAGTGTTGCGACGTTTAGATCGTAAAGCAGAACCTGAAGAAAATAATTTATTCCGTATGGACAAAGGTCAACAACGAATTTGGTATCAAAACAAATCTTTAAATTTGACACCTACAGAATTTCGACTTCTTGAATTATTCTTAGAACACGTAGGTCAGGTGTACTCTCGTGCGCAATTATTGGATCATATCAACCCAGACAGTTTTGAAGTGGCAGATCGTGTGATTGATAGCCATATCAAAAACTTGCGCCGTAAAATCTCGGATGCCGCGGAAACAGGTAATCGCCATGAATGGGTTCAAGCTGTTTATGGGGTGGGATATCGTTTCGAATATCCTGAAGATTGATTCTTTGTGATAAAAAAAAGCGAATCTAGAAGTTCGCTTTTTTTTGTGCGTTGGTTTTGGTTAGGGTCTCTACAATTGGCCATTTCATATGCAACTTTCATGTAACTTTGTTAGGATATGAGCTTATTAAAGGTGGCTATCGTATTTTTATTTAAAGTAAGCTTCGACTCTAGCTTTTACTATAGGATCAACATCATCAACCATATAAAAACAATATCTATATTTTTCGATCAAAACACTAATATATTTTTGTTTATCAGGAACTGTGTGCTTTAAGATTATCTGTGCAGCTACGGTTATTAAGTTATTTGATTGGCGCATCAAGGTGATCAGCATCTCATCTTTATATCCCATAACATCTCTAGTAAATGACTGTTTTACAGTATGTACTATGGAGTTAAGTTGCTTCAAATGATATTTTTTGAAATCACAAAGGGTGAATAGCCACCAAAATTATTGGCTGAGCAGGTAAGTTTGCAGCACCAAGCTTATCAAGCATTTCAGAAATCATTGGACATGTGTCGGATTCAAATTGCTCTTCAAATGTGTAACTAAATTGCAATTTTGATATTTGATGATTACTTGCAAGAAATAATAACCAATATGCTCTGACTACAGCTTCAAATTGTGATCTAAGTAAAATCATAGCTTGTGTTGGTAGATTTGAAGATAATAAACCACTTACTCCAAGCCCATGCTCAAATGAGATGTAAATACATTGTTCAACTAAGTCCAAACGCGGCCCACAATCGATAATGTCACTATTAATAATTTCTTGTTTTAGCTCTAAGATCATCTGAGTTGATAATCCAAAAAGTTGTTCTATATCCATAATGAATATCGTACTCATAGAGTTGTAATGATATAACCCAAATATAGAATGAGTTTTTCGTATTACTACTATTTATTAATTTAGCGTAATTATTGTTATAGAAAAGCAATTTTTAACTTTATTCAAATGACTCTGAGTAAAGCGATATGCTTTTGTTCGGCTTTTTTAAGCTTCGATACCACAAGATTATAGGAATTGGAGATCAAATCTTTGATAAGCTCTTCATCCAATTCAGATTCATCATAGATGGAAACCCAGTGTCGTTTATTCATGTGCCATCCAGATCGAATATAAGGATAAATATCTTTTAACATATGTCCATGATCTGGTTCGACTTTTAAATTAATCGCAGCTTTGCCTTTTAAATGAAATGCGAGCAAAAAGACTTTATCCATAATTTTATAAACATCACATCCCTCACCAAATGGTTGACTGACAGTGACTTCAGGAAATTTTAAAGCTTGTGATGCTGCCAATTGATGTAAATGCATAGTCAAAACGAATGGTTATTGTGGATAATGATTAAATTATCCACAGAATGAGAGAGGTTTGTGAATAACTTATGATGAACAACTGACTTGAATTTCAGGGACGTCGCTAGCTAAAGGGCCTAAGTCTTCTGGTTGTTCAAGATGTTCTTGTTTGGTGTATGGTGTTTGAAGAAGTTTGAACAAGCGATCAACTTCAGAGAAATCATCACGTTCAGCAAGTTCAATTGCTTTCTGTGCCATATGGTTTCGTAGAACGTAGTGTGGATTGGCTGTTAACATCGCTTGATCGAGATCGTCAGTGTCTTGATTTTCCCGTATTGAGAGATATTGGTGAAGAAACCGCTCAAATGCGATACGGTCAAGGCAATCATCTTTGATTTGTTCATACGCTTTATTCTGTAAACGAATAAAACTTTGGGTGTAATCAAGTTGTTCTGTTTGTAAAATATGTAGAAAAGCCATAGCACAATCAAAGCTATCTTTATGAAAACTTGGTAATCCCATTTTTTGACTTAAACCAAGTTTATAGTGTTCCAAGAACGTTGGTTCATAGTGTTCTAAACAGTAAGACAAGTCTTGTTTCCATTGCTCTCGATCATAATTTTCTGGACAAAGATGAATGAGACTATTTAACCAAGTCCATAAATTCCAGTGCCCGATACTCGGTTGGTTCTGATACGTATAGCGTCCTTGGTAATCAGAATGATTGTTGATCCAATTAGGACGGAAACGCTCCATAAAACCATAAGGTCCGAAATCTAAAGTTGAGCCGGTAATATTCAGGTTGTCAGTATTCATGACCCCGTGCGCAAAACCAATCAGTTGCCACTTGGCGATCATGATCGCAGTACGTTGAATGACTCGAGTTGCAAAAGAAAGAACAGGTTGTTCTGTCTCCAAACATTCAGGGTAGTGCCATTCAATGCACTTTTGCGTAAATTCTTGCAGTAGATCTGGCTGAAATTGATTAATCCATTCAAAGTGACCCAAGCGAATATGTGTCTCGCACGTACGCAACATCATCGCGCCACGTTCAAGTTTTTCTCGTTGTACACCTTGATCTGATGATACAAAACCAATCGCATTACTGGATTGAACACCTAGGGCATTGAGGGCGTGTCCAGCCAAATATTCACGAATAACGGAACGTAACACTGCACGACCATCGCCTCTCCGAGAATAGGGGGTAGAGCCAGCACCTTTAAGATGTAAATCGACCGTGTTGTTATTGTGATCTAGGATTTGAGCAATGAGTAAACCGCGACCATCACCAAGCTGTCCAGCCCATTGTCCAAATTGGTGACCCGCGTATACCATCGCCAAAGGTTCAAACTCAGCAAAAGTTTTTTGCCCGCTACAGATTTCTACCCAGTTCATTTTATCTTCTTGAGTCCACAGTAACTCATCTGCAAGTGCTTCATTAAAATGACCAGGTTTAGCCCCTTTTAGAGGAAGAGGTTGTTGATGATGATACAGTCGAGCGGGTAGTGTGTTATAGCGAGAATTGAACTGCATATAATTTTTCAAAATGTGATGAACAACTTTGACTATAGCAAAATTCAATACATAAAACTGTGACTGATACAATGGAAATAGTATCGAAAAAAATAAAAAAAGCCCCGATCAACGGAGCTTTGGAGTAACTGAAGAGTCTCTTGAATGAGTTATTCAGATACTGGTGATTTCTTTAAATTACGAACCAATAAGTTCAATGTCTCTCTATGATGAGATAAACGTTGTTCAACCAATTGGAATTCAACTTTCAGTTTGCTATCCATTAAGTGAATTTTTTCAGCAACAGCTGCTTTTTTGGCATTAATTTCTTGCTCTTTAAGCTTCGCCCAATCATTTAGAGTTTGCGTAAATGCTTCATATTCTTGAGCAATTTTTGTTTTAACTGTCACGATATCATCATTCACGTTATGGCCGTAAACAGCGAGATCTTGTTGCGCATATTTAAACTTCATTGCAAGCTCAGCTTTTTTAATATTAAAGCTTGGAATACGTCGTAAGTTTTTTGCTAGCCCTAGTTTTGAACACGTCCAGATCAACCATTTAGTTGGGTCGTATTGCCACCATTTTACGCCATTGCGATAGTCGTATTGGAAGATATGATGGTAGTTATGATAACCCTCCCCCCAAGTCGCAATAGCAAGAACAAAGTTGTCACGTGCAGTATTTTCATCTGTGTACGGACGTTTGCCCCACATATGGCATAGCGAGTTGATAAAGAAAGTCACATGATGGCTTAAAATTAAGCGCATTAAACCACCCAACAATAATACTCCCCAGACATCACCAACTGCCCATCCAATAGGAAGAAGAATAGCGGCATGAACGACAATCACGAGAGGGATGTAATATTTATCTTGGAACATGACAATTTTGTCAGCCAATAAATCAGGGGCGTTTTTGTAATTTGCTTCAGCTGCTGGATAGTTGCGTAGCATCCAACCGATGTGCGCGTACCAGAAGCCATTGTTAATTGAGTAGGGATCTTTTTCTACATCATCAACATGACGATGATGGGTACGGTGACCTGAGGCCCAATACAAAATGCTGTTTTGTACAGCAAAGGTTCCCATAATCATTAAAATGATTTTGAGTGGTACAGTCGCTTCATAAGCACGATGTGCCCATAAGCGGTGATAACCTGCGGTAATGCCAAGACTGCTCAGACCCAACAGCGCAAACATGCTAATCCACGCAGCAAGCGAGAAATCATGATGATAAGCATAAAGTGGAATCGCAATAACGGCGACAATAGGTAAAAACACCAATGCAAATACTGCAATCCAGTTGATTGGGGCTTTGGGTAGGGGAGCATTCATCTCCAACAGCACTCCTAGAACCTTTAATAGGTTAAAACTAAATCCACTCACAAATTTGTGAGGTAAGACTCGTTAATACTAACATGGGCGAACATGTGTTCACTAGCATTATTGTACAGTTGTATTGTTTAAACCGTAACAGAATACATCATTGTATAAATTCGACTTTGGACGAATTTCAAAAAATAAATTAGAGAAAAATAATCACTTACAGCTATGAATTTAAATATATTATAGGTGAGACATCATTAACTTGGGATAATCAGTAATTAAGCCTTGGACTCCTAAATCCTTAAGCTGTTTCGCACGATCTATATGATTGACTGTCCAAATACTAATATTTAAATTTGCGGAAAGTGTGGATGCAATGATCTCATTTGTAGCAAGTTCGTTCATCCAACCAATTTGACAACATTCAAATTTCAAAGCTTGATCAATGGCTGCATGCTTTATATCGGTTTCAACCAGTAATCCACGCTTAAACCTTGATTTTTGCTTTTGAAGGGCTTGATGAATTTTAGGATCGAAACTGGTGATAATGGCTGAATCTTCAAAGCCAATTAATTGTTGATCTAAGGCATCGACAATTTTTTCTGCGGCCTTCATCGATTCAACAGCTTTGACCTCAACTTCAATATGATTAAAATTATGAATAATTTTGAGGGTTTGGTCGAGTAGCGGTGTAGTTTCGACTTTATTCCATTCAGACCACGTTACGGCATGATTATACTGCGCTAAATCTTGCTCATCACATTCGTATAAATGTTTAGCTTGGCCTGTAGTACGAATAAAGTCATCATCATGCATCACGATCAGAGCATTATCTTTGAGTTGACGAACGTCAAATTCTACAGCGCGGATACCAATATCTTGAATATATTGAAATCCACCGAGGGTGTTTTCAGGTGCTTCCCCACGCGCACCACGATGACCAATTATTTTCATAAAACACCCTGAAATTTCAGGGTGATTTTAGTGCTAAATCATGAATGAAATATGACGATTTTTAATCAAAATTTTGATTAAAAAAGCATTTTAAGTGGATGGGGCAATCAACATGCAGACCTTTTTACACTTTTAAGGTCAGGCCTCAATCGTCTCATTGATATTCTTTTGCCAAAGCACTTCTGAGCCACCTTCAGCACGTTGTAAGGTACGAGATGCGACGAATAACCAATCAGATAAGCGGTTCAAAAGTTGCAATGATGTGGCTTGGATATTTTGATCACGTTGATGAACAGACATCACGCTACGTTCAGCTCTACGGCAGACAGCACGTGCTTGATGAGCAAAACTGCAGACTAATGTACCAGCTGGCAAAATAAAGTCTTTTAGCATGGGTAATGCTTCGTTCATACGATCAATATCTTTTTCTAAGAATTCAATTGATACTGGTTGAACCAAGTTAAAGCCTGGGATACATACTTCACCGCCTAAATCGAATAACCAGTGTTGTATCAGGCTAAGCGTATTGTCCCAAACGGATTTATCTGTAATGGTACTGATCGCTATATGCGAGCGAAGAACGCCGATCACTGCATTAAGCTCATCGACATCTCCCAAAGCATCAATACGTAAGTCATCTTTAGGTACACGTGAACCATCGCCTAGTCCGGTAGTGCCCGTATCTCCCGTGCGGGTATAAATTTTACTTAAACGGTGACCCATGTAGATCCTCTATTTTTAAATATACGGGATAGTGTAAAGATACTATCCCTATGTTTGACTTAATGCTGAATGGTTAATCCTACTGAAGCAAGTCGTCCACCATGAATATAGTAAACACCTTCAATAGAGCCTTCGTAGGCTGCTTTGTAATGTACATCGCCAATATTTTGAATGTTACCAAACAGTTTTAACTTGGGATTGATGTTCCAATAGCCATGTAAATCAACAGTAGCATAGCCAGGCGTAATTTGAGTCGTCGACCAATCTTTGGCATTTGATTTTGCAACCAATGATGCACTTAAGCCATAAACTTGGTTTTGAATGCCTGTTGAAAATGTAAAAGTTTGGCGCGGGCGACGTGTGAGTTCACTTTCTTTTGCTTCATTCATCGCTTTTACATAATGGTAGCCAGCTTTAAAGAAATAATCATCCATTACCCACTTTGTGAAAGCTTCAGCCCCCTGCATACGTGCTTCGGAAATATTATCTAAAGTCCATGGTGCTGTAGACGCATAATCAATTAAGTGATCAATCTCTGTATGGTAGATTGATAAACCGTAGTTCCATTGCTCGTTAATTCGATGATCGAAACCGAGTTCATACGATGTGCTTTCTTCGGGTTTGAGCTGAGGGTTTGCTGAGTTCCCGTAGTATAAATCATTTACGGTAGGCGCTTTAAATGCTGTACCTATATTGGAGTAGATACTTAAATCAGGGCGAATCTGATATCGAACGCCAACTTGCCCCACTGTATGTGTTCCAAATTTTTGATTATCTTCAGCCCGAATACCGATTTGGGTATTTATTTTTTCATTCTGAAATTGATGCTGAGCATAATAGCCAGTTGTATTTAAATCTTGCTGAAAAGCTCCTGAACTTTTCTGTGTTTCGGTGTCTAATGTTTTATGTGTTATACCAAAACTCAAATTATGTTGAGAATTAAGCTGTTTTTTTAGCACAAGCTCATATTCATCTGCTGTGTAGGTCGTATTCTCTAGGCTTTGTAGTTGTTTTAATTCATCTTTAAAGTGAGAAATACGAGAGTCAAGACGCAAAGTATCATTCAATTCTGTGTAGGCTTTAAGCGTAGTGACAGTATTTTTAAAATCGTGAGATTTCTTCAGGTAGCGCGGATTGAGGTAGTCTGAATAGTCTGTACCTTCATATACAGATGTTCCTTCATTCTCCGAATAATCTAAACTTGCACCGAATCTCTCTTTTTTAATACCAGTTTTTATGGAAAAACCTTTTTGATCGTAATTTGATTTGATGCCATCTTGATGATCACTAATAACCGTTCCGTCACTTTCTAAACGTTGACCTCTTACTTGTAGATACAAATCATTTTCAGCAATGTCAGCGCCTAGAAGTGCTTTATAAGTTTGGTTCTCACCAATTTCACCAGTAATAAATGCACCTGTTTTTTCAGGTATTTTGGTAATGACTTGAACCACGCCTCCAATCGCATTTGTACCATACAGTACTGATGCTGGGCCTTTAAGCACTTCAATTTGGTCAATATCAGTTGTATCTAAGAAGCTTAAAGATGCTAAACCACTGGCATCGTTATTTAAACGTACACCATCTCGTAAAACCAAAGTGTGGTCTGAGTCAGTGCCGCGCATGAAAATTGAAGTCTGTTGTCCAAAGCCACCAAGTTGAACGACGTTTAATGCAGCTTCAGTACGTAACAAATCCGCAAGTTGAGAAATGGGTGATTGTTCGATAGTTTCAGGTTCAATGATAGAGATGCGTGCAGGAATTTGTTCAATGTTTTGTTCCGAACGTGTCGCAGTCACTACAATTGAATTTAACTTTGCTTGAGATGAGGATTGTTGTTGATCGGCGAGAACAGTGGTTGAGCCTAATGCAAGCGTGATTGCACCAAACAAAGAGGTGGTTTTAAAGTATTTAGACATGAAGCGCTCCATACATCCACTTCCCCGTGAATGATTGAATGAGAGAACACAAAAAGCAGGTATCCGGACTTAAATGTGTAAAATTATTACTGACTATCCACCTTCCCATAGAAAACTACAGTGGTGTAAACCGAGGTTTAAATTGATAGCCGTTTCATTTTTACCGTTGCGGGGGCAGTGTTGGATTCGCACCAACTTCCCTAAAGCGATTGCTTTGACTTGTTGCAATTTGAGCGCAGTATAAAGAGGGCTTCTCATTTAAACAATCTTCACACCGAATATTCTGAGTGAACTTTACGCAAGATGAAAAAATTGCTTTACAATGAAGCGCCCAAAAATGATAGATCGGCTATGATGAGGGTGGATTAGAGCTAGAATAGATGCGAACTCGTGCAAAAATATGTGGGATTACCCGATTAGAAGATGTCCAAGCTGTTGTGCAAGCTGGTGCGGATGCCATAGGACTTGTGTTTTTTCCACCAAGTCCAAGACACGTAGATGTTGAGCAAGCAGCACTGTTGGTTCAAGCGATTCCTGCTTATATTCAATCAGTTGGATTATTTGTTAATAGTTCAGCCGAAGAGATCCAAAACATACTTAAAAAAGTCCCTTTAGATATTTTGCAGTTTCATGGCGATGAAAGTCCAGAACAGTGCAAACAAATTGCTCAAGCAGTGGGTCGTCGCTGGTATAAAGCAATTCAAGTAAAACCAGAACTAGATATCGTTGAAGAAATCAATAAATATCAAAAGTTTGGTGCGAGTGCTGTGTTGTTGGATACATGGCATCCAGATTTAAAGGGCGGAACAGGCCACAGCTTTGATTGGACAACATTTCCAAAATTAAATATTCCATTGATCTTGGCAGGAGGACTAAACCCTGACAATATCGAGCAAGCAATTCTTACAACACAAGCATATGCTGTGGATGTGAGCGGCGGTGTAGAGTCCGCAAAAGGTATAAAAGACCAACAACTCGTAGAACGCTTTATGCAAGGAGTCCATCGTGGATCAGCAAACCGTTAATCAACAAGATCAAGTGATTGACTATACCCAATACCCTGATGCAAAAGGGCATTTCGGTATCCATGGCGGACGTTTTGTGTCAGAAACTCTAATGGCTGCACTAGAAGATCTAGAGCAACTGTATTTCCGAATGAAAAATGACGAACAGTTTTTGGCAGAATTCGACCGTGACCTCGCTTTTTATGTAGGTCGTCCAAGTCCGCTTTATTATGCTGAGCGATGGTCAAAGGAGTTGGGTGGTGCACAAATCTATCTAAAACGAGAAGACTTGAACCATACTGGCTCTCATAAAGTAAATAACACGATCGGTCAGGCTTTGCTGGCAAAGTTATCAGGCAAAAAACGTATTATTGCTGAGACTGGTGCAGGTCAACATGGTGTGGCAACAGCGACCATCGCAGCGCGTTTAGGGCTTGAATGTGTTGTATACATGGGTGCAGATGATGTGAAACGCCAAGCGATGAATGTATATCGTATGCGTTTATTGGGCGCGACTGTTGTTCCTGTCGAAAGTGGTTCTAAAACATTAAAAGATGCCATGAACGAAGCCATGCGTGATTGGGTAACAAATGTCGATTCTACTTATTACGTGATTGGTACAGTTGCAGGTCCACATCCATATCCTCAATTGGTACGTGATTTCCAATCGATCATTGGTCGTGAAGCACGCCGTCAAATTGAAGAGCAAGCAGGTCGTCTACCAGATGCATTGGTTGCTTGTGTCGGCGGTGGTTCAAATGCTATGGGCTTGTTCTATCCATTCCTGAATGATCAAGATGTGAAAATGTACGGTGTTGAAGCTGCTGGTTACGGTATTGAAACTGGTAAACACTCTGCTCCATTAAATGCTGGTCATGTTGGTGTGCTGCATGGTAACCGCACTTATCTTATGTCGGATGCACAAGGTCAGATTATTGAAACACACTCAATTTCAGCAGGTTTGGATTATCCTGGTGTAGGCCCAGAGCATAGCTTCTTAAAAGATATGAAGCGTGTTGAGTATGTTCCAATTAATGACAATGAAGCATTACAAGGCTTCCGCGACTTAACTAAGATTGAAGGTATTATTCCTGCACTTGAAAGTTCGCATGCGATGGCATATGTGACTAAGTTGGCTCCAACGATGTCTAAAGATCAAATTATTATTGCGACGGTTTCAGGTCGTGGTGATAAAGACTTAATGACAGTTGCACGCATTGATGGCGTGGAAATGGTAGAAATGTGATGTAAAACAGCATTAAATAAAGCTCCTTGGTAGGGGCTTTATTTTTATAAAAAGAAAATGGGGGAATGAAATGAGACAAGAAAAAAAGCAGGGTTATGTTGAAGTATTCATCGAGTCTTATGAGGAATTTATTGAATTAATTCGGCCAGATAAAGAAAATTTGAAAGATTATCTTGATAGTTGCTCAGCTAACCTTTTATATCGTGGTCAACAAGATCATACTTGGTTATTACAACCTAGTTTATTTCGGAATGATTAGACTTTTGAAATTTATTCTGACGCTTTTCATAACTTATACAATGCACAATTGTTAAGAATAAATACATTTATAAAAGGCTGTGATCAAAATGGAATTCAAATTCCATCGGATTCAAAACACCTGAGAGAAGAATTGCTTAATCGCAACATTGATTCGAGTCTAATTGATAAGATTTTTTTAAATAGCGCCTACGCTCCACCTGACGATTTATATGAGTTTCTCGCATTTGCTCAGCATTACGGAATACCGACCGAATTGTTAGATTGGTCAAAGAGTCCGTTAGTTGCTAGCTTTTTTATGGTTAAAGGAGTCCTTGATAGTTTTATAAGTGAGAAAAATAAAGAGAAATTTAATTACGCTGGCTGGATGTCCTTATGGATTTTAAACCCTGACAAGAAGAGCTTACTTAATCAAGGTAGTGCAGAACCTATTTTTGAAATGGTGGAAGTTCCTAAAGGGCTGAATCGAAATATTTCTGCACAAGATGGATGTTTTACACTTATTCGTCAAAAACTTGGAAACAGCCAAAGTTTAACTTGGAATGAAGAAAATAGAAGATTTCAAGAGATTAAATTACTTGATGAGCTTATAGCTGAGAAAAGAGTTGAAAAAATGCTCTTAAAAATTTCCTTGCCTGTAAAGTTCGTAGAGAAAGTTTTGAAGTATTGTGAAGCTTATGATGTAACGTCTGCTTTAATTTATGGAGGGGCAGAAGGTGCTGCAAAATATGCGAATGATAATTTTGCCTTAGAATCTTTTAAGCTTAAACTATCAGAAATTCAATAAAAGTAGGACCTCTCATGCCTAGCCTATTTATCGTCATGCTCGGTGGTCGACATCAGCGTGCCAACACCGAAGTGCACGATGTCGTGCTCGCTGTGGGTGAAACATTGGAAGAAACTTACCCACAGCTTAAAACCGTATGGTTTGGTGAGAAGAAAGGCTTACATATTGATGCTTGGGCGAAGGTAAATGGAGTGGAATATAATGAGCAGCAATTCCAAATCCATTTTACAGATGCAGCTCCTAATGAAAACGAAATGAAACTCTGGTTGATTAATTTAGGTGGGTACCACGTTAATGAGTTCGGAGAGTTACATCGTTATGTATTAGTACCCGCTTTAAATAGTGCATCGGCTAAAGAACGTGGTAAATCATTCTTTGGAAAAGATTGGCAAAAACAGCATACAGATCGGGTTTTGGACGTTGATGATTGTATTGCCATTGATCAAGTTCATGGTCGATATATTCAATTGATCGAGGGTCAATTTAAAGAAGGGTATTGGGAAAATACATACATCACGATCGGATAATTTTTCATAAAGAACAAATTTACTATTTATATGAATTTATGTGCTAAGAAAAGCCCAATAAAATCTTTATGTGGAATAAGTGCTAGAATCCAGAGTTTGTCTATATATCAGTGATTTGAGTGATTACATATCAATAAAATCGCTATTAAATATGTAAAAAACGCATTTTATTGATAGATGAATAAAAGCTATGCTGTGCTTCGTTAAAATTAAACTACTAGCTGTACGCCATGTATTTATATACTGATTTCGATCAGCAACTGATCAATGAACGTGTTGCACAATTCCGTGATCAAACGGAACGTTATTTAGCTGGAAAGCTTACTGAAGATGAATATCGTCCATTACGTTTACAAAATGGATTATATGTTCAGCGTTATGCGCCGATGCTTCGCGTCGCTGTACCTTATGGTTTGATGAACTCTAAACAGCTTCGTAAAATTGCTGAACTCGCTAAAGCGTATGACCGTGGTTATGCACACGTTTCTACTCGTCAAAACTTTCAATTTAACTGGCCAGCATTAGAAAATGTGCCAGACATGTTGCAAGAGTTGGCATCAGTTCAAATGCATGCGATTCAAACATCTGGTAACTGTATTCGTAATACAACAACAGACCAATATGCAGGTGTCGTTGCTGGTGAAATTGAAGATCCAAGACCGACATGCGAATTGATTCGTCAGTGGTCAACTTTCCATCCAGAATTTGCATTCTTGCCACGTAAGTTTAAGATCGCAGTTTCTGCACTTGCTGAAATCGACCGCGCTGCAACAGCATTTCATGATATCGGAGTGTATATCGTTCGCAATGAGGCGGGTGAAATGGGCTATAAAATAATGGTTGGCGGTGGTTTAGGTCGTACACCGATCATTGGTGCTGTGATCAAAGAGTGGTTGCCACGTGAAGACCTTATTGCTTACTTAGAAGCAGTGCTTCGTGTGTATAACTTACACGGTCGTCGTGATAACAAATATAAAGCTCGTATCAAAATCTTGGTAAAAGCTGTAACACCTGAGGTTTTTGCTGAAAAAGTTGAAGCTGAATTTGCACATACGATTAAAACTTTAAAAGTTGATGCAGACACTCTGGCGAAAATGGACCAGAACTTCACACCATTTGCGTACCAAGATTATGCAGATGAAGACTTCTCAGCACTGTTTGCTGCACATCCGAAATTCAAACAATGGTTTAACATCAATACCAATGCACACAAAGTGAAAGGTTACCGCATCGTAACAATTTCGTTGAAACGTGCAGGCGTTGCACCGGGTGACGTGACCACTGAAGAAATGAACTTGATTGCTGATCTTGCAGATAAGTACACTTTTGGTGAATTGCGTACCACGCATGAGCAAAATATTGCCCTTGTTGATGTACCGCAAAAAGACTTATTTGAGCTTTGGACGATTCTTGAAAAGAATAACTTGGCTCGCGCGCACATTGGTTTCTTAACTGACATTATCTGCTGTCCAGGTGGTGATTTCTGTTCGTTGGCAAATGCGAAATCTATTCCGATTTCTGAAGCTATTTCACGCCGTTTTGATGATCTAGATACAATTTACAACTTAGGTAAATTGGACTTGAACATCTCAGGTTGTATGAATGCCTGTGGTCATCACCATGTGGGTAATATTGGTATTTTAGGTGTCGACAAGAAAGGCGCAGAATTCTACCAAATTACATTGGGTGGTAATGCAGACCATGATGCCTCAATCGGTGACATCTTAGGACCATCATTTGCTGCTGAAAAAGTACCAGATGTAGTGGAAGAAATTTTGAACACTTATCTTGATTTACGTCAAGAAGGTGAAGAGTTCATTGATACTTACCGTCGTGTAGGAATTCAACCATTTAAGGAGCGTGCATATGCTTAATACCGCACTACAAGTGCTCTCTAAGGATGGCACGATTGCAGACAATACTTATCAACTGATTGGTGAAGATGGCGTATTGCCACAAGGTGATGTGGTTTTAACGGTGGAGCAGTTAGACCAGCTTGCCAATGTTTCAGGTAAAAAAGCACTTTACCTAACCGTAGATGCCTCACCTGAAAACAATGAATTCCCACTTGATCAGCTTGATGCAATTTTTATTGAGTTTGCAGGTTTTAATGATGGTCGTGGGTATTCATTTGCCGCATTGTTACGTCGCCAAGGCTTCCAAGGCGAACTTCGTGCAACAGGTGATGTATTCAAAGACGTGTTGAACTACATGAAGCGTGCAGGTTTCGATACTTTCGTGATTAAAGAAGGTAAAGACATTGCAGAAGCAGCGGCAGGTTTAAACGACTTTACTCAACCTTATCAAGCGTCGACTGCTGTACCAAAACCAAATTATCAAACGGGTGCTTAATTTTATTAAGTGATAAAAAAGCTGAACTTAGGTTCAGCTTTTTTTATTTAATGGAAACAAGATTCAGGTATTCATAGTTCAGCCTAAGCGCTATTCAAAATGACACATAGAAGGTCAAAGTTTAATCAAATGTCTATTTAGAGCAGAATTTTTTAATTCATTCAGAAATATATAGCGACAAAGCCTTTAGTGCAGCGGTTTTTTATATGATTCAATTGATCGATTAACACTGATTTAAATGATAAATTTGCTCCAAAAAAGTGCAGTTTATTGTAGTATGTTAGTATTCATTTGATCATTTTTGGTGCGGGTTTTTCTCCACTCAATCAGACTGTTTTGCGGTATATGTTTAGTACTCAGTCTAGTGATCTTGCCATCATTTAAATAGTGAAGCAGTTGTTATGCAAAATTTGATTCGTATTGGTATTGTCGGTTATGGCAACCTCGGTCGTGGCGTTGAAACGTCAATTCACAAGAACCCAGATTTAGAGCTTGTGGGAATTTTTACACGCCGTGCACCTGAATCAGTGTCTCCTTGCTTTAGTGACACGAAAGTTTTTCATATGGATGACTTAAATGACCTTCAAGACAAAATTGATGTGTTGATCTTATGTGGTGGATCTAAAGATGATCTTCCAAAACAAACACCAGAATTGGCAAGTAAATTCAACACAGTAGATAGTTTTGATACGCATGCACGTATTCCTGAGTTTTTTGAAGCAGTGAATGAGCCTGCACTTGCTAACAAAAAAACGGCAATGATTTCGATTGGATGGGATCCAGGCATGTTCTCAATTAATCGTTTATTTGGTGAGGCATTATTACCAGATGGTGAAACCTATACTTTCTGGGGTAAGGGTTTGAGTCAAGGTCACTCAGATGCGATTCGCCGTGTGGCGGGTGTTAAAGCAGGTGTTCAATATACTATTCCATCACAAGATGCGATTGATAAAGTTCGTAGTGGTTCACGTTCTATATTAACCACTAAAGAAAAACATACTCGTGAATGTTATGTTGTGCTTGAAAATGGTGCTGACGCTGAAGTCGTAAAGCAGGCGATTGTGACCATGCCAGACTATTTTGCAGAGTACAACACGACTGTGAACTTCATTGACGAAGAAACGCTTCGTAACGAGCATAATCGTATGCCCCACGGTGGATTTGTCATTCGCAGTGGTAATAGTAGTGCAGAGCAGACTCAAGTAATGGAGTTTTCGTTGAAATTAGATAGCAATCCTGAGTTTACTGCAAGTGTACTTGTGGCTTATGCACGTGCATGCTACCGCATGAATCAAATGGGTCAATATGGCGCGAAAACTGCATTTGACGTTGCACCAGGCTTATTGTCAATGAAATCTCCAGAGCAACTACGTAAAGAAATTCTTTAAGTCTAATAATTCAAAGCTATGCTTTGAATTGAGATTATAAAAAAGCCTCTAGCTAAGTAGAGGCTTTTTTATTTACCCTCCTTTAGTCAAGAAGGGTTTAGGGGAGGATTGATGATTTAAATCTCCCTCAAGCACCTCTTTGAAAAATAGGGGCTTTAGACGCTTTAGATTAACTCAATCGCCACTGCAGTTGCTTCGCCACCACCGATACAAAGCGCAGCAATACCACGTTTACCACCTGTGCGTTTAAGTGCATGGATTAACGTTAAAATAATCCGTGAACCTGTAGATCCTACTGGATGTCCTAAAGCACATGCTCCGCCGTTGATATTTACTTTTTCAGGGTCGAGTTTGAACTCATCAATAGGACACATTGTGACCATTGCAAAAGCTTCGTTGATTTCCCAAAGGTCGACTTCTGCGACATTCCAACCTGTTTTATCGAGAACCTTTTGGATTGCACCGACTGGTGCAATCGTAAACTCAGAGGGATGTTGTGAATTAGAGGCATATGCCACAATTTTGGCTAAAGGATTTAAACCCTTTGTATGTGCTTGTTCAGATGAACTGATAACCAAGGCTGAAGCACCATCAGAGATCGAGCTGGCATTGGCAGCAGTGATCGTACCATCTTTAGCAAAAGCTGGGCGAAGTGTTGGTATTTTATCGATGTTTGCGTTAAAAGGTTGCTCATCTTTATCTACAACGACATCTCCTTTACGAGTTGACACAGTAACAGGGACGATTTCATCGTTGAAGTAGCCTTCAGTAATCGCAGTTTGAGCACGCTTTAATGAACGTATTGCAAAGTCATCCATTTGCTCACGGGTATAGCCTTTAGTGTTGGCCATATCTTGAGCAAATGAGCCCATCAAACGACCAGTTTCAGCATCTTCTAAACCATCGAAGAACATATGATCTTTGATTTCACCGTGACCCATGCGGTAACCACCACGTGCTTTAGGTAAGACGTAAGGAGCGTTGGTCATAGACTCCATACCGCCTGCAACCACAAAATTTGCTGAACCAGCTTTAATCATATCAGCTGCTTGCATCACAGCTTTCATGCCTGACCCACATAATTTATTGATTGTCACTGCACCTGTCGAGTCAGGTAGTCCAGCTTTGCGCATGGCTTGGCGAGCAGGGCCTTGTTTTAAACCTGCAGGCAAAACGCAACCCATAATGACTTCTTCAATGTCTGCTGGCTGCAAACCCGAGCGTGAGATAGCCTCTTTAATGGTCACTGCACCCAGTTCTGGTGCAGTCACACTTGATAAACTTCCCTGAAAGCCGCCCATTGCCGTACGTGCACCATTAAGGATGACGATATCAGTCATTATTCTCTCCAATTTATTTAGCTTTGTTTTACAGCTTGAGTATATGTAATATCAGGCCAATTAATATTGGCTATAGTGTGTAAAATGTGACTGATAAGTTGTCATTCACATGTCTTAGTTTCTTCAAGACGAGTCTGTCCCATCATTGAAAGTCTGACGATTAGATTTGATTTATTTGAATGTGCACAGTATTTAAAATGTCCCATTGATCCACGTGGTAAACCAGAGTCTGGTTGGAAGGTGATCGTATTCTTGCTGGTAACACCACCTTTCCAACTGAAATCACCATATTGGTAATCTGTCGAAGTTGCTTGAATAAGCTTTTCGTGAGGATCGAATTGTTGATTGTGATTCTGATCTA
This sequence comes from Acinetobacter sp. 25-47-122, assembly GCF_056779695.1. Classification (NCBI taxonomy): domain Bacteria; kingdom Pseudomonadati; phylum Pseudomonadota; class Gammaproteobacteria; order Moraxellales; family Moraxellaceae; genus Acinetobacter; species Acinetobacter sp. 25-47-122. Next base: position 108,559 of record NZ_JBWYIJ010000006.1, read on the forward strand.
GAAAGATGATAAACCCTTTATGCCATTGACTGTTCTTACACGATTTTAAATCTTGAGAAGCACAGATCATCACAGGGCTTCGGTAACTTACAGCATTGGCTTTAGCTTGGCTGATGGCTTGCCGTACCGTGCTAAGAATTTGCGCCCTTTCTTGATTTTCACGAAATTCATGATAATGAGGGAGTGCTATCATCACAAAAATACTAATAATGACGATCGTGAAAATGAGTTCTAAAAGGGTAAAAGCAAGAGATTTACAATAGGAATACATTTTAAAGCTTCTAGTATTTGTTAATTATTTGAATTTATAGATAATCTTGGTGAAGTTATATTATAAGCTGAAGTGCTAAAAAATGATTACTATCACCTTTGAATGCTGTTAATATACCAAAAATGAAAAGATAAGTTATTCATGCGGATAAATTGAGTAAAAAATTACCGAATTACAACGGAAATTGTAAGTAATTTTGTCAATAATTTACTTGATTAAAGTAATCAAACACTTGGAATTCACTTTAAGTGTTTGTATGATTCAACATGAGTAGCTTAAAAAAAATACTGGGGTATAAAAAAGCCTATCTCAGGAAGCCATAATTATTTTAGGCTGAGCTTGAAAAACAATTGTTATCTCTGGAGGATATCCATGAAATTGAGTCGTATCGCACTTGCTATGCTTGTTGCTGCTCCATTCGCTGCTGCTAATGCTGGTGTAACTGTTACTCCACTATTAGTGGGTTACACATTCCAAGACACTCAACACAACAACGGTGCTGCTGATCACTTATCTGACAGCATTATCGAATTACAAGACGATTTATTCGTTGGTGCTGCGTTAGGTATTGAACTTACTCCATGGTTGGGTTTTGAAGCTGAATATAACCAAGTAAAAGGTGATATCGAAGGCACAATTACTGGTAATGATGTTGGCGAGTACAAGCAAACTCAAATCAATGGTAACTTCTATGTTACTTCTGATTTAATCACTAAGAACTATGACAGCAAAATTAAGCCATACGTTCTTTTGGGTGCTGGTCACTACAAATATGAATACGATGGTGTAAATCTTAAAGATGACGAAGGTACTTTAGGTAATGCAGGTGTAGGTGCTTTCTGGCGCTTAAATGATGCTCTATCTCTTCGTACAGAAGCTCGTGCAACTTATAACATCGACGAAGATTTCTGGAACTACACAGCACTTGCTGGTCTTAACGTAGTTTTAGGCGGTCACTTGAAGCCTGCTGCTGAAGTAGTAGAAGTTGCTCCAGTTCAACCAGCTCCAGCTCCAGTTCAACCAGCTCCACAAGAGTTGACTGAAGATCTTAACATGGAACTTCGCGTATTCTTCGATACGAACAAGTCTAACATCAAAGATCAGTACAAGCCTGAAATTGCTAAAGTAGCTGAAAAATTAAACGAATATCCAAATGCAACTGCTCGTATTGAAGGTCACACTGATAATACTGGTCCACGTGCGTTGAACGAACGTTTATCTTTAGCTCGTGCTAACTCTGTGAAATCTGCTCTTGTAAGCGAATACAACATTGACGCTTCTCGTTTAGCGACTCAAGGTTTCGCTTGGGATCAACCAATTGCTGACAATGCAACTAAAGAAGGTCGTGCGATGAACCGTCGTGTATTCGCTACGATTTCTGGTAGCCGTACAGTAGTTGCTCAACCTGAAGCAGCAGCTCAATAATCTTTACTAGATTGTAAAAAACAGCTCTTAGGAGCTGTTTTTTTTACCCCTTTTTTATAAATGTGATATATTTCACAAAATATAATCAACAACACAATGAGAATAAAGATGAAATATAGCTTGATAGCAGGCTTATGCATTGCTTTAACTTTGGCAGCTTGTACAACGACAAAGACGCAATCAACTAATGGTGTACAAGACTTGGATCAAAAGATACTAATTGAATTAAAACAAGGTCTACCGCTGTATTTTAATCACAATTCCCGTCAAATAGATGTCCGATATGAACCTTATTTAACAGCAGCTTCAAAAATTCTGGCGCAGAATAAAAGTTTTATACTTCAAGTAGATGGGCATACAGATAATCGAGGGTCTATAGCAGCGAATCAAAAAGTATCACTTGAGCGAGCAAATGCTGTCCGTAATGAATTGGTGATGCAATATAATGTTGATCCTAAACAAATTTCGACTCAAGGTTATGGCCCAAATCAGCCAATCGCTGATAACACGACAGAAGAGGGTCGAGCATTGAATCGTCGAGTGAATTTGACCTTAAAAATACAATAAGATCAGAATCTAATAATAAAAAAACAGCTCAATTTGAGCTGTTTTTTTTAGTCTTGTTCGACTTGAATCGGTTTCACATCCATATCTTGATATTGAATCAACTTGGTTTTGTACTTAAACTTATAAACTAACCATATTGCTAAGAATAAGAAGATCCCAATATAAGTAGAGATAACGGCAATCCATTCACCATCTAGTACGGCTTGATAATTTTGACCTAACACCACGATTGCACACAAAACAAAAGCGAACCATGGTGCAAAAGGGAAGAACTTTGCACGATATGCTAGATCTTCTAACTTATACCCTTGAGCCAAATAGCCTTTTCTAAATCGGTAATGAGAGATTGCAATCCCAAGCCATACGATAAAGCCACACATACCAGACATATTTAGAAGCCAATTAAATACTTCCTCTTCACCAATAAATGTCGTCAAGAAGCATAGTGCTGCAATTACTGTCGTAGCATAAAGTGCATTCATTGGAACACCGCGACCATCAAGTTTAGAGAACACTTTAGGTGCACTGCCATTTTTCGCCATATCAAACAGCATTCGCGTGGAAGAGTACATTCCTGAATTTCCGGCAGAAAGGATAGCGGTAAGAATGACCGCATTCATGACACTTGCAGCGAAAGCGAAGCCTGCTTGTTCATAGAGTAGCGTAAAAGGTGATAATGCAATATTTTCATCTGATGCGGCTTGCATTAGACGAGGATCATCATACGAAATCAATGTACCGATAATAAAAATACAAACGATATAGAATAAGAGAATACGCCAGAAGATCTGTTTAATCGCAATAGGAATGGTTTTCTTCGGATCTTTCGACTCACCAGCGGCAACACCAACCATTTCAGTACCTTGAAATGAGAATCCTGCGATCATAGCGACACCAATTAATGCTGACAAACCACCTACAAATGGCGCTTCACCCTTTGACCAATTTGCGAAAGTTGCAACATTGGGTGTCATCATGATTTTGGCAATCATGAAAATACCAATGATGATAAATGCAATGATGGCAAGAACTTTAATGAGTGAGAAAAAGAACTCAGACTCACCAAAACCTTTGACTGTTAAGGCATTAATACCAAAAACGATAGCAAGGAAAATGGCACTCCAATAGAAACCTGGGATATCAGGAAACCAAAATTTCATGATGAATTGAACTGCAACAAGTTCAAATGCGACGGTTATCGCCCAGTTGTACCAATAGTTCCAGCCTAGTGCGAATCCAAACCCACCTTCGACATATTTGGTGCCATAGGTGAAGAAAGCACCTGATGTTGGATTGTGTGTTGCGAGTTCGCCTAAGCTGGTCATGAGGAAGTAAATCATTACGCCAATTAAACAATAGGCAAGTAATGCACCACCAGGGCCAGCATTGGCAATTGTTGCACCCGAAGCTAGGAATAGTCCTGTACCGATAGAACCACCAATGGCGATCATATTAAGATGGCGTGCTCCAAGCTTTCGCTTAAGTTGACCGGTTTCGCTCATCGAAAGTTCCTTATGATTTCTTTTGAGTACTTGCAAACAGTACTTTAAAGCCTTGTTGATCAGTCAAAGTTTCACATTGACCAAAATTTTGCTCAATGAGAGTTGGGTAGTTTAAAAAACGATTTGCCACGATCCAAAGTTCACCACCAGATTTTAGATGGCGACGTGATGTCTTACAAAGATTCTCACTCGCATTGTAATCAGTGTATATACCCTGGTGGAAAGGAGGGTTACTGACGATGGCATGTAAAAATAGTGGCGCATCTTCAATGCCAGTCACAGCTTTGATTTCGAGCTGTTCTGGTGACAAATTATTTTTTTCAAATGTTAGGCGGGTGGAGGCGAGCGCAAAAGCATCCACATCAAGCGCAAAAATACGATTTTTGGGATTCAATTTGGCTAAATATGCACTGATAATGCCAGCACCACAACCGAAGTCAGCGATTTTACCTGAACTCACTCGATTGAGGTAGGGGAGAAATACAGCTGTACCAATATCAAGTTTATTTTGACTAAATACACCAGGTAAAGCATAAATCTGTAATTCGCCATTCGGTGTTTGAATTGTATATTGTTGAGCCCAATTTTCTAAAGCTCGAGGCGTAGGAGTCTGATCGATAATTAATTGCCACATTTGACAATGACGAGCGCTGTCTAGTTTGACACATTTGCCAAATGGAGCGAGTTGTTTTGCTGCTCGTTCAACGCCACCTTTTTTTTCACCCACAAGAAAAATTGATCCACCAAGACCGAGTTTTAATACCACACTGTGTAGTAAGTAATTCAAAAGCTCTTTGGCTTTAGGCACAAAAACAATAACTTGATCATATTCTGCTTCAGGGATATCCGTCCCAAAATGAACAGGAATATTTTGATTTTGGAAAAATAGAAAGTCGTTATAATTCGATGTCCATACTGAAGCCTGAATATTTTTATCGAGCTGAGTGCTTAAGTCATCAGTTGGTGCATTGACTAATAATATTCGACCTTTCAGAAAGTTATGTTGACGAATAACAACTTCACTTTGAGGAACCATATATTTCTCCACAGAATAAAAGAGCCCAGACAATGCTGGGCAGTCTTTGATTCAATCTAAATTATTTCTTTGCTTCAGGTAGAACGAAGTTCAAGATCAAGGCTGCAATGCCGCCAGTTGCTACACCAGAGCTAAATATATTACGAATGAGTTCAGGCATATGTTCAAGAATCTGTGGAACTTGAGCAACACCTAAACCAAGAGCAAGTGAAATTGCAATAATAAGCAATGCACGGCGGTCAAGCTGAATACCAGAAAGGATATTAATCCCTGATGCTGCAACAGCCCCAAACATCACCATGACAGCGCCCCCCAGTACAGCTTGAGGAACAGCTTGGATGATGGCAGCCACTGCTGGTAGTAAACCCAAAATAACTAATAGAGCAGCGATCCATATACCCACGTGGCGACTAGCGACACCAGTTAATTGGATTACTCCGTTGTTTTGAGCAAAAACAGAACTCGGGAAAGTATTAAATAAGCCTGCGAGTAAGGAGTTTGCACCGTTGACGAGTACACCACCTTTAATGCGCTCCATCCATTTCGGACCATCAACAGGCTGATTAGACAACTTAGAGGTCGCGGTGATATCACCAATCGCCTCTAATGAAGTAACCAGATAAATAAATGCCATTGGTATAAATAAACTCCAAGAGAAGTCTAAGCCAAAGTGCATTGGTGTAGGGATTTGAACCAAAGGTGCATTTTCTAAGCCAGAAAAATCTAAATGGCCCATGAAGCCTGCTAGCGCATAACCTACGATCAGTGCAATTAATATCGCACTACTCTTAACCCATGTAACATTTAAGCGGTTTAAGAGAATGATTAATGCCAAAACAGTACAAGACATAATGAGATTGTCTGTATTGGCAAAAGTGTTATTCCCCATCGCTTGGTAACCACCACCCATTGAGATTAAACCTTCTTTAATCAACGTTAAGCCAATGAGAAGTACAACAATACCAGTCACAAGTGGAGTAATGAGTTTTTTCACCCATGGTAATATGCGTGAAACTCCCATTTCAATGAATGAGCCTGCAATCACGACACCAAAAATTGAACCCATAACAGTTTCAACTGGAGTTCCCGCGGCAACCATTGCTGAGCCAATCCCAATAATAGGACCGATAAAGTTAAAACTTGTACCTTGAACAATTAGTAAGCCTGCACCGAAAGGACCAACCTTTTTACTTTGTAAGAATGTCGCAATACCTGAAATCACCAATGACATGGAGAGGATCATGTTTGTATCTTCTTTAGAAACACCTAAAGCCAAACAGATCAATAGACCAGGAGTAACAATCGGAACAATAATGGCAAGTAAATGCTGAATGGCAGCGAGAAAAGCGATGAACGGTTTTGGTTTATCGTCTAAACCATAAACAAGATCGAGTTTCGGTTCTTGAGATTGGTCGGGAGCAGACATGGTCTATACCATCTAGATTAAGCGAAAGTGCCGACATTCTAATCGAGTTGCATGCGTTTACAAAACCGAAACATAACCATTCGTCAAAAAAAAATGAAATTGTAAAGAAACAGTCACTATAAAAGTTTAGGATTTTTCTGTATAATTTGCCCTCAAATTTAAAGCGTATCGAATTTACATGTCAGATATTAAAACTCTCCGTAATATTGCCATCATCGCACACGTCGACCATGGTAAAACGACTCTTGTCGACAAACTTTTACAACAATCAGGTGCTTTGGGTGAACGCGCGGGTGAGATCGAGCGTGTCATGGATTCAGGCGCTATTGAAAGTGAACGTGGTATTACCATTCTTGCAAAAAACACTGCAATCAAATGGTTAGATAAACGTACTGATACTGAATACCGTATCAATATCGTGGATACCCCGGGACACGCCGACTTCGGTGGTGAAGTTGAACGTGTAATGTCGATGGTTGACTGTGTACTTCTTTTGGTAGACTCACAAGAAGGTCCAATGCCACAAACTCGTTTCGTAACGCAAAAAGCGTTCGCACGTGGTTTGAAACCAATCGTAATTATCAACAAAGTTGACAAGCCTAATGCGCGTCCTGACTGGGTAATCGATCAAGTATTCGATTTATTTGATAACCTTGGTGGTACTGACGAACAGTTAGACTTCCCTGTGGTTTATGCTTCTGGTCTTCGTGGTGTAGCAGGTCCTTCACCAGAAGAATTGGCTGAAGACATGACTCCGTTGTTCCAAACAATCGTAGACATCGTTGAGCCGCCAGCAGTGGATGTTGATGGTCCATTCCAAATGCAAGTGTCTTCACTTGACTATAACAGCTTCGTTGGTGTTATTGGTGTGGGTCGTATCCAACGTGGTTCAGTGAAATTGAACACACCTGTAACGGTAATCGACAAAGATGGTAAAACACGTAACGGTCGTATCTTAAAAATCATGGGTTACCATGGTTTGGAGCGTATTGACGTTGAATCTGCTTCTGCAGGTGACATCGTATGTGTAACAGGTATGGACGAACTTCATATCTCTGACACGATTTGTGATCCTAAACATGTTGAAGCATTGCCACCGCTTTCTGTAGATGAGCCTACAGTATCGATGACATTCCAAGTTAACAACTCACCATTCGCCGGTAAAGAAGGTAAGTTTGTGACCTCACGTAACATCCGTGAACGTCTTGATCGCGAATTAATTCACAACGTAGCACTTCGTGTAGAAGATACTGACAGTCCTGACCGTTTTAAAGTGTCGGGCCGTGGTGAACTTCACCTTTCGGTATTGATCGAAAACATGCGTCGTGAAGGCTTCGAGATGGGTGTATCTCGTCCGCAAGTAATCTTGAAAGAGATTGACGGCGAAATGCAAGAGCCATACGAAAACGTAACATTTGACGTAGAAGAACAGCATCAAGGTGCTGTAATGGAACAAATGGGTAACCGTAAAGGTGAAATGACCAATATGGAAGTCGACGGTAAAGGTCGTATTCGTATTGAAGCAACTGTACCTTCACGTGGCTTGATTGGTTTCCGTTCAGAATTCATGACCATGACTTCAGGTACTGGGATCATGACCTCAAGTTTCTCGCACTATGGACCAATGAAACAAGGTTCTGTTGCAAAACGTCAAAACGGTGTGTTGATTTCTATGGTTCAAGGTACATGCTTGGGCTATGCATTGTTCAGTTTACAAGACCGTGGTCGTCTATTCGCTAAACCTCAGTTAGAAGTTTACGAAGGTATGATCATTGGTATCAACTCTCGTTCAGACGATATGGTTGTAAACCCAACTAAAGCGAAACAATTAACAAACGTTCGTGCATCAGGTACTGATGATGCATTAACACTTGTTCCTGCGATTGAATATACGTTAGAACAAGCACTTGAATTTATTCAAGATGATGAGCTTGTTGAAGTTACACCTAAATCAATTCGTATTCGTAAGCGTTGGTTGACTGAAAACGAACGTAAACGTAATAAATCTTAATTGATTTAAATAAAAAAACCGCTCTTTTGAGCGGTTTTTTTATATCTTGACTCCATCATTCAATAGATGAAATAAAAGTTGTTGAATTGTTGTAGTTGATTCGGTCAAGATCTTGTTTATTTAAACAGAGATACTTATGATTTTGGTGGAAAACCAACGAGTTTGGACGGAAATATCATTAAGAATAATGTATATTATGTCACATTAATGCATAGAAAAATTTTGGAGAAAAAATGAGCATTATTAAAGAGTTTAAAGAATTTGCCGTGAAAGGCAATGTAATGGATCTGGCGGTCGGTGTGATCATTGGTGGGGCGTTTGGTAAAATCATCGATTCAATGGTGAAAGATGTCATCATGCCAATTATCAGTTGGATCTTAGGCGGTGATGTTGATTATTCAAACTGGTTTGTTGTATTAGGCGATAATCCAAATAACCTTACAACGCTTGCTGCCGCTCAAGAAGCGGGTTTAAATGTTTTGGCTTACGGTAATTTCTTGACGATTCTCATCAACTTTATCCTGCTTGCATGGGTGGTATTCTGGTTAGTGAAATTGATGAATAAAATGCGTCGTAAGCAAGAGGAGGAAGCTCCAGCACCTGAAGCTACTCCAGAAGATATTGAATTACTTCGTGAAATTCGTGACGAATTAAAACGTAAAGGTTAATGCTTTTACAATGAAAACGGCGCTAAATGCGCCGTTTTTTATATCTCATCATTTTTTTTAAATCCCCCTTTGTCAAAGGGAGGCTGGGAGGTATTGATTCTTAGCTCTCCCTTGCGAAGCGATGCTTCTCATCTCCTAAAAGGAGAGGGAAATCCAAGAAGTTTAAAAATCCATACGAAATTTAATTTCGAGTAAATGCCAGCCGAATTGACTCTTAATTGGTCCATGTAATTCACGTTCAGCCAAACTAAAAACTGCCTTATCGATAGGACCAACCAATTGTCCTTTCTTAACCTCACCTAATTCCCCTCCTTTTTTTCCTGAGGGACAAGTTGAGTGTTGCTTAGCAATTTTAGTAAAATCAGCACCTTCTTTAAGCTTTTGTTTAAGTTGGATACACAGGTCTTTATCTTTGACTAAAATATGCCGAACAATTGCTGATTTCATTTGGATTTTACCTTTGATACAGGATTCTTTGAGGCTTGAGGTCGCTTAAGCGGTTGACACTCAGGGCAAAAAACAGAAGCACGTTGCCCGAGTTTAATATTTTCTAAAGTTGTTTCACAGTTGATGCACATTTCACCAGCGCGCCCATAAGCCAATAGCGTTTGTTGAAAGTAGCCATTTTCGCCCATGGCATTGGTGTAATCACGTAAAGTAGATCCGCCTAAATCAATTGCTTGCTTAAGGATTCGTTTGATTTCAATGACAAATTTTTCAATTTGTGGCCGTGTAAGACTAGAGGCGGGTTGTGCAGGATGAATGCCCAAATTAAACAGACTTTCAGTTGCGTAAATATTTCCAACACCCACAACAATGTGGTTATCCATAATTGCAACTTTGACTGCAACGCTCTTATTTTTAAATTTCTGCTCTAGATAGTCAGCATTGAAAGATTCACTTAAAGGTTCAGGTCCAAGCGTATCTAAAAGTTTGGTTTGAGCATGATCATCTAGCCATAAAATGCAACCAAAACGACGAGGATCGTGGTAGCGTAATTGGATATCATCGAATTGTATGATGAAATGATCATGTTTTCTCAGCGCATCACGTGAATCGCTTAAACGAAAGCTTCCTGACATTCCCAAGTGCCATAACATGGTCGCATTTTCAAATTGTGCCAAAATATATTTGGATCGACGTGTTAGCCCTATCAGTCGTTGACCGACCAATTGATTTACATCATTTGGTATAGGCCATCTCAGACTTGAATTATTGACTTGAACAGAAAGTACTTTTTGATTCAGCAAAGGGAGCAAGCTGGTTTTAGTGGTTTCAACTTCAGGTAATTCAGGCATGGAAACTCTGTTAAATGGGCGAGTAGAAAAATATTGGGTTATATGAGGATATTGCAAGCAGCATCGAGTGAACTACAAGATATTACGCTTGAACAGAATATGATACACAATCCATCTAGTGCCTTCATGGTTAAGTTTTAAAATGTTTTTTAAAGCATTCAATGATGAAATGAACTTAGATGATTTATCACGTAAATGCGTTGTACACTGTTACAAATAAATCAATTTAAAATCAGGGAGATTCAGTGTGGCAAAATTATTTGAGCCAATTCAATTCGGAAATTTATCACTCAAAAATAGAATTATTATTGCTCCCATGTGTCAGTATTCTGCGAATGAAGCAGGGGAGCATAGTTTTTGGCACGAACAACAATGGGCGAGTTATGCATTGTCGGGTGCTGGATTATATATTATTGAAGCAACTGCGGTACAAGCTGTAGGTCGTATCAGCTTTGCAGATTTAGGGTTGTGGAATGATTTACAACGTGCACAATTAAAAGCATTGATTGATAAGGTAAAAGCGATTGCTCCAACGCCAATCGCCATTCAGTTAGCGCACGCGGGACGTAAAGCTTCAACTGATAAACCATGGTTGGGACGTGGTCAATTCTCATCGAATCATGAACATGGCTGGCAAACGGTATCTGCAAGTGATTTACCATTTAATCCAGATGATCAGGCTCCTCATGAATTAAGTATCGAGGAAATCAAAAAAATTATCGATAACTTTGCAACTGCAGCAGTCAGATCTGTAGATGCAGGTTTTGATCTCATCGAAGTCCACGCGGCTCATGGTTATCTATTACATCAATTTATGTCCCCTTTATCTAATCGAAGAACAGATGAATATGGTGGAAGTTTTGAGAATCGCATTCGTCTAACTTTAGAGGTTTTTCAGGCGATCAAAAATGCTGTTCCAGACAACTATCCAATCGGTGTTCGTTTGTCTGCAACAGACTGGATGGAGCAAGAAAAGGGATGGGATATTGATGACTCAATTGGGTTATCAAAGGCATTAGAAAAACTTGGTGCAGTTTATATCCATGCATCATCTGGTGGATTACATGTCGATCAAAATATTCAGATTGGTCCTAATTACCAAGTTCCATTTGCGGAAGCAATCAAGAAACACGTAGACATTCCAGTGATTGCTGTTGGGCTGATCACTGAACCTCAACAGGCGGAAGATGTTTTACAACAAGGCAAAGCTGATGCAATCGGGCTCGCAAGGGCAATACTATTTAATCCAAGGTGGCCATGGCATGCTGCTGCTCAATTAAAAGCAGAGGTTGAAATTAGTCCGCAATATTTACGATGCCAACCGCATGATGTGAAATCATTATTTAAGCCATATGCTGATAGATAAAATAGGCATAAAGGTATACTTAAAAAGTCATCCTGGGTAATGACGGCTGTTGTATGATAATTTGACTAACTCATACAATAGCTAGGGATGCTAAGTCATGGTTTTATCGGTCATTATTCCGATTTTTTTACTGCTTTTTTCGGGATATGCTTCGGTTAAACTGAATTTACTTAGCAAAGAGCAAGTCTCCATTGTCGGTACATTCGTCATTCGAGTCGCTTTACCTGCTCTATTTTTACAAGCGCTTTCATCAAAAGATCTTGATGCGATATGGCAACCTGAACTTTTTTACAGTTATATTGTGGTGACCGCCTTTGTATTTGCAATCGCTTTAGGGATTTTGGTAAAGCATTTTAAAAACAATTTAAGTGATGCTGCCATCCTCTCGATTGGAGCGTCAATGTCTAATACTGGACTACTTGGTACGGCCATTTTAAGTCTATTGATTGGTCATATTGCGCTTGCTTTTACTTCTTTAATTGTAATTATCGAAAGTGTTTTTCTTGTTCCAGCAGCTTTATTTATTGCGGGCTTGCAAGCTCAAAATCAGCAAGCAGTACTCAATACATTAAAAAATAACTTTATAAACTTATGTAAAAATCCATTGTTTATTGGTGTGGTAATCGGAATTTTGTGCGCGGTTTTTCAGGTTAAACTGCCGCATTATATAGATCAAGTTTTCTTAATGATTGGTCAGACGGCATCTCCTTTGGCGTTATTTGTGATTGGCGGGAGCGTCGCAGGTTTAACCTTAAAATATGTCAACCAGCAGAGTCTTTATATTGTTCTATCATCCAACTTTATTTTTCCAATACTCATGTATTTGACTCTACGATTTATTGCTCAAGCACCGATGGATATCGTGTATGTAGGGACATTGATTGCAGCTTTACCTACACCTGCATTATTTGGAATGTTGGGACAAGCATATGGACTCAATGATCGTGCAATTACACCTTTATTGATGAGTACAGTGATTGGATTTATTGTGACTGCTGGATTAATTATTTTATGGTGGTAATTGAATAAAACTTAGAATGTAATCATAAATATCCTTTTCATATAAGAAAACCCTATCTTGCGATAGGGTTTTTGTTTTTGAGCATCGGTTTAAAATTTAAATTAATGCTTAAGATTTAGCTTTCGTATTTGCTGCAGGTTTTTTTGCATTCTCAGCAATCAGTTTGTTCACGATCGCTAGATTTTCTTTGGCTTGAGGAATATTTTCATCTGCTAAAGCACTAAATATTTTTTTTGCCTCAGGTAGGTTTTGCGGAACGATATTTCCGTTTACGAACATGTTACCAATGGCCATAAGCGCAGGGATGTATCCTTTTTTACCTAAATCTTGAATGCTCGCTAAACCTTTTTTCACAGGCGCTTCAGTTTTGGTTTTGAAGCCTAATGAAATATCGTATAAAGCACGAGCATGAATGGCTGGATAACTTCCTTTCTTAATTAAAGGATCAAGTTTTTGTAACGCGAGCTTATCAGATTGTTCTTTACCTTCAGAGAACAGCAGAACCGCAGATTCAACAATCGCATCTTCAAAACCTTGAGCTGCAGCTTTATCTAGGTATTCACGAGATTTTTTTTCATTTTTGGTCAGACCCAAGCCACCAGTGGCATAGTTTTGCGCCAATACATAATTGGCTAGAGGATAGCCTGCAGTGCCAGCTTGTTCATAAAGTTGTACTGCTTTTTTGTTGTCTTGTTTGGTTCCTTGACCAGCTTGGGTCAGATATGCCAAGTTATAAGTCGCTTGAGGATTCCCAGCTTTTGATAAGCGTTCAAGTTCTTGGTAGGCCGCATTGTAATTCTTTGCTTGAATCAGTTCCTGTACTTTGCTGAATGCAGGATCGACTGGTGCGGCAGCGAAGCTAAATGAGGTGGCAACAGCGAGTAAAGCACCACATAATATTTTTTTCATAATTGTTTTATACCTATCTTAAAAGCAACCCTATTTATTTGATGTAAATAGAGTTTTATACCATTTAATCATAGTCCGAATTATGTGAATGTAAATATAGAATATGTATACATCCTTCAAATTTAGCTTCGCTTTGTGAATAAAGTGTGATTATTGCAATGTGTGCATATAAACGATACTGGATTTATGTTGTTCAGCCTTGAATATATGGATTTAACCAAAATTTTAATGCACTAGTAGTTCTTCAATGGTTTTGCTTAAATACGCATTGTGCAATGAGGTGGTCAACGATGTTTATAAAAGGCATTAAACGTAATTACGATAAAGTTTTTCAAGATGATTCAATCCCAGATGATCAAAAGATAGATGCGCTCTTATTGAAACTTGGCGAGCAGTATTTGGTGAGTCAGGAGAATCGAGTGTATGTATTCCAAAAAGGTGATTTAACCGTAAAGTTTGATGCTAAACACGCGAGAGCATTTCATTTTAAAGATTATGTGGTGAAGGATATGAATAAACTATTTCATGGCTTTTAGAATAAACCTCCTAGCGATATAGGAGGTTTTTTTATGAGTCATCTCTCAATCGATTGAGAGTTAAAATCTATTCTATCTAATGCCTTGGTCTTATTTTCATATCTTTATCAATAAAAACTCTTTATTATAAAACGATACGAAACGTATCGTTTTATTTGGGGATTTCATGACAAGCAAAGATAAAAGTGCACGACGCCGATCATGTATTTTAGCTTCAGTCAAACAGGCTTTGAATGAAGTGGAATATCACCAACTGACAGTAGAAGACATTGCTTCACGTGCTGGGGTGGGAAAGTCGACTATTTATCGATGGTGGTCACATAAATCTGAATTGGTTCTAGACACGTTTAAGGAGCTCACACTCTCAATTTTTGAGTTTGATCCAGAACTCGACCTTGAACAAAATCTTAATCAACAATTGCTTCGTTTGGCTAAGGCTTTAGATCATCCAGTGGGACGTGCAATGTTGGTGGTTATGGCGAATCATCGTGAATTGGCTGCAACATTCTTCAAGCAATATTTATTACCTAAACGAGTTCAACTGCATCAACTGATCCAACAGGCGATTGAGGCGGGGGAGCTGATTGAACATGATCACTATGATTTGGTGCTTGATCGACTCTATGGTCCTATTCATTACCAAATTATTTTCTTTAATCATTTGCCTGATGAGCACTATATCCGTCAATTGGTCAAACTGAGTTTAGATCCATTACGCCCTCACGCCTAAACATTAATGCGACAAGAGTAGATTTTCATGAGTGTAACCGTCGAACGACTTTGGAATCGTTCATTTATCTTGTGTGTATTAAATAATTTATTTGTTTTTATTTACTACTTTGCCATGTTGGCTGTCCTTCCGATTTACATTGTGAAGGACTTAGCGGGATCAGTTCAAGAAGCAGGATTAGCGTTAACGCTTTTTCTCGCCTCATCAATAGCAGTACGACCATTTTCAGGCATGATCATTCAAAAAATGGGTAAGCGACTCACTATGCGTGGATCGAGCACGTTTTTTGCGGTCTTTGCATTTGCTTATTTATTCATTGATAACATGTGGTCATTGTTGCTTATACGATTTTTACATGGGATATGGTTTAGTGTGTTGACCACTGTGGCTGTTCCAGTCGCGAATGACTTTATTCCTGAGCATCGTAAAGGTGAAGGCATGGGCTATTATGTGATGTCCACTAACCTAGGTGTGGTATTTGGACCGTTAATTGCGCTTACCACGATTCAATTTTATAGCTTCCAAATTTTATTCGGTGCTCTCGCGGTGCTCATCAGTGTAGGTCTAATTTTTAGCTGGTTATTAAATATTCCAGCGAATCAGATACCTCAGCAACATAAAATGAATAAAAAAGGATTTAAGCTAGACGATTTTCTTGAGCCTAAAGTTTTTGCTGTAAGTGGTGTTGCTTTACTTACAGCTTTTGCTTACTCGAGTATTACCAGTTTTATTACGGTTTATAGTGAGAGCAAACAACTGCTGGCGTACACCAGTGTATTTTTTATATTGTTTGCGGCGTCGATGTTAATTGTAAGACCTTGGGTTGGTAAAATTTATGATCGTCAAGGTCCGAGTGCTGTTATCGTTCCTTCTTTTATATTTTTTGCGATTGGGCTTGTGGTCGTAACATTAGTCAATAATCAATGGATGTTGTGGTTATCTGCAATTTTTATTGGAATTGGATATGGCTCAGTATTTCCTTGTTTGCAAACGCTCACCATTCAAACTGTAGATAAACAACGGATGGGGCATGCAATATCAACATTCTTTATTTGTTTTGATATTGGTCTGGCAGTTGGTTCAGTTGTAATGGGATTAGTTATCGCACAATGGAGCTTTGAATTTATGTACTTGTGCTGTGCAGTGTTGGTGATTTTGACTCTATTGTTTTATCAAAAATATGTTTCTAAAAAGATGATTGAGAAGATTGAGTAAATTGCATTTGGGGTTTGATAACTCTTAGATTAAAAAAGCCTCCGTTAAGGAGGCTTTCTAATTAAGCTACTTTTTTCTTGGTGACGTGGACTTTTTGTTTTGCATCTCGAGCGAGGAAATAGTAGAACGTTCCACCTAAAAATGCACCGATGAACCAGTTAAATGGTGCTAAAACTTGCAACAAAGGTACAAGGGTAAACGTCAAGCAAATCACAACAGCTGGTGCAAGTGCCCCAATTGCTTTTGGATTAAATCCATTTCGATACCAATATGCGCCATCCTTTTTGTCGTTAAAAAGATCCTCAACAATCACTTGCTGTTTTTTAACAAAATAGAAATCGGCAATTAATATCCCGAATAAAGGACCAATAAATGCAGCCAATACATCGAGGGTATAATGAATCAGTTCAGGAGAGTTAAATAAATTCCAAGGTGTAATGAGAACTGAACCGACCGCTGCGATCATACCGGCACTTCTAAAACTGAGTTTCTGTGGGAAAATATTAGAAAAATCAAACCCAGCAGAAACGAAATTCGCCACGATATTAATACCAATAGTGGCAGTCAATACTGTTAATAAGCCCAAAACAACTGCGAAAGTATTATCAATCATTGCGACTGTTTCTAGCGGGTCAGTCACCATTTTGCCGAATAAGCTATAAGTTCCTGAAACAATTATCACAGTGATTAATGAGAAGAAAATAAAGTTAAATGGAAGTCCCCAGAAATTACCTTTTTTAACCTGTTGCATTGATTTTCCATAACGCGAAAAATCACCAAAATTGAGTAAAGGACCTGAAAAATAAGAAACGACCAAAGCAATTGCAATAATGGTTTGTGTAACTTGTTCAGAGGTGGTGAGCGTTTTCGAGCCTAAATTGAAAGAAATATTTGACCAGCCCACTTGTGCAACTAACCAAGCTGCAAGCGCAAACATGACCACATATACTAATGGTCCAGCCCAATCAATAAATATACGAATCGCATTCATTCCTTTCCAAAAGACTAAAGCCTGTAAAACCCACATCAATCCAAAACAGATCCAACCAATCGCTGAAAGTCCTGCAAAACTGATTTCTGATAAAGGTATCAAGCTTGGGAAAAACTTGAGCGCGACGATCATGAGTGCATTTGAAGCGAGCCAAGTTTGAATACCGTACCATGCTAAGGCAATGATTCCCCGAATAAGTGCGGGGATATTTGCCCCGAACACACCAAAGGATTGTCTTGCGATGACCGCATAAGGTACGCCAGAGACTTGGCTGGGTTTTGCGACTAAATTTGCAGCAATTTGTACAATTACAATACCGACAATTAAGGCGAAAAACACTTGCCAGCTTGCAAGACCGAGTGCGAATAAAACTCGCAGCTACGACATATCCCCCCATACTATGAACATCAGACATCCAAAATGAAAAAATGTTGTACCAAGACCAATTTTGTTTTGCGGGTGCAAGATCGGCATTGGTTAATTTAGGACTATAATTTTCTTGATTCATTTTAATATTCACATTGTTTCGCTACTTTGTTCTGAGCAGAAACTATGCCAAATGATAAAATAATAAATATAAGATATTGTTATTTAATAAAATATTTTATATTTCTCTTTTGGTTTGAAAATTGCTAGATCTTTATGTTCAATTTTTTATTGCAATTTTTTGTTGATAAAAAAACTAATATTTTCTTATGAAATTCAAAGTGTAACGATCTTATGTCTCTAAAAATTCAAGTGATCAATCCCAATACGAGTGCTGCAATGACAGAAGTTATTGGTCAAGCAGCCCAAAATGTAGCAAATATGGGTACAGAAATCTTAGCAGTATGTCCAAAAAAGGGCGTAGCCTCAATTGAGGGGCATTATGATGAAGCAATATCTGCCATCGGTGTTTTGGATTTAATCCAACAAGGTAAAGAATTAAACGTTGATGGTCATATTATTGCGTGTTTTGGTGACCCTGCCTTACATGCAGCACGTGAACT
The DNA here is from genome assembly GCF_056779695.1 of Acinetobacter sp. 25-47-122. Taxonomy (NCBI): domain Bacteria; kingdom Pseudomonadati; phylum Pseudomonadota; class Gammaproteobacteria; order Moraxellales; family Moraxellaceae; genus Acinetobacter; species Acinetobacter sp. 25-47-122. The sequence goes on from NZ_JBWYIJ010000006.1 coordinate 126,520, forward strand.
TGCCGAAGCACCTGTAATAGGAATTGCTGAAGCTGCATTTCATATGGCGACCTTGGTCGCGACCAAGTTTTCAATTGTCACTACATTGGCACGGACGAAAATCATCGCTGAGCATTTATTGAATGAGTATGGGTTTAGAGATCATTGTGCTCAAATACGTTGTATTGATTTACCTGTTTTGGCTTTAGAGCAAGATCCTGATTTTGCGTATCAACAACTTTTAGTGAGCTGTACTCAAGCTAAAAATAATGATGGAATTGGCGCGATTGTACTGGGTTGTGGAGGCATGGCTGAAATGGCAGAGCGAGTTAGTGCAGAGCTGAATATCCCGATTATTGATGGTGTACGTGCTGCGGTTAAGTTGGTTGAGGGTTTACATGGTATGGGCCTCAAAACCAGTAAGTGGGGAGATTATGATTTTCCGCGAAAAAAATGATAAAGAACTGACTTTGAAGTGAAAAGGATTTTAGTCGCATCTTCAAAAGATCTAATTTTAGATATAAAAAAATAGGGATTTAGATTTCATGAAGAATACCAAACTGTCATATTGATTAGTTTGGCATTCTTCCTTTATGTCGTCTAAATTAGTATTTCAATAATTATTTCAAGCTTACTGTGGTCTAGCCACATCACCATTTAAATACTCAGGCAAATCTAAAACAGTCACGTCTAACTCTGCTAATGCTTCAGGACGTGCCACCACCAAAGCGATATAACCGTTTTCGAAAGGCGCACTATTGACGACTTGTACACTTTTATCGAGTTGTTCAGCTTCTGCAGGTACAGCACCTGTACCCTGAATTAAATGTAACCACGCTTTCGGTTTAGCTTTAAACCATAAACGTGCAATCACTTCCTGACCCAAGTAACAACCCTTGTCATAGTGAACGCCTTCACGTTGATGTAAACGAAGTTCTTGGGGTTGGAACACGTGTTCTATGACTTGATCAATGTAAGCTTGACCATGTTGAATAGCTTGAACTTGCCAAGCGGCAATATCTGTTACTTCTGCTGAGAACGTTGTGGTGTCACCTTGAAGCGTAGGATAGACCTGACCTGATTCTTCAAGTTTCATTTTGGAAAAAGCACCAAATTTTTTAATGTGTTTAGAAAATTCTTCAGCTTGATCTTGAGTGGTGACAATGACAAAGCTTTCAGGATTCAGCTTTGTTAGCCATAAACCAAAGTGAATTCGACCTTTTAAATCACAAATTGCTGTGTAGCGCGTGATATTTTCTTCAAGGCGTTCAACATGCAACGTCACTTGACCTTGTAAAAATTTTTGAGCATCCACGCCATTAAGCGTAAATGAGGAGAAAGATAAATTGTTCATTTTCTATGCTCGAATCTGAATCTAATACTAAAGAATTATCCCAATTTTCCACTATTTTTCAAAAAAAAGCACATAACTGCTAATTTAACTGCGTTATTTGAAACAAAATATTTCAAAAACCCTGTTTTTTACACCTAAATGTATGAAATATATAAGATTTGGGAAATGGACTTTCAGCAGTGTACTATGCCAACACAAATGATGAAGTCTCATCAACAACAAAATGTTTAGAAAGTTTAGAAAAAAGATGCTCAAGGCAAGGCAGGAACGCGATGAATAACAACTACCGTAAACCACTGCAAGGTACCCAGCTCGAATATTATGATGTGCGTCAAGCCGTTGAGGATATTCAGCCAGGCGCATACGCAAAACTCCCATATACTTCTAAAGTGCTTGCAGAGCAATTGGTACGCCGTTGCGATCCTGCAATTTTAGAGCAGTCTCTTAAAGAATTAATCTTTAATAAACAAGACCACGATTTCCCTTGGTATCCAGCACGTGTGGTCTGCCACGATATTTTAGGTCAAACAGCATTGGTGGACCTTGCAGGTTTGCGTGATGCGATTGCTGATCAAGGTGGAGACCCATCTAAAGTCAATCCTGTAGTACCAACTCAGTTGATTGTCGATCACTCACTCGCAGTCGAGTACGGTGGTTTTGATCCTGATGCATTTGAGAAAAATCGTGCGGTGGAAGACCGTCGTAACGAAGACCGTTTCCATTTTATTGAATGGACCAAAACGGCATTTGAAAATGTTGATGTAATCCCTGCGGGTAATGGCATCATGCATCAAATCAACTTGGAGAAAATGTCACCGGTAATTCAAAACCGTGGTGGCGTAGCTTTCCCTGATACGTGTGTGGGTACAGATTCACATACCCCACATACCGATGCTTTAGGTGTCATTTCAATTGGTGTCGGTGGTTTAGAAGCTGAAAATGTCATGCTTGGTCGTGCATCTTGGATGCGTTTACCTGACATTATTGGTGTAGAGCTTGTTGGTCAGCGTAAGCCGGGCATTACGGCAACTGATATTGTATTGGCTTTAACAGAGTTCTTGCGTAAAGAGCGTGTAGTCGGTGCTTATTTAGAGTTCTTTGGTGAAGGTGCAGACACCATGTCGATTGGTGACCGTGCGACCATCTCAAACATGACACCTGAGTATGGTGCAACGGCTGCGATGTTCTACATCGACCAAAACACCATTGATTATTTAACGCTGACAGGTCGTGAGCCTGAGCAAGTGAAGCTTGTAGAAACCTACGCCAAAGAAATTGGTCTGTGGGCAAGTGATATGACCAAAGCTGAGTACCCACGTGTACTTCGTTTTGATTTATCAACCGTAACTCGTAACATTGCAGGGCCATCAAACCCACATGCACGTGTATCTACAAGTGATTTAAAAGCGAAAGGCATTGCAGGCAATTTAGAAGCAGCACGTGCTCAAGAAGCAGAAGGCTTAATGCCTGATGGTGCAATCATCATCGCGGCAATTACATCATGTACCAATACCTCTAACCCACGTAATACAGTGGCAGCAGGCTTGCTTGCTCGTAAAGCGAATGAGTTAGGCTTAGTGCGTAAGCCGTGGGTGAAATCATCTTTTGCACCGGGTTCTAAAGCCGCAGCATTGTATTTAGAAGAAGCAGGTGTACTCGGTGATTTAGAAAAACTTGGTTTTGGTATTGTGGCGTATGCATGTACCACATGTAACGGGATGTCAGGTGCGTTAGATCCAAAAATCCAGCAAGAAATTATCGACCGTGACCTCTACGCAACGGCTGTTTTATCAGGTAACCGTAACTTCGATGGTCGTATCCACCCGTATGCAAAACAAGCATTCTTGGCATCGCCTCCGCTCGTAGTTGCATATGCCATTGCAGGTACGATTCGTTTTGACATTGAAACGGATGCTTTAGGTCATGATAAAGATGGCAACCCAATTTACCTCAAAGACATTTGGCCATCTGATGAAGAAATTGATGCACTGGTAAAAGTTGCGGTAAAACCTGAGCAATTTAAGAAAGTGTATATCCCAATGTTTGATTTGGGTGAGAAAGTTCAAGCGGCAAGCCCATTGTATGATTGGCGTCCGCAAAGTACTTATATCCGCCGTCCGCCATATTGGGAAGGCGCACTTGCTGCACCACGCACTTTAGCCAATATGCGTCCGCTTGCGATTTTAGGCGATAACATTACAACGGATCATTTATCACCATCGAATGCGATTATGATGGATTCGGCAGCAGGTGAATATCTACATAAAATGGGCGTTCCTGAGGAAGACTTTAACTCATACGCAACGCACCGTGGTGACCACTTAACGGCACAACGTGCGACATTTGCGAATCCGAAATTGTATAACGAAATGGTGGTACGTTCGGACGGTACGATTAAGCAAGGTTCAAAAGCGCGTGTAGAGCCTGAAGGCGAAGTAATGCGTATGTGGGAAGCCATTGAAACCTACATGAACCGTAAACAGCCTTTGATCATTGTGGCAGGTAAAGACTACGGTCAAGGTTCTAGCCGTGACTGGGCTGCGAAAGGTGTTCGCCTTGCAGGGGTTGAAGCGATTGTGGCAGAAGGTTTCGAGCGTATTCACCGTACCAACTTGGTCGGTATGGGTGTGTTACCGCTTGAGTTTAAGGCAGGAACTGACCGTAAAAATTTAGGTTTGGATGGTACTGAGCTGTATAGCGTGATTGGTAACATCGCACCTCGTTCGACTTTGACGCTTGTGATTGAGCGTGCAACGGCTGATGGCAAAAATCAAACCATTGAAGTGCCTGTGACATGCCGTTTAGATACCGAAGAAGAAGTTTCTGTGTATGAAGCGGGTGGGGTATTACAACGCTTTGCGCAGGATTTCTTGGAAGGGAATGTGGCTTGATGATTTCAGCTAAAAGTATTTGATATTGTTTAAAAAAAGCCCTACTGTTAAGTGGGGTTTTATTTTGAGAATACTATGATAGAAGAATCATTGACGGCTTTAGTTTCTGAGTTAATAAAACAATTTACTTCGCCAATATATAGTGGATTAAAAAATCTTACGAAAGAGACAAATAATAAGATAAAAGTTACTTTGGGGTCTTGTTTTACGGATTACTTACTTAGAAATTATGAAAGGTATTCAAAAACTAAAACTCTATTATATAGAGAAATGCCTGTAAAATTAAAAGATTTTTATGTAAGAACCGATTTGAGAATTAATTCAAAACTTGTAGATGAAAATAAATTTATTGATGAAATAGAAAAAAATAAGCGCTTAATAATTTTAGGTGGTGCGGGTTGTGGTAAATCAACTTTTTGTAAGAGTTTGTTTTTAGAGTTAATTGAAAAGCCTGTTGGTGTTTTTCCAATTTTTATTGAGTTAAGATATTTAAATAATTCTTCTGAAAAGTCTTTGTATAACTTTATTTTAAACTCAATGATTAATATAAACCCATCCTTTAATAAAGAGCAACTTGATTATGCTTTAAAATTAGGGAAAGTTTTATTTATTCTTGATGGTTTTGATGAGGTCAACAATGAGGAAAGAGAGCACATAGAAAAAGAAATACTACGTTTATCCAATAACTATCATGGTATTAGAATTTTGATATCTAGTCGTTATGATAGTAGATTTTCATCATGGGAAGAATTTTATCAATATCATGTTGAAGATTTAGATAAAAATAAAGCACTTACTCTTATCAATAAATTGGATTATGATAGGCAAGTAAAGCAAGCATTTACAAAAGAGCTCGATAATAAGCTATACGAATCTCATGAAAGTTTTGCTTCTAATCCTTTATTATTAACTATGATGCTTTTGACATATGAGCAAATAGCTGAAATTCCGAATAAAATTCATTTATTTTATGAGCAAGCATTTTTAACATTATTTAATAAGCATGACTCACTAAAAAGTTTGTATAAGCGCAAATCTTATACTCAATTACCATTAGATGATTTCAAACGATGTTTAGAAGCTTTTTGCTTGTTAAGTTATACTGATAGGTTATACTATTTTGAAGAGGAAAAAATAACTAAATATCTTAATAACTCGATAAAACTTTCGGGAGTTAAGACGAATTCAGAAAGCTTTTTAAATGATTTACTTGATTCGGTTTGTATCCTGCAAAGGGATGGACTTGGTTTTACATTTACACATAGATCATTTCAAGAATATTTTTCAGCACAGTTTTTAGTGAACAAATCAATCGAAGGAAAAATAAAAATATTTGATAAAATTTTTTCTTTAAGTTGGACTGATAATGTAATTAGTATGCTTTATGATATTAATCCGGAATTGCTTGAAAAAGAATGGATAATTCCAAAATCAGAAAAAATAATCTCAGATATTGATGGCTTAAAGCATGATTTTCTTTTAACTTTAAATAAAATGTATTCATCGATAAATGTATCTTTTGATGATGATGAAAATGAAAGTGTTCTTACATATGGGACGGGTGATTCAATGAAAAAACATGGGTTTTTTTGTTTTTTTGTTATAAGGTTGTATAGTCAAGAATATAAAAGTTTTAATAATTCTATTAAGAAAAATATTGCTGAAAAAGAATTTAAAGATGAGTTGATTGATTATATTAATATGGATGGAGATATAGATTTAGATAATATACAAAAAATTGATCCGTATGCTAGAAAATTAATCGAAAAGTCAGGTGTTTTCAATGATTTACTCAAAAATATAGAATTTTTGAAACATATAATTGATTCACGCAAGAAAAAATATTTACTACAAGATCACGATATTATGTCTTTGATTTTTAATGGATGAAAAAGTTGAAAAAAGTACAATTCAAGTTGATACGAATTTATAAAAAAGATTTTTTAAAATCTCTTTCTGAAATGCCTTCAAATTTTTTATAGCTATCACATAATAGATGAGTATCCACAAGAAAGAGAAGATCTCTTAACGGATATTTTATAAATATACCTACTAAAAAACTAGGTTACTCAATTTATCTGAAGTTTACCAATTGAAGATGTTTTTTGCAAAAATGCCATCATCATTTGTCGAAATGGACAATAAAAAGTCATTCACACTCCGTTATAGTGACTTCACCATTTCTAAAAATATACGGAGAACAAAAATGGTTACAGCTGGCTCTAAACCGGGAACAGGTTTCTATTTTTGCGTTCAATGTGGGCATCGTGCTTACTTAGAAATTGGTACTGATCGTTTACCACCGTGTACCAAATGCTTAAGCAATCAATTTAAAAAATAATTCGCTCAAGCAAACACACTAAAACAGACACCACTGTTTTAAACAAAAGCCCTATTACACCATAGGGCTTTTTTGTTACCTTAATAAAATTAAAAACATATAAATAAAAAGGTTCACTATGGAAACGATACTCGGTTTATGTCTTGGTATAGGATTAAGTGCTGCATGTGGCTTCCGCGTATTTGTTCCATTATTGGTGATGAGTATTGCCGCTATTATGGGCATTTTTGAACCCCTCAAAGGCTTTGAATGGTTGGCGATGCCATCGGTCTGTATTGCATTAGGCTTTGCCACACTGTGTGAAATAGGCGCTTATTACATCCCATGGGTAGACAACTTACTCGACACCATTGCAACACCTGCCGCGATGGTGGCTGGAACATTGACGACCATGGCGGTAAGCTCTGGTGAAATGTCGCAATTTGCAAGTTGGGCTGCTGCAATCATCGTTGGTGGTGGAACAGCAGGAGCAGTGCAACTTGGGACAGTGGCAGCACGGGGTGTATCGACCGCAACCACGGGTGGCGTGGCAAATCCTGTGGTTTCTACAGGTGAGTGGGTCAGCGCATTGGTGATTTCCGTATTGTCATTTTTTATACCAGTATTGGTAGTGATCGTTTTAATAATCGGTGTGGTTTGGGCAGTACGCTGGATTCGTCAGAAAAGACGCATGGTAAAGAATGCCAAAACTCCCCTTTAAAATCTCAATGAAACATCACAAAAATATGTTGAATCACGATTACCATTCCAATTCATCTAAAAAATTATATCGGCTAAAAACATTATAAAAATTATAAAGGAGTTCAGCAGATGCCTGTGCTAAAAATATTAAAGCGTCATGGTATATCAGTCGCAATACTTATGGCATGTTCTATTGCTTCAGTACCGTTATGGGCGAAAACTCCACAGCAGAAACTATTAAGCCCAGAAGAAATCAAACTTCAACATCAGGCAAAAAAATTTAAGGCCTTTATTCCAGACCAATACTTTCTGTACGATGCCGTAGAAGGTGATTTGAATCAGGATGGTCAAAAGGATGCCGTACTCATCGTAAAAAAAATTGATCCCAAAGGGTGGGTGAACCATCCTGTTCAGGGCAAGCTGGATCGTAACCGACGTGGCATTCTGGTGCTATTACAGAACCAATTCACATATCAAAAACTGATGCAGAATGTGACTGCATTTTCATCGGAAAATGAAGAGGGTGGTGTCTATTTTGCGCCAGAACTCAGTGTTGATATCCGCAAGAATATTCTGGGGATCCATTATGGACACGGTCGTTATGGCTATTGGAGTTACAAGTTTCGTTTAGAGCAGCAGGATATGCGTTTGATTGGTTATGATCTTTCTAGTAATCATGGCCCGTATACTGATTATAGAGTAAGTATTAATTTTCTCAGTCATCAAAAAAAGCATTCACAAAATATCAATTCGGCAGATCGGGATCTTCAGGAAAAATTTAAGCATACCTGGTCCAAAGTGAATTATTCACCAATCTATCTGTCCAAAATCAAGGACTTTGATGAGCTGAATTTTGAATAGTTTTTTTAATGAGGTTGGTGCGAACTTTGCATGATCATTTGAAGTAAAAATGATTGCAAGAGGAAGAATTACATGGAAATGAGCAGCATAGCTGAAAATGAAAAAACGTCTTTAGGTGTTAAAGTTCATTTGATGGCAGGCTGGCCAATTTTACTGTTACTCATTGGTGGCGCAGTAGGAGCGGTACTGGGCATCGTTGCGTATGTGATTAACCTCAAAATTTACAAATCTGAATTATCTCAACTACAAAAAGTACTCGCTAATCTTATGTGTGGCATGTTTGCCATGATGTTGTGGTGGAGCATTGCATCTTGGATTCAAGCAACTCTCTAAAATGGAAGGTCAGCTTGAATTTTAATTGCAATATTTATCTCAAAAACGCTAAAAAAAGTGTATCAATGAGCCTATTTGGGAAAAAATATTATATTTATAAGGTGACATGAAATATTTTTTTATTTGATGCTGAAATTCGTTTATCTTAGGAAATTAATCCCGACGCAGTCTCGCTATTATATATCTCAAGGGTGTGACGGGATCGAAAAGAGTAGATTGCTACCAGTTGCGTACAACGTGCGTGTAGTACTTACCCAAAAGGTCTTGATTCGGCTTAGGACGCTATAAATCAGAAGTTTATAGGCAATAGGGTTATAACTTACAAAGTTATAATAGTTGAAGTAAACAACATGTTTTCCCTGACACCCTCAAAATTCTCTTAAAAAAAATTATAATTCTCAATTCTCAATTCTCAATTCTCAATTCTCAATTCTCAATTCTCAATTCTCAATTCTCAATTCTCAAATCGCTCATCTTATAAATTGACACTGTGTTGATCAGTTGCTATTTTTCCGCATCCCAAAGAAATGCTTTGTTCACATGCCTTTAGACGATAATTTTGTATATATGCCACCTCAAGGTCCACTTAACATCGTCTATGAAGATGATGATTTGGTGGTCATTGATAAACCAGCAGGACTATTGTCTGTGCCAGGACGCTTGCCTGAGCATCATGACAGTGCGTATTTAAGAGTGATAGCTCAATATCCAAATGCAAAAATTACCCATCGTTTAGATATGGCAACCTCTGGAATTTTGATGTTTGCAAAACATCGTGATGCTGAAGTGGCTGTGAGCAAAATGTTCCAAGCGCGCACCATGAGAAAAAATTATGTGGCATTGGTGCAAGGTAAAATTGCACAACAGGGACAAGTAGACTTGCCTTTAATTACGGATTGGGAAAACAGACCGAGACAAATCGTTCATTTTGAACTTGGAAAACCAGCCTTAACACTGTTTGAATTAGTCGCTTATGATGCGCATTTAGATATTAGTCGTGTCTTGTTGACGCCAATAACAGGGCGTTCACATCAATTACGCGTACATATGCAAGCCATAGGTCATCCGATCACAGGTGATAAACTCTATCATCCAAACCCTAAACTCAGTGATTTAGGGCGTATGGCTTTGCATGCGAGTTATTTAGAGTTTCAACAACCGTTGAGTGGTATTGAAATTAAAATTGTGAGTGAAGTTCCATTTTGAATGAAACGCTTCAAGCAAAATACGTATTGTGAGTGCCTAACTAAAATTTAACAATTACGATCATATAAAGTTAAGAACAATTTCTAATGAATTCTTCTCCAAAATGAAATAAATATAGGCTACTCTAGGATATTGTATACGCAATAACCACAATAAGGATGAACGTATGAGCCGTGATTTAGAACAATTTCCAAATGATGATAATGGCGATGTACTGTGGCAAATGTTCCAGGATGGAGATGATTTAAGCGAGCCGCATGAGATTGAGTACTCAATTGCTTTTAGCTCTAAAGAAAAAGCTGAAAAATGTGCCTTGTTCTTGCTTCAGGAAGAACAAAAGATCAGTTTATTTATTGATGAAGAGTCTGAATCCGCAGAATGGATTATCACGATTTACGTGTACATGGAGCCAGAATACTCAGATATTGTGGATTTGGAAGAGTGGTTTACCAAAATAGCCAATGACTATGACGGTGAGTACGATGGATGGGGATGTATGGCATATGTATATGATGATGAAGATATAGAAGATGAGTTTCAAAGCTAAACAAGGCTAGAGCCAATAAAAGAACCTAAGTGATTGAACTTAGGTTTTTTTATTTAAACCTTATAAAATTTAAGGTTTTTTTCTATTCGCTAGATGAAAGTGGTATATTGAGCAAAATTTTTTTAATTTTTTGGATTTTTTATGTCTTTGCCAAATTGCCCAAAATGTTCCTCTGAATATACTTATGAAGATGGGGACCTCTTGATCTGCCCAGAATGTTCACATGAATGGAAAGAAGGAGAGACACTCGAAGAAGTGGTTCAGATCAAAGATGCAAATGGCAATCTTCTTGCAGATGGTGATACCGTAACGGTTATCAAAGATTTAAAAATTAAAGGTTCATCATCCGTAATCAAAGTCGGTACTAAAGCAAAAAGTATTCGTTTGTTGCCAGATGCAACGGATGGTCATGATATTGATTGTAAAGTAGATGGTTTTGGCGCAATGAAACTTAAGTCCGAATATGTAAAGAAAGCATAAGCTTTTATAATGGCTTCAGTGAAACTGGGGCCAATTTTTTATGCGAAAATAACTCCTCATTGGTTTTCTGATCATAATGATAAGTTTTAATAAATAATGGTTGTTTTTTATCAATTTAAATTGAATTTTAGATACAAATTAGAATAAAAATTTCTTTGCTTGGCACAAAATAACATTACACTTTTTCTTTAAAAGTGTTAACTTCATCACACTAATAACAATAAGGTCACATCATGTCTATTCAGATTGAGGGTAATGTTGTTGCTGCTCATGAAGTATTAGCGCAATTAAAAGAATGGGATTCAGCATTAGTGGGTAATAATGTTGATGCGTTAATCGAAAAATGTGCACAAAATGTAAGTATGTTTGATGTCAGCACTCAACTTGAAGGGGCTGAAGCTTATCGAAAAGAATGGCAAAAATTTAGCCCATATTTCTTTGATGGGATGCAAATCACTCGCCGTGATGTAAAAGTGCATGCGAGTGATCATTTGGTTGTATTACACTGTCACTCTAAAGTGGAACATAAAGCCTTAAAAGGTCAGCTGCAAATGCCTTGGTGTCGTACAACATTATGTCTACAAAAAACCAATGAACAATGGGTGATGGTACACCAACATATTTCTATGCCTGTAGACTTAGCAACGGGAAAGGCTATCATCTTGAAGGATAAATCAAAATTAAGGCTTGTGGTTTAGCTTATCTTGAGCATTTAGATGGGCTTAAACAGTGTTATCTTTCATGAATGAGTTAAATTCTGGAGACGTGTCATGGGATTTCATGATTTATATCGTTTAAGTTCTCATGCGGTGATCACCAACCCAGAGGGACAAGTCTTATTACTGAAAGCAAACTATGCCAATTATAGTTGGGGGTTGCCTGGTGGTGGTTTAGATCAAGGTGAAACCATACATCAAGCTTTGCTCAGAGAATGTAAAGAAGAAATAGGTTGTGATATAAGCATCCAATATTTATCAGGGGTTTATTATCACGCACATGTAAACTCACACACCTTTATATTTAGATGCATGATTGAAAATAACGCCCAAATTCAACTCTCTGAAGAACATACGGAATATGCATGGTTTAGTCCAGAGCAACTGTCTGAGGTTCAACGCACTCGCGTTCAAGACTGTCTGAGTTTTCAAGGTGAAGTTCGGAGTTATTCATTCTAGAATTTAGAAATTAGACAGTTGGCATAATGTTTTGAAAATGATTGAGCTTAGCAATGATTTCATCTACTTGTTTCAGACGTTTCACTTCATCCCATAACAGTTTTGCTTCAGGATAATGTTTAGACATCATACCTAGCCATTGCTTATAACGTCCGACCATATTCATTTCTTTTTTATAAGAACCATTTAAGAAGCGAATTTGGAGTGTAATTAAATCGCTCCATTGTAATATCGCTTCGTCTTTATTTTGTCGGATGCATTGTGTGACATCGGGTGTTGTCACTGCTGCACGACCAATCATTAGATCTTCACAACCTGACTCTATTAAACACTGGCGCGCATCTTGGTTATTCCAGATTTCACCATTGGCTATCACATTAATGCTAAGCGCATGACGAATGGGTTGAAGTTGATCCCAAAAGGCGGGTGGGGTATAGCCATCTGCTTTAGTGCGTGCATGAACGGTAACCCAAGCGGCACCTGCATCTTCTATAGCATGTGCATTTTCGAGGGTGAAATTACGATCCATATAACCTAAACGCATTTTTGCTGAAACTGGTATTTCAGCAGGCACTGCATCACGTACAGCTTTAACCAATTGATACACTGTTTCTGGCTCATCCAATAATACAGAACCACCTCGATGTCGGTTAACTGTTTTAGCTGGACAGCCGAAATTCATATCAATTGCGGGTGCGCCTAACTCCACAGCTCGAACGGCATTGGCAGCCAACATGGTTGGATTATTCCCTAAAAATTGAACGTGAACAGGTGTTCCTGCTGCTGTTTTGCCATCGCTCAATAATTCAGGACAGTAGGAATGATAGATGTGATCTGGAAGTACAGAATCAGTGACACGGATAAACTCAGTTACACACCAGTCGAAGCTACCGACATGTGTGAGTACATCACGCATGATGGGATCAGTTAAACCTTCCATGGGTGCTAAAACGAGTTTCACTTGGTCACCTGAATATGGGAAAAACGGTGTTATACGGTGTTTTGTATAGCTTGTCTAGTCAGAAATTTCACACAAAAAAAAGCCCAAACTTATGTTTGGGCTTTTCGCTTCCAATTATTGATATTTAGCCCATTGTAGGTCTGCATTTTTAATGGCGATGAAATCATTGGCATTCACATCATCAACTTTATTTAAATTTTTATATTCATTTTTGGGAATATAAATATTTGTACCAGCACCCATTGTATTGTGTTGTTGAACACTAGTATAGGGTGGGACACCTTGAGAGCTGATATTACCAAAGATTCCATTTTTTTCACCGATACCACATGCTGCACTACCTTCAACATTACTTCTTGCTAATACGTCACCATAAATTTGTGCACATGCACCAATACGCACAACTTGATTAGACATCAAGGCAACTAAACCAAGTTCTAACTTTGTTATTTCTTTATTATCAATAGTCACTGTATCAAGCGTACCGTTAGGTAATCTATTGGTATTTTTATACATCGTATTCGCATCTTGGCACAAATTCACTGGCGTCAAGAATTTGTTCGATAAAGTTGCAGGTGTTGTTGCAGGTGGACTAACACTAAACTTAGTATTAGACGTAGTGCCTAAGTTACGTGAACAAATTAAGGCATCTGTTGCATTTGGATTTCGCGTAATATTACGAGGCGAATAAATGCGAGGAGACATCGCAATCGCATCAATATCACCTTCAGCAAGGAAAGTATTGGTGAATACAGAATCAGTACTGTCCGCCGCAAGATTCGCTTTACCAGAAATAATTAATTTACCTTCGAAATACAGAATACCTGGAGCAAAACTTGCGTTATCGAATGTAGATGTATCCATTGAACGAATATACCAAGTGTCTGGTAATGTATAGTCATAATCTTTAGGCCAGCCAAATATATAACGATCTTTACCATCAAGACCATTGAAGTCTAAGCTGACCCGTGGAAGATATCCAATAATTTGGCTCGTGCAATAACCGCTCTTATGCTCAGTACGTAGCCCTAAACTATTGGTCATGACCTGTTCTTCATGAATAGTTTCACAAATAGCACCGACATAATCTTTGCTATTCAAGGTGTATTTCCCTAAATAGAAACCTCGTGAGCCTGAGTTTGAGTTCTCAGGGTCAATTTTCATGATTTGAGTTTTATTTCCTGAAGCATCTACAGCAAACTGTTTGTGAATATTATTAGTAGCATCATACTCATACATGTAAGTGATTTTAGAGCTCTCATTGCGAAGATGATTTAAATATACGCGAGCAGCGCCATATTCACGTACGAAAATATAGTTTGCATCATTTCGATATTGACGAACATCGACTCTGGTTTCAAACGTCATATTTTGAATTGCTTCTTGAATACTGGCTATGGTTTCAGAAACATCGTATTTAGGAATATCTGGAAAAGTACTGAGCTGAGGGATGCTTGTGAGTTTTTCATAAATTTTTCCACTAATTGCATTCTTAAATCCTTCAACTACACCATTCTGGTTTGAAGTACTAAAGTTGGCAAGATAGACATCACCTTTTACATCTTCAGCAATAAGACCATCTAGTAAGCGTAATGGACCGTTAGAATACACATTTCCACCAATCCAACTCGTACTTAAGCGGACTCCAGCCTTGTACGCGCCAATCCCTTGTTTCGACTGATTGTGAGCATAGGCCGATTGTTCAATTTTGGAGAAGGTATCAAGGTCAATAAATTCTTTGGCTCTTACACTGCCCTTAACGTCACTACTAGAAATATTAACTTTACCGCCTGATGTAATATCACCCGTAACAACACTAGTTCCGATCATTGTTACGTTGCCACCTGCCATGACATTTCCGTTGACTTTACTAGAAACGGAAATATTGACATTCCCTTGGTGTGTGGTGATAGAAGACACTTCAACATTCGTGCGTAGTGTTACATCTTTATTGGTATGTAAGTTTGCAGCATAGCCACCTTCTGTAAGACTAATATTTCCGTCAGTGGAAATATTTTGAGCTTTAGAACCAAGAGAAAGTGTGACATCACCAATTGCTTTAATATTTTCTGCTTTGACATTGGTTAACAGTTTAACCCACTCACCAGATGAAATATTGCCAAAATTTCCGCCGTTAATAATGTGAACATAGCCCTCAGCATTGATGTTAATTACAGCCCCATTTCTTGTACCACAGGCATCAATTAAACAATCAATATAGACATTTCCACCTTTACCATCTTTGTCTTTCTTAACGTTAATAGTTAAGTTTTTGATATTTTTGATTTTGAAACCAGCTTGTAAGGACAGGCTGCCACCATCGACATTCAGTTCGACATACTCATCTGGTTTAGTTGGATCTTCGCCGGAAATGGTAGTGCCAGACATAAATGTTTGACCAGTGAAATTAATAACACTCTTGTACTTAATCAGGTCTGCTGCAAGGTCATAGATTGCTTGTATCGTAGTAGCTGATTGAGCTGACCCACTTTTCGACAGAATATTTGCGATGACAATACATTTGGTTCCAGTAGAACCATCTGGGTTATTG
The DNA here is from genome assembly GCF_056779695.1 of Acinetobacter sp. 25-47-122. Lineage (NCBI taxonomy): Bacteria > Pseudomonadati > Pseudomonadota > Gammaproteobacteria > Moraxellales > Moraxellaceae > Acinetobacter > Acinetobacter sp. 25-47-122. The sequence goes on from NZ_JBWYIJ010000006.1 coordinate 141,880, forward strand.
GTTAAACCATTGCAACCTTTTACATCTTTTACTTCAACCGTGACATAACGTTGGTTGGTATCATCATTTAAAAGCTGAATTTCACCTGTATTTAATAAGCTTTGGCGAAAGTCATTAATATCGGTATCCTTATATTTTTTTAATAAATATTCACGAAAGGCGCTAACACCTGACCATCCCATGAGTTGTACGTTGGTTTGTGCATGCGCAGCAACATTTGCTTCTTTGTTGGAGATCAGTGATTTTGCAACAGTCGATGTTATGATCATCACTGTAAGCCCGATGAGCAAGACCAAAAGAATAGTGGCCATGCCTTGCTGCTTTCTTAAACTATTCATCTTTAATCTCGCTCTTAAAGGTTAACAATGTTATTAAGACAAACGGTATTACTCACTGTTTGACCAATGTTTGAATTTTGCATTTCATCTGCGTATTGACGATTAGCAGTAATCGTCAGTTGGCGCGTACCTTTGGAGTTGTTTTTATCAATTCCAAAAGGTGTACAATTTCCCGGTGTTAATACAAAGTTAAAAACGGTGCCTGTTTCTAAGGTCTTAAAGGAAACAATATGCTGTTTTTCATCAGGTTGGCTAAAAGTTTCTATATTTAATACTGCTTCAGACCCACAGTTATTCTTTTTAAGAAAGATTAAGCGATATGTATCACCTTCTTTTTCTTGAGTTAATGCTTCACAGTTGTAATTAATCGTTGTATTTGCAGACATTAAGCTTGTTACAGGATCTGGATTCATTCGCCAGAAAACAGCAGGTAAATTTTGAGTGTCCACTCCTACAGCAATATCTGATGTTTTTCCTGAACCATAGCCTGCATTTTGAACGAGCTTCTGTGCAACTGATAATGCTGTTCGTATTTGAGCATCGTATTCCGAATCACGAGAAGAACTAATACCAATTTGAGTCGTCTGTTTAAAAAGCATGAGCATCATTAGCATGCATAACATTGCAATGACTAATCCAACCATCAACTCAACGAGCGTAAATCCTTTTTGACTCATGATTTATCTCCCGACTCGATAACAATCTAAGCCTTCCATACTGTCTTCAGCGCAGGTTTTGGCATTAGATTGATTTGTACTCGCAGCTAACACAGGCCATGTAATTTTTGTACCTGCGACACCGCTCGTTTCACTAATATTTTCAGAATTCAAATTGCAATAAATGTAGTAGGTATTACCATTTAATGTGAACGATTTACTTTCGGTAGATTGGTTATTGAATGAAGCACAAACATCAGTTGAGTCAGTTGATATAGTGATGGTTTGTAAGCGATTTTGCAGTTCGTTTATCACTATATTGTCAATGTTCATATATCGTTGCGTGTTCAACATTTTGCTGATTGCTAAACCGCTACCAAAAACAATAATCGAGAATATAAGTAAACCAACAAGAGACTCCAACAATGTGAAACCACGTTGATTAGTTGATTTGAATGTTTGCTGATTCATTATTCTTCTCAACTGTAACGGTTAAATTTAAATTTGAATTGCACGTTGCTGATGCTGAACTTGCAGCAACCAACATCCCATTCGAGTTAAAAGATAGACAATAAAACTCTGTATTGTTTACTTTGAAAAATACATTCGATGCATAGGGGATTTTTTGAAGGATATAGTTTTGGTCAGGCGAGTTGCCGTCACTTGTTGAACACGCATCAGTACTGTCCTTAGCAACACGAATGACTCTAATTTCTTGATGGGTTTTATCTATACAAACAGATGTTGCTGCAAGTGAAGACTCTTGATTATTCGTGTTTCGAATTGCTGCAGAACGAGCTTGATAAGTCGCATTTTTAATACCTGCTAGCGCTCCATCAACATGACTTTGATCTACCCAAGCTCTGGTTAAAGAAGTACCTACAAATAACAAAATAGCCAGTACAACGATCGTAATCATTAGTTCGATCAGCGTGAAACCAAGTTGTTTTCTATAACCAGTATTTTGCATATTATTTCACCCAGTCAGTATATGAACCACAACCGGACACGGTACGAGTTCCATCATTTTTGAGTGTTAATGTACAACCTAAAACTCTTGCTTCAGTTCCTATTGCCTGAACCGCATAATTCACACCATCTGATGAAGTGTATGTAAAATTAAATGAATCAGAACTTGGATTCCAAGTTGTAAATTTAGTTTTTACTGCGTTGGTATTTGATAAGGTTTCTTTAGGGTAGTTTAGTGTTCTTTGATATGCATTTTCAGCACCTAATGAAAGTGCGATTAAATTTGATTGAGCTTCTTTGATTTTTGCTTTGGTGACGTAGTTTTGATAACTAGGTACTGCAATTGCGGCCAAGATTGCAACAATAATGATGACGATCATTAATTCGATTAAGGTAAAACCTTTTTGCAATTTCATACATACCCCAAAATAATCATCAAAAATATCCATTTACTAACTGTAACATTAGTTACTAACCTAAATAATAACAACTTATAGGAGATTAATGGGGGCTATTAAGCGATGAACAGATTATTAATATTAATTAATTAAATAATTCAAATAATATTAACTATTATTTATTAAATCATCATAAAGATTTAATGTGGTTTTTTATTTTAAATAATTGATTTTTATTACTATTTTTAATATGAAAATTTTATTTATACTTAAAATTTATTTACCTATATTTTAAATGTATTTAAAATATATAAAATTTAATAGGATGTGATATTTATTTAATTATTATTATTTATCGTGATTTAAATCACACAATTGTTATTTTCCTAGAATCATTTCTAATACAAATTTTGATCCAATAAAGCCTATTGCAAGTAAAATAAAACCAATAATGGTAAAGCGTCTCGCTTTTTGACCGCGCCAACCAAAACGATAATGTCCAAATAAAAGTGCACCGTAAACAAACCAAGAGACAATACTAAATGCTGTTTTATGTGCCAAATGTTGTGCAAAAAAATCATCAATCGTAAAAAAGCCGAAGATAAGTGCAGTACTTAATAAAATGAAACCTGTAACAAGCATATCGAATAACAGAGATTCCATTGCTTGATAGGAGGGTAATAGATTTACCCAAACACGATGTTTCTGTTTGTTTTTTAACTCACGATCTTGTAACCACAACAAAACTGCGTGAATTGTTGCCATTAATAGCACTGCATAAGCTGAGAGTGACAAAATAATATGGACATCAAGTCCAAGTGTGTTCTGTTTAAGTGTAAGTATAGGCTGGCTCAAGGAATAGCCTAAAATTAAACCCAATGCAGCTACTGGTATTCCAATCAGATTCAGCGCAAGTACAGGTCGATAAGTGCTATAAAGCAGGCTCAATAACAACATGAGTGCTGAAGTAAATGAAAGGAGATTAAAAACATTATAGTTAATGCCGAAAGGCGTTTTCATATCTATCAATAAGACGACAGCATGCAAGATCAAGCCTAATCCAGCTACGAGACTGATAAACCAATGATTAGGGACACGTTTAGTCATTAAATGGGTAAACAAATACCAAAAGGCAGTGGTATAGGCGATCAATGCTAAAATTGTGTAAACCAAAGGGAGGCTAATCATGTCAAACCTTTTTATGGATGCTGAATATTCATCTAATAAGATATAAATTCCAAACGAACTACAGTATCCTATAGCATCTTATGCATAAATTTTCTATTTTAAGAAAGATTTTTTTGCAACAACCATTTTAAGCGGATTTTGCAATGTTTGATACCTTAACAGAACGACTCACGCAGAGTTTAAGAAATGTTACTGGCTCTGGGCAACTGACCGAAGACAATATTAAAGATACGTTACGTGAAGTGCGTATGGCACTTCTTGAAGCCGATGTTGCACTTCCTGTAACTCGTGAATTTATCGCGAAAGTTAAGGAAGAGGCATTAGGTCAAGAGGTGATGTCACAGTTATCTCCAGGCCAAGCATTCGTCAAAATTGTTCATGATGAACTCACCAAAATGATGGGTGAGGCAAATGAAAGTCTTGATCTTGCTGCAAAGCCTCCCGTTGTTGTTTTATTGGCTGGTTTACAAGGTGCAGGTAAAACGACGACTGCTGCAAAATTAGCTCGTTTTTTACAAGAGCGACAAAAGAAAAAAGTCGCAATGGTTTCTGCCGACGTCTATCGACCTGCAGCGATTAAGCAGCTCCAGACTGTAGCAGGTGAAGTCGGCGCGATTTTCTTTGAATCAAGTGCTGATGAAAAGCCAATTACGATTGCGAACCGAGCGATTGAACAAGCCAAAATTCAATTTGCGGATGTATTGATTGTCGATACTGCAGGTCGTTTACATATCGATGACGATATGATGGGCGAAATTAAAGAATTGCATGCAGCGATTAATCCTACAGAAACACTGTTCGTTGTAGATGCAATGACCGGTCAGGATGCTGCAAATACAGCAAAAGCATTCAATGATGCATTGCCTTTAACCGGTGTGATTCTTACAAAAACTGATGGTGATGCGCGTGGTGGTGCGGCACTTTCTGTTCGTGCAATTACTGGTAAGCCTATTAAATTCTTGGGGATGGGGGAGAAACTCGATGCCCTTGAACCATTCCATCCTGAGCGTGTAGCACAACGTATCTTAGGTATGGGTGATGTTCTTTCTTTGGTCGAAGAGCTTGAACGTAAAGTCGACAAAGAAAAAGCTGAAAAAATGGCGAAAAAACTGCAAAAAGGCGGCAGCTTCAACTTTGAAGATATGCTGATGCAGTTTGAACAAATGAATAAAATGGGCGGTATGATGGGCTTCTTAGACAAGTTGCCTGGCATGAGTAACTCAGGAATTCAGGATGCGATTGCTCAAGCAAATCCTGAAAAGCAAGTGAAGAAAATGGAAGCGATTATTCAATCGATGACCATCAAAGAGCGTCGCAATCCTGACTTGATGAATCCAAGCCGTAAAAAACGTATCGCAGCAGGTTGTGGTATGGATGTAGCTGAAGTCAATAAGCTGATCAAACAACATGCCCAAATGGCAAAAATGATGAAAAAATTTGCGAATCCATCGGGTATGGCGAAAATGATGAAATCATTAAGCGGTATGCAAAAGAAATTTGGTGGCGGCGGTGGCGTTGGTCCGTTATTTGGTGGAAAAGATCCAAAATAACTCCCAAAATTTAAAAAGGCGCTGTGGCGCCTTTTTTCATGCTACATAATTTTGCAAACTTACTATTTAGTTTAAAAAATAATCAATTCATGATGTTGAGAATATAGTCAAGAGTGCAAGAAAATGACACAGGTTTATGTTGTGCATGGATATACGGCAAGCCCTGAAGAAAATTGGTTTCCATGGATACAACAACAAGCTGATCAGTATGGTATTCCATTAAAAGTATTGAGATTAGATCCTTCTGAGACGCCACAATTAGGAACGTGGGAACAACAAATGAAAGAGCAAATAGCTCAAATTGATGATCAAACAATTTTTGTTGCTCACAGTCTCGGGTGTATTGCAACTTTACATTACTTAAGCCAAGTGCTTTTAAACCAAAAAATCAAAAAATTAATTCTAGTTGCTGGTTTCAATGGACGTTTAGGGCGGCTTGAGCAAGTCAATCCATTTATTGATGCTGCTGATATAGATTTTGAACTCATTCGTGGCCAAGTTCATGATCGCGTGGTCATTTATTCTGAAGGTGATGAGCGCGTTCTGCCTAAATTTAGTTTCCAGCAAGCTGAAAGTATTGATGCACATGTCGTTGCTGCTGAACATCAAGGCCATTTTATTGATTCAGAAGGTTGTACGGCATTGCCTGAGGTCTGGGCTGAGATTATTCGAGATTAATTCAGAAGCTATAAGCTCTCACTGACGTGTTTAACGTGATGTCACCCACATATTGATTTCTGCTCTAAAGACAAGCGCTTGGTTTTAATCATGGACTTCGACACACGCTACAAATCTATTTGGTATGGATTGCCCCGCTTGAATTGGCGTCAGAGGATAAGCAACTGCTGTTAAATCGGTCGTTGCTTTTTTAATATAGTTGACTTGCATACCGTCGGGTATCCATCGATGGCTTGGTGGAAGAGTGACTTCTGTCATTAGACCACCAGTAAGCTCTGCCAAATTACACAATGCGATCGCATGTACAGTATCGAGGTGATTTAAAACCCTTTTTTCTTTAGACATCTGGACCTGACAAAAATCTGGTCTCAATTCAATAATTTTCGTGCGAATCGACTTGAAATAAGGTGCTTTGAGTTGGATCACTTGATTGAAAAGTATTTTCCCAAAGGGCAGTTTCTTCGCGATATTCCAAACGTTTAACGTCCTGTTATTCATGTTGTTCAGCCTGTTTTTTTGTATTTTGGATGTGTGTACTGACACTGAGTGAATAATTTTTTGTTTTAAAAGACACTCAGTTCAGCAGACCTGATGACCAAGTTATGTTTTTTGCTTCGCGACAGCAAGATAGCGTTGTAAGCCTTTTAATAATAAATCGGTTTCGATTTGCGGGTCATAAGATTGTAAATATTGAGCAAAGAGTGCAGCATCACCACCAGTAAGAATTAATTTTCTTGGTGATGTTGTTAAAACTTTTTCGATCATACTGACCAATCCCAATAAAATACCATGATGAACTGCATCCAATGTATTTTGCCCAGGACTTAACTCATCAAATGCAGCATCAGGGATTTTGATCCCTTTGGTATTTTGAATAAGTGAATCTCGCTGTAGATAGAGATTTGGTACGATATATCCACCTAAATGTGTAAATCCATCTGCTAAATCAATCGTTAAGGCCGTTCCACAACTGATCACGCAATATTTCTCTTGAGGATCGGTGACGACCGCTAGAACTTGTAGCCAACGATCAATGCCCAGTTGGTTCGGTTCTGTATATCCACATTGGAGTCCTGCATATTCTTGATGAACTTTAGCAACGACAATTGGGATATCTAGCAGTTTTAAAATTTTGAGTATACGGTCGTTATTCTTCTTGTCTTGAACAGATGAGATACCGACTTCTGAGAGGTTTTGAGATTTAAAGTGTTGGATGAGACCCAACATTAAGTCCGCAGGAGATTGTAGATGAAGCTCCGCCACATGCTCCAAGATTTGCTCACCTTCCGTGATCCAATATTTTAAACGCGTATTGCCTATATCTAACCAAAGACGTTTCATCATGTATTCGCTGACCTATATTTTCTTTATTTTTTTAAGCGTAAACGCCCTTGATACAAACCGATTAAACCTTGTTCAGTCAAAATATTAATTCGACCATCATCTCCAATACCTTTAAAGATACCTTGTACTGTTTTATTCACTTGCTCAAACTCTACAGTCTGATTCATAAAAGCAGCATAGTGATTGAAACGTCCCGAGAGGTTATAACTTCCATGCTCAAACCATTGTCCGGCTTGCATGATGGCGAGATAAAGTTCTGAAATAATCTTAATTCGATTTGGATGAGCTAAACCCAATTGCATAATGGATGTGGTTTGCTGTTCGATTGCTGCATCAGAAACAGGCAATAAATTAACACCAACGCCAACAATCGCCTGATGTGGGGTTACAGGCTCTACCAAAATGCCACCCCATTTACCTTGCACACTATAAAGGTCATTTGGCCATTTGATTTGTAAATGATCCAATGACTTAAATGAAGGAATTTGCAAAATATTAAGTGCAATCTCAAGGGATAGTCGACCATCTAAGGGTGTTTTGGTTTCTAGCAATGTGCTTAAATAAATATTCCCGACTGGGGAAACCCATTGTCGTTGATGTTGTCCACGTCCCTGAGTTTGAGTCTCACTGCATACAAGAATACCCTGTACACCTTTTTTGATGAGTGCGCGTACTTCATCATTGGTTGAAGTGGTGCTCTGTTTTAAAAGTAAAACTTCTGGAAGTTGTTGAGCTTCAGTTAAAAGCTGACTGAGGTGGCGAGTCTCTAAATCCATGTTGAATCTGAGAAGAGTAAAAGATTTATGGAGTTAATCATATATTTAGCTATTGGTGCAATCGCTGGTTTTACTGCAGGGTTGTTTGGCGTGGGCGGTGGGTTAATCATCGTACCCATTTTATTTATTGTATTTACCCAAATGGGTTATGACCCAACTGTCATTATGCACATGGCGCTTGGAACATCATTGGCTACGATTGTGGTCACATCGATTAGCTCAGTTATGGCACATCATAAAAAAGGTGCAGTGCTATGGTCAGTATTTAAAAATTTAGCGCCAGGTTTGGTACTGGGTTCATTTTTTGGTGCTGGATTGGCCAGTATTATCTCTGGACCAATGCTCCAATTGATTATCGGTTGTTTCGCAATTTGGGTTGCATACCGTATGTTCCGTGGTGCTAATGTGGTGGTCGATCAATCTAAGCAACTACCTTCTGTACCTGCTCAATTGGCTGCGGGAAGTGGAATTGGGGTGGCTTCAGCAATTTTTGGGATCGGTGGAGGAAGTTTAACCGTACCTTATTTAAATCATCATGGGGTGGTGATGCAAAAAGCTGTTGCAACATCTGCTGCAAGTGGACTGCCGATTGCTTTAGCAGGTGCATTTGGATTTATGTTCTACGGACAAAAAGCACCTGCTGAAATCGAAAATGCCATTGGATATGTTCATGTTTATGCATTCATTGGCATTAGTGTAATGAGTTTTATCACCGCAAAAGTAGGAGCAAAAGTTGCACATAAACTGTCAGCAGCGATGTTGAAAAAATGTTTTGCAGCTTTGCTTACAACTGTAGGGATTTATTTTATTTATCAAGGCGTATTTTGAGAAAAATATGCCAAATCATTCTCGAAAATAATGATGTGTATTGACTTAAAAATTTGATAAATTGTCAGACAAAGACATAGTCAGTATGATGCTATTGGTATAAAAACAATAAAATAGCATCATGCTTGATGAAGTGTGAGTAAAAAAATAAATAGGAATATTATGCAATTGGAAGAAGTGGACAGCCTTTCAGAGCAAATAGCCAGACATATAAGTGAACAGATTATTAGTGGCGAATTGGTCGAAGGTGAACGTATACAAGAATTGCGTATCGCTAAAGAATTAGACGTGAGTCGAGGTTCGGTACGTGAAGCTTTGTTATTACTTGAACGCACGCATTTAATTGAAATTTATCCAAGACGCGGCGCAATTGTGTCAGAAATGTCTGCTCAACAAGTGCGAGCTTTATTTGATACGAGTGCACTTATGTTAGGGCAGATCGTCCAGCGTATGAGTGAAACTTGGCGTAATCATGAAGCTGAGGCGCTTCAGCAACTTATGCAATATTTAATTGAACAAGTTAAACAAAGTAATACTGAAAAATTTTACGATGGTGTATTTCAATTTTTAGCTAAGCAACAAGATATGGTAGCCAACCCATACTTAATGAAGTTTTATCGCGAACTGTTGCCATCTATACGTCGTAGTTATTTTTTAACCTTAAATACTTCGCGTAGAGAGCTTCAAGAAGCACTTGAATTAATTAAGCTTGTGATCGATGCAATTTTGATCCGAAAATCACAACAAGCTACTTTATTTATGGAAGATTTTTGCCGACACTTGCGCAATCTAGTGTTAGAGTCACTGACACGAATGAAACAAATTGAACTAGCTTGGGCGCGGAGATCGCGCAGATAATCAGGACACTATGCGATTAAGCAGCTTAAAACTCTCTGGCTTTAAATCTTTTGCGGATAGCAGCACCTTACAATTTAAAGCCAACCGTACCGCAGTCGTGGGACCAAATGGTTGTGGTAAATCCAACGTCATCGATGCAATCCGATGGGTGATGGGAGAGTCAAGCGCACGCCAGTTACGTGGTGGAAGTATGCAGGATGTCATTTTTACTGGGACAGCAAAACGTAAACCAGTGGGAATGGCGAGTGTAGAATTACGCTTCGAAAACACCTATGGAAAACTAGGTGGAGCATATAACGCTTATAGTGAGTTGGCGGTACGTCGCCAAGTCAATCGCGAGGGTAAATCTGAATATTTTCTTAATGGTACAAAATGCCGCCGCCGTGATATTACAGATATTTTTTTAGGAACAGGCTTAGGTCCTCGTTCGTATGCGATTATTGAACAAGGCATGATTAACCGTTTGGTCGATGCAAAACCAGATGAAATGCGCGTTTATATCGAAGAAGCTGCTGGAGTATCACGTTATCAAGCACGTCGTCGTGAGACGATGCAACATTTAGAACATACTCATCAAAATTTAAGTCGTCTAAATGACATTGCTGTTGAATTAAAATCCCAATTAAAGACACTAAAGCGTCAAGCAGAAGCTGCACTTCAATATAAAGCCTTAGAGACTGAAATTCGAACTTTGAAAGTTGAGATACTTTCATTTCAATGCCATCAAAGTGAACGAATTCAACAAGAATATACAACTGAAATGACTGAATTGGGTGAGCAATTTAAGCTTGTTCGTTCTGAACTCACCACTGTTGAGCATGATTTAACAGCAACAAATGAGTTATTTCAGCGATTAATGCAACAATCCACACCACTTCAGCAAGAATGGCAACAAGCTGAAAAAAAGCTGGCTGAATTACAAGCCAATTTGGATCAAAAACAGCAATTGTTTGCTCAAAATACTTTAACTTTAAAGCAGCTTGAAGAGCAAAAAATACAAACCAAAGAGCGGATGCAACTGATTGATATTCAGTTGGAAAATTTGATCCTCCAGCAAGAACATCAAGCAACAACATTGAGTGATACTGAATCAAATGCACAGCTTGATTTACAACAATTCAATGAGCTGAAGGCAAAGCAACTTGAAGCGCAAAAATCATTTTCTGAAATAAAAGCATTGGTTGAAAAGCAACAACAGCAACGTGCACAAATGTTGGCGCAGAGTGATCAATTGGCTAAAAATGTGCTTCGAATTGAGCAGCAAAAGCAAACTTTGGTCGAACAAAAATCTCAAAATCAAGCACAGTATGAACAGGATGATATTGACAATCTCCTGCATGAAAAACATGATGTACAGATTGAAATCGTTCGTCTAGAAGAAAGAATTACGACATTAGAAACTCAATTGAAACGTGATCAAATCTCATTGACTGAGCAAAAAAGTAAATGCACAGATTTGAATTCACACATCCAGATTTTGAAATCTGAACAAAAACAATTACAACAGCTTGTGGTGAAAGTCAGTCGACATGCATCGAAGAGCAATGACCCTTTAATGCAAATTTTGAAGCTAAAAGATCAGGCGAAACCATTTACAGCATTGGTCGAAAAATTTCTGTCAAAGTGGCTGCATGCGAATACGTTAAAGAGTGAAGATTTATTTCAGACCGAATCAGCCCGTCAATTAAAAGTTATTCAGCAAGATGTATCTGGGACTGTACTTGGTTTACCCACATTAGCAAGTTGGATTGATTTCCCCCAAAACTCATTATGGTTAAACGTTGCGATAGCTCAAGATTTTGAGCAGGCGCTTCAATTACAGCCTCAATTAAAACCAGGTGAGTCTATTTTAAGTTTGGATGGCTATCATATTGGTCCTGACTGGATGATTGGTCTGTACTTTGATGAGTCGAGTCAAGATGCTCAAGGAGCACTTAGCCACCGAATTCGATTAGATGAAATTGATTCAGAGTTGACACAAATGGTGAAAGCGCATGAGTCAATGACGCTCGAACTCGCTGAGATGCAATTAAAGCTTGAACAAAAAAATAGTGAATGTACGGAGTTGCAAAAAGCGTTAAAAAATCATCAAGCCCTTGCTCACCAAGTTGAAGTGAAGATTGCAAAACAGCAAATGGCTCAGCAGGCTTTCGAGTCGCAAAATCTACACATCGAGTCACAAATTGCTCAACTTGATGCGCAGCTTGAAGAAGATGCGATGCAAAAAGATGATTTGGAAATCGATTTACATGCATTGATGCTTAAAATTGAACACAATCTTCCACACTACAAAACCTTAGAGTTTCAAGTTGAAGAATTGAATGATCAGGTTGAGCATCTTCAGGACTTAGTCTACAAAAAACAACAAGAGTTAGAAACAAACCGCCGTACTCATACGCAAAATCAGCAACAAATTGAGCTGTTGGAAAAAGATGCAAGTTTTCTAAAAACGCAATATCAGCAGATCATCACTCAAATTACACAAGCTAAAAATTTCGTGGATCCGATTCAATTAGAATTACCCACTTTGCAAAGCCAATATGAGGTTCAAAAGCAGCAGACTGAAAAGTTACAAAAGACTTGGTCCTCATGGCAAGTCGAACTTAATGAAATACAGTCTAAGCAACAAAAATTGACGGAGCTACGGTTAAATCATCAGCAAAGTGATGAGCACTTTAGAACCCAGTTAGAAGAGAAGCGTTTAGCATGGCAAGTGGCTAAATCTGATTTACAACATTATGCTGAACAATTAAAAGAGCTTAATGCAGAATTATTAGAAAATGTGAAAATTGATTTGAGTCAGCACCAACAGCAGTTAGAGCAAGCACAGCGTCAGTTTGACAAAATAGGCGCTGTGAACTTAGCAGCTTCAGAAGAGTATGAAGAAGTATCAAAGCGCTATGAAGATTTAAGCCATCAAATTGAAGATCTTGAAAAAACAGTCGCACAATTAAAAGATGCGATGAAAAGCATTGATCAAGAAACTAAAAAGCTATTCATGACTACCTTTGATCAAGTAAATGCGGAATTGCAAAACTTATTCCCAAAGGTGTTTAATGGTGGTGAAGCAAGTTTAAGTTTAGAAGATGATTGGCAATCTGGTGTAAAGCTAATGGCTCGACCACCAGGAAAGCGAAATAGTTCTTTAGCATTGTTATCAGGCGGTGAAAAAGCACTAACAGCACTAGCATTAGTTTTTGCTATATTTCGACTGAATCCAGCACCATTTTGTGTATTGGATGAGGTTGATGCACCGTTAGATGATGCAAATGTTGGACGTTTTTGTAATTTAGTAAAAGAGCTTTCTGAACAGGTCCAATTCATTTACATTACACACAATAAAGTTGCGATGACGATGGCTACTGACTTACTTGGTGTAACAATGCCTGAGCCAGGAACATCGAAGTTAGTCACTGTTGATCTAGAAGAAGCGAAAGAATACGGTTTAGCTGCGGAGTCTTAATATGGAAATCAGTACCATTATCGGAATTGTGATCGCAATCGTGATCTGTTGCATAGGGTTGTTTATGATCCTGCGCAAGCCGAGTGATGCAGCACCGTCATTAGATGCTGAATTACATATAAATGAACAATGTAATCAACCCGTCATTCCTCGTCATGTTCGTAGTCTTTTACAGGCGCAAGCCGCACCATTGGCTTCTTCTGAGCGAGTAGAACCAAGTTTGAAAGACATTGAAGCGAGTGATGTGGCTGGAGTGGATCAAACAGCTGATCAGCATGCTACAAAGACGCCTGAAAATATTCAAGAAACTGTAGAAGTGGTAGATACAGTGCAACTGGATACTTCGGTAGACCTTGCAGAGAAAGAAAGTAAATCTCTGCTAGACTCCAGTAAAAACTCGGACAGCACTGAGACTGACCCATTAGAAAAAAATACAGAAACAGTCGAGAGTAAAGCTCAGTCGATTGATGGTGTAACAGACACTCAAAGTGCAGATCTTATTTCCAAAGATTCAATCGTAGAAACTACAATTGAAGACTCGAAAAAAGTTGAGCCAAGTTTTGTATTAAATCCGAATATTCAAACTGCTGAAATCAAAGAATTTGAAGAAGAAAGCAGCATCTTGGATGTGCATTTACATGAACAGCAACGTTTTGATGATGAAAGTGCTTTAGCAAATGCCGAATACATTATTAGTTTGAATATGTATCCGAACCCTCGAAAAGCACTTTCTGGTGATAAAGCTTTGAAAGTGTTAATGAAATATGGATTGCGCTTTGGCGAAATGAACTGTTTCCATCGTTATGAAACTCCTGATGCAGTCAGCCCATTGCTGTTTTCCGTACTCAGAATCACAGATCAGGGTCCTGCAGGTTTTGATTTAGAAACATTATCTGGTGAACAAGTTCAAGGTTTAGCATTCTTCTTAGCATTACCGCATCATAATGTTCAAAAAGGCTATGACAGTATGGTTAGTATTGCAGGGCTTATTGCACGTGAAACAGATGGTACCGTCTATGATGAAAATAATCTTGAATTTACACCGCAGTTAAAAGAACACTGGCGCCATAAAGCGATCGACTATAGATCAGGTCAAGCTGTTTAATCACCTAGGTGACTTACTGAATTTGTGTAAAGTCATTTATACTGTTTAGGTTGAAATTATTGGGCGGAATTTTCCGCCCTTTTATATGGTGAAAATATGGATCAGAACGCTGTCGTTGCGCAAATGCGCCAACTCATTCAATTACTGGCTCGGCATAACCATGCTTATTATGTGATGGATCAGCCGACAATTGAAGACAGTGAATATGATCAATTGTTTTATCAACTAAAAAACTTAGAAGAACAATATCCTGATTTAGTACAGACGGATACACCGACCAATAAAGTCGGTGATAAACCTTTATCTAAGTTTGAAAATATTACACATACTGTTCCAATGTTGTCTTTGGGTAATGTGTTTAATCAGGATGAACTTTTTGCCTTTGCACGCAGAATTGAAGAGCGTTTACCTAACCAGAAAATCCAATACGACGTCGAACTTAAATTTGATGGGCTTGCGATCTCACTATGGTATGAACATGGTGTGTTGATTCGAGCGGTTACACGTGGGGATGGTGAAACAGGAGAAGTCATAACCCAAAATGTAAAAACAATTCGTAATTTGCCTAAAGTACTCATGATGTCTCAAGGTGTACCACCAGCGTTGTTAGAAGTTCGTGGCGAAGTACTAATGCCTAAAGCTGGATTTGTAAAGTTAAATGCTGAAAATGAGGCCAAAGCTGAGAAAACTTTTGCTAACCCAAGAAATGCAGCAGCAGGGAGTTTGCGTCAACTTGATCCGACCATAGCAGCATCACGACCACTTGCATTCTATGCTTATGGAATTGCGCAATGCATGCCACATCATGGTCTGAGTACGATGTCAGAGAGCTTAAATTGGCTTGAACAGTTGGGCTTTGCTGTTGGGGAAAAACATTTTGTTTGTGACAGTATTGAAGAGGTTCAAGCGGCTTATGAATCTGTAAATCAGGAGCGTCCAAACCTGTCAGTTGAAATTGACGGGATGGTCATCAAAGTCAATGATTTGAAGCAACAACAACAATTAGGCTTTTTAAGTCGTGAACCTCGATGGGCAACAGCATATAAGTTCCCTGCAGTGGCTGCGCTAACCACAGTTGAAAATATTGATTGGCAGGTAGGGCGTACAGGTACTTTAACGCCTGTAGCGCGATTAAATCCTGTATCGGTTGGCGGAGTCACAGTATCAAACGTAACTTTACATAATATTGGTGAAATACATCGCTTGGACGTGCGCGTTGGAGATACGGTGAGTGTCTATCGTAGCGGAGATGTTATTCCTAAAGTTGAAAAGGTTTGGCCAGAATTTCGACCTCTAGAAACCACTGAAATTCAATTGCCAGAACAATGTCCTGTATGTGCTTCTCCAGTTGTGATGCCTGAAGGCGAAGCTTTAGCACGATGTTCTGGTGGGCTTTATTGTGCGGCACAGCGTATAGAGGCGATCCGTCATTTTGTATCACGTAAAGCAATGGACATCGAAGGTTTGGGTGATCGTTGGGTTGAGTCTTTATTACATCTTGAACTCCTCAAAGATGTTGCAGACATTTATCACTTGCACGAGCATCGTGAAAAATTATTGACTATTGAAAAAATGGGTGAGAAATCTGTACAAAATCTCATCGACTCAATTGAAAGTAGTAAAAAAACAACATTAGCGGCATTTATTTACGCACTAGGCATTCGAGGAGTAGGCGAGACTACGGCTCGAATGTTAGCCAATACTTTCCAGACTTTAGATGCGCTGAAATCTGCTGATTTAGAAGCACTGAAGAAAACCCCTGATGTAGGTGATATTACTGCAGAATGGATATTAGACTTTTTTAAAGCTGAACATAATATTGAAGTATTAAATCGATTAATTGAGGCTGGAATTCATTGGGATGCACCGATAGCACCGACTCGACAACCTTTAAATGGTGAGAGCTGGGTGGTGACTGGTACTTTAAGCAGTATGGGGCGAGATGAAGCGACTCAACTCTTACAGGCATTAGGTGCACGTGTGAGTGGTAGTGTATCCAGTAAAACGAAATGCTTGGTTGCTGGTGAAAAGGCGGGTTCCAAACTTGAAAAAGCAGAAAAACTAGGTATTCCGGTGATGAATGAGGCTGAGTTTATTGCATTTATGATTCAGCATGGTCAGCTCACTGAACCTGAGTCTTAAGTGTATCTTGCACATAACGAAGGGCATCAATAGATGCCCTTTTTTCTCGAGTAATTAGATATTAACCACGTTTTTTGATAATGCCATCGTCAAGTAGCTGTTGAAAATGTTCTACGATACTTGTCTCAACGTCACGATATTGCATGCCTAATTCTTGCTTACTACGCTCAGCATTGAAGTAAATGGGATAACCCACATTCAAGTCAACGAATTTTCGCGTATAGCCAAACAGAGGAGCGAGTAATTTGAATAAAAACTTGGGAGCAATCATTCGTGGGAAAGGATAGCGTCCACCATAATGTTGTCGTAATGTTTTACCCATTTCGAGTAGGGTCATCGTTTTAGCATTAATAATATATCGTCCATGTGCTTTAGGGTGAAGTGCTGCTTGGATATGCGCATGAGCGACATCTCGAACATCGACTAAACCATTCCACATTGGAGGAACACCAAATAATGTCATGCCATTTCCAAATTGTTGAATGACTTCAACACTTCCAGATTGTGTAGAAGGTGTGAGTGATGGTCCAACAACCAGTGAGGGATTGATACACACTAAATTCCATCGAGATTGTGCCTTTTGCATATCCCATGCTTTGCGTTCTGCTGCGACTTTAGAGTAAAAATAAGGTTGGTGTTCGGCACTACTGGTGGTATTCCAATGGCTTTCTTCAAACTGGTTCTGCTCAGTTTTCAAAATATCCACTGCATCGCCATAAGTTGAAGCAATACTAGATGTGACAACGACACGTTTTACTGTATCTGTACGATTGACACTGTTCAGTACATTGGTCGTACCTTTTAGTGCAGGGTCAATCAAGTCTGTGATTGGATCTTTAAAGTTAGTCACTAAAAAAGGTGACGCCATATGGATCACAATTTCACAGTCTTTCATTGCTTCATCAAACGAACCTTCTTCTAAGAGATTTGCTTGAAATAACTTTAAAGCGCCTGAAGTTTGAGATGCGATTTGTTCTAAATGTTGAAAACTTGAACTTTTAGTTAAGTCTCGTACAGTGGCGTGAACGGTGTATCCTTGTTCTAATAATTGTTTAATTACCCAACCAGCAATATAGCCAGTTGCACCTGTCACCAAAATCGGGGCAGTAGTCGTCATCATTGTTATTGCCTGATGGTCAAATAGATTCATTCTAAAATTAAAAAAAGGATTTGTCCTTGATCATTTTCAACATCAACTCAAATGTAATGAGAGTCACTTCGATTGGTTACAAAATTAAATAGAGCTAAAATTTGTTTAAAACTGCTCTCGAATTTTTTTAACTGTATGCAAGGGGTTATTTTTTAAGTAAAAAATAAGTGATTCAAACTGCAAATGCGTATGTTTCTCATTTTAATTTTATAAAAATCATAAACTTACACATTATATTTTTTGCAAAATAAGCTCTGATTGTTCATAATGTTGCTATTAAAGAATGGAGTGATTGAAATGCGTGGCAATCCAGAAGTCGTAGATTACTTAAATATGTTGATCGGTGGTGAACTGGCTGCTCGTGATCAATATCTCATTCATTCACGTATGTATGAAGATTGGGGTCTCACTAAGATTTTTGAGCGTATCGATCATGAAATGCAAGAAGAAGCACAACATGCTGATGCTATTATTCGCCGTGTCTTATTCCTAGAAGGCACACCGAATATGAATCGTGATGATATTGAAGTAGGTGAAGACGTCGTTTCATGTTTAAAAGCAGATTTAAAGCTTGAGTACGAAGTGCGTGAAAAATTAGCGCAAGGTGTAAAGCTTTGCGAGGAAAAAGGCGATTACGTGACACGTGATATGTTGCGTCAGCAAATGTCGGATACCGAAGAAGATCATACTTATTGGTTGGAAAAACAGCTTCGCTTAATTGAACTAATTGGTTTACAAAACTATATTCAGTCTCAAATGTAAGTTAAAACCCAGCAAGGCTGGGTTTTTTTATACCTCAGTTTTGCCTGAATTGGCTCATTTTTAATAATTATCTAAAAATCAAAGTGAAATTGAATGATTTGCTCAATGAGTTATTGTGCTTGGCTTTATATACTGACCGAAAACGATCAGCTAAGGATTGGCAATCATGAGTAAAATCTTATTAATTACCGGTTGGGGACTTGGAACAAAACCACTAGAAAATTTAAAAACTGCTTTGGATATGGCAGGATTTCAAATCGATCTGATTAATATCTTTAATGCACTCGACCCTGTGGAATTATCTAAACATGTAGAGTTAGCCAAAAAAGTCGATGTCATTATGGGGTGGTCTTTAGGCGGACAATTAGCAACGTTGCTCACCCAAAAGGTTTTCGAGCTTTCAGGTCAGGCAAAAACGTTAATTACTTTAGCATCGAATCCTTGCTTCGTTGCCAATGAACGCTGGTGTACAGGTATGCCGGTTTCTACTTTTCAAAGTTTTAGAGAGTCTTTTGAAAATGATCCCATGACCACTTTAAAGCGATTTTGTTATCTGGTCTCACAGGGAAGCCAAACTGCTAAGCAAGATTGGCAATCTTTGCAAAATTCAATTACGAGTGAAGAGCTAGATTTAAAAAAGCAGGGCTTGGATTTACTATATCATCTTAATACTGTTGAGATATTGAAAAATTATGTCGGAAAACAATTACATGTATTTGCTGATGATGATGGATTAGTTAGTAACAAAGTTCTAGATAATATCCGAAAGATAGATGCAAAGTTTTTTAAATTCGAAATTATCCCAGGCTCTCACTGCTTTTCAATTTTTAGAGCTACACAACTAAGTGACAAAATCGTTCAATATCTAAGAAAGAATGAGAAATCCTGATGAATATTGTCTAATCAGGCAATTCATAACAAAAATAATTCGCGTTATGCTCTGTTTAGATTAATAAGGAAATTCTTCCAGGATGGTTGACGAATTCGATTTAGCACACTTATGGCACCCTTATACTTCGATGTTAAACCCACTGCCGACATATAAAGTAAAAAAGGCTACAGGGGTGATGATTGAACTTGAAGATGGTCGTCAACTCATTGATGGTATGTCATCTTGGTGGTGTGCCATTCACGGGTATAACCATCCTCAACTTAATCAAGCTGTGTCGGATCAATTGCAGCACATGTCACACATTATGTTTGGTGGGCTTACTCATGATCCTGCGATTGAATTAGGGAAGGCATTATTAAAAATTACACCACCTCAATTAGATAAAATATTCTATGCGGACTCAGGTTCTGTCGCTGTTGAAGTCGCACTAAAAATGGCAGTTCAATATTGGACCGCACAAGATAAGAAAGATAAAACCAGTTTTATCACGACGCGCTCTGGTTACCATGGTGATACATGGAATGCAATGTCAGTATGTGATCCAGTCACTGGGATGCATCAGGTCTTTGGTTCTAGTTTACCTTATCGCTATTTTGTTCCTGCACCCCAGACTCGATTTGATGAAGATTGGAATCCAGCAGATATTCTTGTATTGGCAGAAACTTTAAAAAAACATCATGCCACTATCGCTGCCATGATTATTGAGCCGATTGTGCAAGGTGCTGGAGGCATGCGTTTCTATCATCCTGAATATTTACGCGAAGCCAAGAGGCTATGCGATCAATATCAGGTGTTAATGATATTTGATGAAATTGCCACAGGGTTTGGACGAACAGGTAAATTATTTGCTTGGGAACACGCTCAAGTTGAACCAGACATCATGTGTATTGGTAAGGCGCTGACCGGTGGGTATATGACTTTATCTGCAACACTGACCACGCGACATGTCGCTGAAGTGATCAGCTCTGGTGAAGCTGGCGTATTTATGCATGGACCTACATTTATGGCGAACCCCTTGGCTTGTGCTGTCGCTTTAAAGAGTACTGAGCTTTTATTGTCACAAGATTGGCAGTCCAATATTCAAAGAATAGAGCAAATTCTAAAACATTATTTACATAGATTAGATGATCAAGCGCATATTCAAGATGTTCGTGTGCTCGGTGCTATCGGTGTTGTTGAACTTAAACAAAATGTTGATATGAAAACGCTGCAACAGCGTTTCGTAGAACGAGGCGTGTGGATTCGTCCTTTTGGAAAATTAGTTTATGTCATGCCGCCTTTTGTGATTTCAGATGTCGAACTCACTGAATTACTAACGCAGTTGGTGAGTGTTGTGATGGAGCTTGCAGAGGAAATGAGATGAATCTGTTGGATCACTACGCAGAGCAGTTAGACTCATTAAAACAAACTGGAAATTTTCGGCAGTTTAAATCCATCGTTCAGTATGGAAAATGGGTTGAGTTTCAGCAACAGAGAATGTTGAATCTTTCGAGTAATGATTATTTAGGGATTGCGTCAGATCTACAAATAAGAGAAGCATTTTTTGATTACTGTTCAGCAGATTCAAAAAGAATGAGCTCTTCATCTTCAAGGTTACTCACAGGAAATTATCCTGAATATGAGCAATTTGAATATGACATGAGTCAATCATTCAATCAAAGGGCAGTTCTGTTATTCAACAGTGGCTATCACATGAATATTGGTATTCTGCCTGCGATTGCTGATAGTCAAACTTTAATTCTTTCGGATAAATTGATTCACGCCAGCATGATTGATGGGATTCGCTTAAGTAAAGCGAAGCTGATACGTTATCGACATAATGATCTGCTTCATTTAAAGCAATTGATCGAGCAATATCATGATGATCCCTTGTATCAAAGAATCATTGTGGTAACTGAATCAATTTTTAGTATGGATGGTGATGAAACTGATTTAACTGCGTTGGTGAGTCTGAAATATCAGTTCAGTAAAATCATGTTATATGTAGATGAAGCACATGCTATTGGTGTTCGGGGGAAGCAAGGACTCGGTTGCGCTGAACAATATGCTGTCATAGATGATATCGATTTCTTGGTCGGAACATTTGGGAAAGCACTCGCATCTGTTGGTGGATACATTGTGTGTCATCCAATCTTAAAAGATTATTTAATCAACAAAATGCGCTCTTTGATTTTTAGTACCGCACAACCACCCATCAACATGGCTTGGACGCATTTTATTTGGAATAAAATGAAAAAAATGCAGGAGCAACGTGCTCATTTAAGTGATTTGAGTCTGCAACTGCGTCAATATATTCTTGAGCAAGGTTACGAATGTCCTTCAAGCTCGCAGATTATTCCTTTAATTTTAGGTGATTCTCAGCGTGCACTTGAGCGCGCACAACAATTACAACAATCTGGTTTTTATATTTTGCCGGTTCGGCCACCAACGGTTCCACAAGGAAGTTCACGCCTGAGAATTTGTATGAATTCTCAGCTGAATCAAGATGAATTGGAGCGGTTGAAAGAACAATTATGAATGACTCTATGTTGAACAAATTTATTCAAAAAGAAATGATTGCTACTCGATTTGCAAAATCGCATTGGACTTATGCAGATCAGGCACGTATTCAACAAAATGTAGCGAAGCATTTAAGCGAGCTGATGCGTCTTTATGTTTCATCTTCTGAGCTTGCTAAAGTATTTGAAATTGGATGTGGAACTGGAAATCTAACTCAAGAGATGTTTCATCATTTTAAAATGGATCAAGTCATTTTGAATGATTTATATGCTGATGTTGAGCATACCATCAGTCATCATCAGCCTGTCGAGTGGCGTATTGGTGATGTCGAAAAAATTGAGTTACCCAAAGACCTTGATTTATGTGCCTCAAGCTCTGCATTACAGTGGATGTCTGAGTTTGAAAGATTGATACAGAAAATTTATTCGGCTTTAAAGCCCAATGGTTATTTTTGCTTTTCAACTTATGGGCCTCAGAACTTAAAAGAAATTAAATCCTTAACTGGACAAGGATTAAAATATTTTGATCAAAGCCAAATTAAAAGCTTACTAGAGCAGAACGGATTTGAAGTGATGCACTGTGAACAACAATTGGCTCAATTACACTTCGCGCACCCAAAATTGGTCCTAAAACATTTACAGGCCACAGGTGTGACGGCAACCTCACAGGGGTTTCGTTGGACGAAGCAAAGTTTGAATCAGTTTTATCTAGGTTACCGACAATTTATTGCGACTGATGAGCAAGAGAATCTTGTCTATCCTTTAACGTATCACCCTATATTTTTTATCGCACGGAGTAAGTCATGAGTGCTCAAATCTACTTTGTGAGCGGTATTGATACTGGAATTGGAAAAACATACGTCACTGGTTATTTGGCAAAAATTTGGCGTGAACAAGGGCGGAATGTCATTACTCAGAAATTAATTCAAACGGGTAATGTGGATGTTTCTGAAGATATTGAAAAACATCGTGAAATTATGGGATGTGGTTGGTTAGAGGAAGATACTCAAAAACTCACTATGCCTGAAATTTTCAGTTATCCTGCATCGCCTCACTTAGCGACACGTATAGATGGGCGAAGTATTGATTTCGCTAAAATTGAACAAGCGACTCAACAGTTGTCCTCTTCATATGAAGTTGTTTTGCTTGAAGGGGCGGGTGGCTTGATGGTCCCTCTAACAACACAATATTTAACCATTGATTATTTAGTGGATAAAAAATATCCCATAATTTTGGTGAGTTCGGGGCGTTTGGGAAGCATCAACCATACTTTGTTGAGCTTAGAGGCACTGAAGCATCGTGGGCTTGAGTTATATGCTCTAGCATATAATTTGAATGCTGAATCTGACGATGAGCTTATTTCACGTGATACATCTGCCTACTTAAAAAAGTATTTATCGCAACATTTTCCATCTGCTAAATGGATTGATATTCCTTTTATTGAATAAATGAAAAAAACCGCTCTATTGAGCGGTTTTTTTAGGGATTTAAAAAATTAGAACTTCTTAAAGCCTTTGTTAATACCAAAAGGTTTGCGTTGACCAAATTTATTTTCATTACGTGGTTTGTAATCAACAGAATTGCCGTTTACTTCACCTTTGTTTTCAGGACGCTTATTGCGGAAATCCTGATTTTCAGTGCGAGGGGCACGATTGTTGAATCGATTCTCAAAGCCTTCTTGACGTGGCGCACGTGCATTGAAACGGTTTTCTGAGCCTTCTTGACGCGGTGCGCGATTGTTAAATCGATTATCACTGCGGCTTTGATCAGCACCACCTTGACGGAAGTCACGGCGTGGTTCTTGATGCTCGCCTTCGTCACGGCGTTGTTGGCGTAAATAACCACCACGACGTGCTGCAAGTGGTTTCTCTTGCATACGTTCATTGCGGCGTTTCGCCATACCGTAAAGACCAGTACCTTGGCGTGGTTTGAGCTCAACAGACTTAGTTAAGTTATCAATGTCATTTTTATCAAGTTCAATCCAACGACCTGTACGTAATTCTCGTGGCAGAATGACTGTACCATAACGTGTACGTAATAGACGGCTGACTTTCAAGCCTTGTGATTCAAAGATGCGGCGTACTTCACGGTTACGTCCTTCTTTTACAACCACTTGATACCAACGGTTAATCCCTTCACCACCAATTTCAGAGAATGACTCAAATTTTGCTGGACCATCATCGAGCATGACACCATCTGTCATGTTCTTTTTCAGTTGAGGGGTCACTTCACCCATCACACGTACAGCGTATTCGCGTTCAATTTCACTAGATGGATGCATTAAGCGGTTTGCAAGCTCGCCATCGTTTGTGAAAAGTAATAATCCTGTTGAGTTGATATCTAAACGACCAACCATGACCCAACGATCACCCGGAATTGATGGTAATTGATCAAATACAGTTGGGCGATTTTCAGGGTCGTTACGTGAACAGATTTCACCTTCAGGTTTGTAGTAAATCAATACACGACGACGGATTTCATCTTCAATTTGGAACTGTACTTTACGACCATCGATACGAAGCTCATCGGTTGGTTCGATACGTTCACCTACTTGAGCAACTTGACCGTTGACACTAACACGACCGGCAGCAATGACTTCTTCCATATAGCGGCGAGAGCCCAAACCTACACGTGCCAATACCTTTTGCAATTTTTCACTCATAACAGCATAACCTTAGAAATAATCATCAACAGTTCACCTATTTACGACTTGGGTGCGTGAGCATCCAATGCCATAAAAGCTTCCTTGGCATCCTGTAGGGGAGGCAGTTGATTTAAATCACTTAAACCAAAAGCATTTAAAAATTGTGGCGTTGTAACCAACAACGCGGGTCTTCCTGGAAGTTCCCGGAAACCAGACTCTTTAATCCAGTTCCAATCGAATAACGTTCTGAGTTGCTGACTGTTATTCGTGACTCCTCGAATTTGCTCAATATCGGCTCGGGTAACGGGCTGATGATAAGCAATCACTGCTAGAGTTTCTAACAATGATGGTGATAATTTAGTTGGACGTTCTGGCCAAGTTTGTGCAATCACTTGTCGATACTTAGCACGAACTTGAAAGCGAAAACCTTGAGCTGTTTCAGTCAGCTCAATTGAACGACCGTGTTGTAACACTGCAAGCTGTTGTAAATAGGCGCGCAGTTGTTGTTTGGAAAATTGGTTTTGAAATGCCTCTTTTAAGCGTGCAATAGAAACAGGCGCTTCACTGGCAAAAATAATAGCTTCGAGCTGCATGAGCACTTCGTGGTGTAACTCATCAACTTGAAAGGAGTTTGATTGATCAATGGTCATATCATTACCCCTTGAATTGCCAGCGGGGCTTCAATACCTGATGCAATAATTTGAACTTTTTGCTGACGTGTTAGCTCTAATATTGCCATAAACGTCACCACTAACCCCATGCGACCTTGACTTGGTTTTAAAAGTTGATCAAATTTCAAAACCTCACCTGATTTTGTCATCTGTTCAATATAGGCAATACGTTCTTCAAGCAAAACAGGTTCTTGAGTAATCTGGTGTGTAACAGGCTCTGGGCGATTAAAAATACAAAACATAGCATCGCGCAGAAGAGAGGCTTCATAACCTTCATTTACTGTATTAATTTGTCCAAGGCTAACGTTGGGTAGAAAAGTATCACGGTCCAAAATAGGCATTTGACCGAGACGCTCAGCAGCTTGCTTGATCCTTAAATATGTCTCTAAACGATCTATTAATTCTTGTTTTGGATCTTTTTCAATTTGAATTGATTTAGGTTTAGGCAGCAGTAAGCGTGATTTTAAATCTGCTAATAAAGCCGCCATCACCATATAATCTGCGGTCAACTCAATATTGAGTGACTTCATACTGTCAATATATGACAAATATTGCGTTGCAATCGGAGCTATATCGAGCTGAAGTAGATCGAAACCGTTTTTTTGGATGAGGTAAATTAAAAAGTCGAGTGGTCCTTCGAAATGTTCTAATAGAATTTCGAATGCTGCAGGCGGTATATATAAATCTTCAGGAATCGTATCTTGCCACTCATCTAAAACACGGATGTGTGGAAGTGCGTCCATGGGATTATGGATAGCTTGAGTCATTACAATTATTAGCCACGCGAATTTTCAAAAGCATGTTGGGCGATTCAGGAGATCACATATCGAAATCAGTAAAAGGACAGTGATTCGAATAGCATAAAAACAATATGGGTATTCTAAATTAAATCGAGTGCTGAATATATCTTTATCCGCAGTTTTACGATAAAAAATTTGAAATAAATAGGTAGTATTTTTTAAGGTTATATAGATGTATTTAGTGTTTTAACTGATAAATGTAAACTGGTATTCATTGTTAGCGTGTATTCGACGAGAAGTAAAAGAGTATGAATAATTTTCAAAAAGTAGAACAAAATGTATATGAACAAAGTGTAGGTATAAAAGTTCACTCAAATACTCACCCTATAGACTCATTCAAAGCGTTGAGTGGAACGTATGTAAATTTATATCCCTTAAATTTAATTCAAAATATTGAAGAGCTTGCAAGAGATCTATTCCCACTCAAGATTACAGATGAGTTTATTTCAAGCTTTACCTATTTGCCTTACGATGCGCCAACTTCGATTGAAGATTTGTCATATAAACTCTCATCGCAATTTGGTACACAAGGGAATATTTATTATGTTATTCGCATAGCGAAAAACCAGTGGGGTGGATCGCATTGATGAATATCGGGTTGGATGATGCAGTGGTTGAAATTGGGAATGTATACTTCTCAGCAGATTTAAAACGGTCTAGAGCTGCTACAGAAGTATTATTTTTACTGTTGAATGAGTGTTTTACTTTAGGATTTAGGCGTATAGAGTGGAAGTGTCATGAGTTGAACTTAGCTTCCAAAAAAGCCGCGCTACGATTCGGTTTTCAATATGAAGGAATGTTTAGACAACATAAAGTGGTCAAGGGAAGAAACCGAAACACGCTTTGGTTTTCAATGTTGGATGAAGAGTGGCTGACTTTAAAAGAAAGTTATTTAGCTTGGCTTTAACCAAGCAACTTTACGCAAGAGGGTCAACAAATAAAGACCCTCCAAGCATTTTATAACGAAAAATCAGCGTAAATTAAATAAAGCGAGATGAATGGTGAGGCATTTTACTCAAAAGCACTCACATCACCCACGCCACGGCGGATAATTTCAGGTTGACTTCCTGAGAGATCAACAATACTTGTTGTGGTTAATGTACCAAGTCCACTATCAATAAAAACATCAATTCTTTTACTTAATTGTTGTTCTATTTCATATGGATCATCCAAAGGCTCAGTTTGACCTGGAAGAATCAGGGTGCTGGTGAGTAAAGGCTCACCCAGCTCTTTAAGAAGCATTTGACAGACTGGGTTGCTCGGTACACGTAAACCAATGGTTTTCTTTTTGGGGTGCATCAAGCGACGAGGGACTTCACTTGTCGCTTGCAAAATAAAGGTGGTAATCGCAGGTGTATTATTTTTAAGCAGACGATAAGTTGCATTATCCACTTTTGCATACGTTGCAATATCTGAGAGATCCGCACATAAGATCGCATATTGATGCTTAGCACCAAGATCACGGATTTGAGCAATTCGTTCCATTGCTTGCTTATTACCAATTTGGCATCCGATGGCATAGGCCGCATCTGTTGGATAAACCACGACATCGCCTGCACGTATTCTTTCTACTGCTTGAGTAATAAGTCGAGATTGTGGATTGTCAGGATGTACTCTTAAATGAAGCATTTTATTTTCTCCTGATTATTTTTTCGTATTATTGCGTGCATAGACATTCACTTCAATGTCATGAATATATATTTACTAGACTTAATCTAGCGATGCACGAGAAAATTCATCCAAATGTAATGTTTTGCCACTTCTGAGACACTTACAGATGCACTGAATAAAGTGTTGAGCATCTCTTGGAAGCTGAGCGTCACCTGAAAAATAGCGCTGTACTTGAGCATAAACATTGTCTTTAAAAGACTGTCCATCACCACCTTCACCCGTTAAATTGTCCAGAGAAACACGGAATTTTCGACCAAAGGCTGTGGCAAACATCCATTCTATTGCTTGAGGTTTAATTTCGACTTGTTCAAATAGGGCTTGTTGTTCAGCGGTTCGACCATCTGGTGCATACCAGTAGCCAAGATCAGGAAGAGTGCGACGATGATCTCCTGCGATTGTCCAATGACTTATTTCATGTAAAGCACTATTGAAAAATCCATGTGCGAATTGGATGCGAGCGGGTTGTTGGTCTGAGGCGGGGAAGTATTCAGGTTCAAAGTCGCCTTTGACTAATGTGACATTTAAGTGGGAAAACCAATGATTAAAGTGTAAGATAAGCCAGTCTACCTGTTGAGCTTCTGTTTGCAGATTTACCCAAGGTGCGAGTTGCACGCGGTCTAAGTGATCGGTCAAATTTGAGGTCGAAGGATAGTGTAACTGTAATGAAGTTGTGACTTCAGGTTGCGGCTGCAACTGATGCATGACTTGATTAACCCAAATGATCTGTCTGAATAAGTGCAAAATTGTATCTTAATCTTTGACAGAGTACTTATGAATTTGTAGAATTGCCGCCTTAATTATGTCAGCAAATACCTTTCCGGCACAGATTGAGCCGTTTAAATGGGCTGAACAGGGCTTCACATGGTCAGGTACACTGCCATTGTCGCGCTTTGTTCGTATATCCCGTGAAGCTGTTGGGTCAATTGATAATCAATTGATCAACATAGACTGTAAGCTATCAATGGATGCGTATCATCGTATCGTTTGGCTTGATGGTAGTGTTGAAACGAAGGTTCCAATGGAATGCCAACGTTGTTTGGATACTGTTGACTTACCTCTCGAATTGGACTTTCATCTGGCTTTAGTCGATGATGAGTCACTGATAGAGCGCTTGGATGAGGATGCTGATTTCATCGTCTTAGGTGAGAGTGAAGCAACGACAAAAGGTTCATTTGATGCACCTGCAACCGCTGATTTACTTTCTCTCATAGAAGATGAATTGTTATTGTTGATTCCTTTGTCACCAAGACATGAGTCTTGTGAGCATAAGCATCAACCTGCCCAAGAAGAAGTTGTTGAAGAAAAACGAGATAATCCGTTTGGTGTTTTGGCAGCTTTGAAGGGTAAACTTAACTAATTTTTGTGTTATACTCTTAGGTATAAGACAATCGAATTTGTTCTGATCCATTTTTTCGATCTTTGTAAGGAGCCATCATGGCCGTTCAGCAAAACCGTAAAAGTCGCTCTCGCCGTGACATGCGCCGTTCACATGACGCTTTAACCGAGAATGCATTAACAGTAGACCAAACGACTGGTGAAACTCACCGTCGTCACCACGTAACTAAAGATGGTGTCTACCGTGGTCGCCAATTATTCGCTAAAGCAGCTGATGCTGAATAATTGGTGATGTATTAAGCGTCAAGCTTAGTAGAAAAAATGGGAGCGTAAGCTCCCTTTTTTTATTTCTATTTTTTGTTGTATTTGGCAATTACCAAAGCTTTTTTTTAATGATAAATTTCGCTCCATCAAATCAGTTAAGACTTGAGTTTGATGTTCAAGATGATCGAAATTAATCAAAATTGAATAGTCAAGCTCTGAATAAAGGATTTTTATATGTCTGCTAAACGCCTCGAGCAAGCCGTTCTTGCGACCAAAACTGCATTTGTTTTTCCTGGACAGGGTTCTCAAAAAGCAGGAATGTTAGCGGAGCTTGCAGAACAGTTTAGTAGTGTGCAAGAAACGTTTGCTGAAGCTTCTGAAGCACTCGGCTTTGATTTATGGCACATTGCGCAAAGTGGTGAAGGGTTAAACCAAACTGAATTTACACAACCAGTACTGCTCACAGCAAGCATTGCTTTATGGCGTGTATGGTTAGAGCTTGGTGGTGTCGTTCCTAAATATTTAGCGGGACATTCACTGGGTGAATACAGTGCATTGGTTGCTGCAGAATCTTTAAGCTTAAAAGATGCAGTTAAATTGGTGAACTTACGAGGTAAGTTGATGCAAGATGCTGTCCCTCAGGGGCAAGGTGCTATGGCTGCGATTCTTGGTCTTGATGATGCTAAGGTTGTAGAACTGTGTGCTCAAGTCACCGCTCAAGGTGAGGGTTCGGTGGAGGCTGCAAACTATAATGCACAGGGTCAAGTTGTGGTGGCAGGTGATACTTCACGAGTTGAAGCGTTAATAGCTTTGGTAAAAGAGCAAGGTGCAAAAGCAATTGCGTTACCAGTATCAGTACCATCACATTGTTCATTAATGAAGCCAGCGGCAGCAGAGTTTGCCAAAGCTTTAGCAGATGTTGATATTCAATTACCTCGCATTCCAGTGATTCAAAATGTCAATGCACAAGTGGCTGACAGTGTTGATGAATTGCGTACAGCGTTGACATCACAACTTTATCAGTCTGTCCAATGGACTAAAACACTTCAAGTATTGGCTGATCAAGATGTGAGCTATGTTGTTGAATGTGGTCCTGGGAATGTATTAACAAATTTAGCAAAACGTCTAGCACATGTTGAAAAAGCATTGCCTTTAGATACTAAATCTCGTTTAGAAGATGCTTTAAATACTGTATTAGTTGCAGAAGGGAAAATTGCATGACGCAGGAATGTAAAGTCGCGTTAGTGACAGGTGCAAGCCGTGGTATTGGTGCTGCGATTGCACAACAGCTGATCGAAGATGGCTTTTTTGTTGTAGGTACGGCTACATCTGATTCTGGTGCTGAAAAATTATCTACACAATTTGCTGAACATGGTGCAGGAAAAGTACTCGATGTTCGTGATGGAGCTGCAATTGATGCACTCATTACAGATATTGAACAAAGTTTTGGTCCTGTACTTGTTCTTGTGAATAATGCAGGTATCACAAAAGATAATCTACTGCTTCGTATGTCTGAAGATGATTGGGATGATATCCAAAATATTCATCTTAAAGCAGTGTTCCGTCTCTCTAAACGTGTATTGAAAGGTATGACGAAAGCGAGATTTGGACGAATTATCAATATTAGTTCTGTCGTTGCGCATTTTGCAAATCCAGGTCAAGCAAATTATTCAGCTGCGAAGGCTGGGATTGAAGCTTTTAGCCGCAGTTTGGCTAAAGAAATGGGCAGTCGTCAAATTACTGTCAATAGTATCGCGCCTGGCTTTATTGCAACTGAGATGACTGAACAGTTAAGTGATGAAATTCAGAAAAAAATGAGTGATCAAGTGGCATTGAACCGTTTTGGTCAGCCTCAAGATATCGCAAATGCAGTAAGTTTCCTTGCTTCTGATAAAGCAAGTTACATTACTGGTACGGTATTACACGTGAATGGCGGTTTATACATGGCGTAATGCGATGTATAAACTTTCAAATATATCAAGATTCAATTAAACTATAGGCATTATACGCCGCCACAAGCAATGAGGAGAATTCCTGTGAGCGATATCGAACAACGTATCAAACAAGCAGTAGCTGAACAACTTGGCTTAAAAGCTGAAGAGATTAAAAACGAAGCATCTTTCATGGATGACTTAGGTGCTGACTCTCTAGATCTAGTTGAGCTTGTAATGTCTTTCGAAAATGATTTCGACATTACTATTCCTGATGAAGACTCTAACGAAATTACAACTGTTCAATCTGCTATCGATTATGTAACTAAGAAATTAGCTTAATCATCAGATTCAGTTCTTTTCGAACTTAAAAGCTACCTTTATGGTGGCTTTTTTTTATTAAGGATTAAATTGCAATATTACATTAAGTTACCTTAAGTTTAAGAAAGATAACGGCGTTAGGTATAGTTCTTCTGTATAAAAATTAAGGGATCTAAATTATTTGATCACCAAACTGAAATAACAATAGGAGAATAACAATGGGTCTTTTTGATTTTGTGAAAGGTATTGGGAAAAAGAATACCGCACCAGCTGAGCAACAAGCTACACCAGCAACGCCAGTAGAGCCATCTGCTCAAGAAGTTGCGAATAAATTATTGGGGCATATTAAATCACTTGGCTTACCAGTAACAGGACTGTCTGTGACTTATAATGCAAGCAGTGATTTAGCGACTGTAAAAGGACAAGTGCAAACTCAAGCAGATCGTGAAAAGATCATCTTGGCTGTGGGAAATATTGATCATGTTGCTCAAGTCGATGACCAACTTACTGTTTCATCTCCAGAGCCTGAAAGTAAATTCTATACAGTGAAATCAGGGGATAATCTTTCAAAAATTTCTAAAGAGTTTTATGGTGATGCAAATCAGTACAACAAAATTTTTGAAGCAAACCGACCATTACTTAAAAATGCCGATGATATTTTCCCGGGACAGGTTCTAAGAATTCCAAACTAAAATATCAATGAATCTAAAAGACCGAGATTTAAATCTCGGTTTTTGATTTTAAAGTAACTTAATAACTTAAAACTGATTTTTAAATTATCAATATAAAACAATATTTTAACGGCTGGAAAATTTCTATAAATATATTTTAACTTCCACATTGCAATGGTGTTTTTGGCCATTTTTTAAGTTATTTCGAAGTAATAAGAATAAAAAAATTGAAATAAACTATTAATTCCAACCTTATGTTTTATATAGGAAAAATAAATTAGTAAAAATAAGTGTTTGAAAATAAATAAAATTTAATTTGTTTCAAGAGATAAAATATTGTTTCATTGGGTTTTATTATGTAACTTTAATTAATTAATAGTGTAATTTTGTTTCTGGTATTTTTTTGCACTATTTAAAAATTTTGTGTCTAATTTATATAAAAAGATAAATATTGATATTTTTTTCACAATTAATTTATAAATAGTGATTTTTTTCAAAAATTAATATTTTCAATAAAAACATTGCTTTAAGAATCTCGAATGGGGTGTAAAAATTTTTTTTTAACTATGAATTTTTGTTGATTTTCAACTGACTTTTTATGACGTTTACATTGATTCTCAATCTGATAAAAAAATAGAGGGTTAAAGAATATCTTAATAATACTGGGTGACGTCATGAAAAATTTAGAAATACTATCAAAAAACGATGGGGCGGTTTTAGAAAAGACTACTGCTAATAAAATCGTATTAAACCAGAACTCAATTGTGAAAATTGATGCATCAATCGAAGAGGTCTTAAATTTTCAGAAAGAAGGAAATTCTTTAGTTATTAATTTTAAAAATGGCGAACAATTAGTTGTAGAAAGTTATTTTGACGATCCCTTAAATAGTCATAATATTTTATTTAATGACAATGGTCAGCTTTATTGGGTTGAGTTCACAGATGCTGCCAATGAAATAGCTTCGACTATTAAATATTATCCAATTGATGATATTTCAGCACTTATCGCTGGAAACTCAAGTACAGCTTTGACAGGGTTAACTCCATGGTTAATTGCAGGGGGATTAGCTGCTGGAGTAGTTGCTATTGCAGATAATATGAGTGATTCTGATAAAAAATCTAATTCTGTATCGCCGGAACCAGAACCACCAATTAACGATGAATTAGAAGAAGCAAAACAGCTCGTTAATGATGCAGAGAAAGCTTATCAAGATCTTAAAGATTTGATTGAAGATAAATTAAATGATGGGTTAATTACTCCCGAGGAAAAAGCTGAATTAGAGGAAGCATTACAAGATGCGAAGGATGCTAAAGATGCTGCTCAAGATAAAGTCGATAACTTGGTAGATGGCGAGGCAAAATCTGATTTACAAGATCGACTAGATGATTTGGTTGATGAAGAGTTGCCAGCAATTAATGATCAAAATGGTGATGGTGTACCAGATGATCTCGAGCAAGCTTTACTAGATGCTGAAGAAGCTGTAGCCAATGCTGAACAAGCGTACGAAGCATTAAAAGATTTAATTTTAGAGAAGAATGAAAACGGCCTGATTACACCTGCTGAAAGAGCGGAATTAGATCAAGCTAAAGAGGCTTTCGAGAGTGCCAAAGCCTTAGCAGAAACTAAAACAAATTTATTACCAGAATCAGTTCAATCTCAAAAAGATGCTTTGCAGGAACGTCTTGAAGATTTAGTGGATATCATCCTACCTGAAATTAATGATGAAAATGATGATGGTATCGTAGATGATATCGCTGAAGCACTCATTGAAGCAGAGTTGGCTGTTGCGGAGGCTGAAGCAAAGTATGCAGCTGCTGAAAATGCTTTAACTGTTGCAAATCGTGATGGATTAATTAATCCAACAGAGCTTAATGCTTTACAGAATGCTTTAGAGCAGGCACAAATTGCTAAGTCAACTGCTCAAAGTAAAGTAAATGCTCTACCTGAATCTGTTCAGGAACAGAAAGATGCCTTTCAAAATCGATTAGATGATCTGACTGACATAAGTTTGCCTGAAGTAAATGACGCAGATGGTGATGGCATTGTAGATGGCTTACCAGAAGCGATTCAGGAAGCGCAGTCAGCTGTAGAAGAAGCTGAAGCTAAATATGCTGAAGCTCTTAATAATTTAGCTTTGGCTCAAAAAGATGGCTTAATTAACCCGCTTGAACTCAGTATTCTTGAACAGAAAGTACAGGCTGCACTTGATGCAAAAGAAGTTGCTCAAGATAAGGTAAATGTATTGCCAAATGGAGCGATTAAAGATGGTTTACAAGATCGTCTAGATGCTCTTGTAAATATTGACTTACCTGAAGTCAATGATGCAGATGGTGATGGCGTACCAGACGGCGAAGATATTCCACTTGAAGAAGCGACAGAGGCAGTAGAGGCGGCTGAAGCAGCATATGCTGAGGCAGAGCAAGCACTAGCAGATGCCGAATCAGATGGTTTAATCACCCCAACAGAACTTGCTGAGCTGACTCAAGCACGTGATGATGCACTTGCTGCTAAAGAAGATGCACAAGCGAAAGTTGATGCACTTCCAGAAGGAGCAGACAAAGACGCACTGGATGCACGCTTAGATGATCTAGTCGACATCACCTTACCAACAGTAAATGATGAAAACGAAGATGGCGTAGCAGATGAGTACGAACAAGTATTGGCAGATGCCGAAGCAGCAGTAGAGGCAGCAGAAGCAGCATACGCTGCGGCAGAACAAGCGCTGATCGATGCAAATGCCAATGGCCTCATCACCCCAACAGAACTTACTGCACTGACTCAAG
>NZ_JBWYIJ010000007.1:0-171076 GCF_056779695.1 Acinetobacter sp. 25-47-122
ACCGCGGCAAAAGACTAGGCTTAAGATTTAATTTAATTGCTGGAATCTATAACATGGAGCTGAGTAAAAAATGACTTATGAAAGAACTCTAATATACAAATGTAAATTTTCGGGATTGTAACAGCTTTGGCATTACTTTTATTCAAAATATGTATTAGGTTTTACTACCGCTGTTTTTCTATCTATACATCAATTAAATTGGCTCATGTATTTAGTTAAATAATTTCATTAACAATAAAAAAACCCTGCTTACGCAGGGTTTTTTTGAATTAGTTCAGTGCTTATGCAGAGAATTGGTTCATTGTATTTTTCGCATCGTCACCCGCTTTAAGCGCGTTGTCGCCAGCGAAGATTTCTTTATGGTCATCACCGATGTCTGAACCAGCCATTGCTTGATGTTTAACACAAGCGATACCGCCACGGATTTCTTTACGTTGTACACCAGCAACATAAGCCAACATACCTTCAGAACCGAAGTAACCTTCTGCAAGCTCATGTGTAGAAAGCGCAGCAGTGTGGTAAGTCGGAAGTGTAATCAAATGATGGAATACACCTGCTTCACGAGAAGCATCAGCTTGGAACGTACGGATCTTCGCATCAGCATCAGCAGCTAATTCAGTATTGTCATACTCAGCGCTCATTAACTTAGCACGGTCGTAAGCAGATACGTCTTTACCTTCAGCAACCCAACGGTCGTAAGCTTGTTGACGGAAGTTTAACGTCCAATTGAATGATGGTGAGTTGTTATAAACAAGTTTTGCATTTGGCACAACTTCACGTACACGGTTCACCATGTGAGCGATTTCTTCAACGTTTGGCGTTGCAGTTTCGATCCAAAGAAGGTCAGCACCGTTCTGTAAGCTTGTTACACAGTCAAGTACAACACGGTCAATTTGAGTACCTTCACGGAATTGATATAGACCAGAAGCTAAACGCTTAGGTCGGTGTAATTTACCATCACGTTTGATTAGGATTTCGTCTTCTTGCGCTTCTGAAATATCAATTTCAGTAGTGTCTAAGTAGCTGATGTATTGAGAAGCGATATCGCCTGGCTCTTTAACCACTGGGATTTTTTGAGTCAAGTCAGCGCCTTCAGAGTCAGTACGTGCAACGATGATACCGTCGTCAAGACCCATTTCTAAGAATGCATAGCGAAGTGCATGGATTTTCGCAATGAAGTCTTCGTGTGGAACAGTTACTTTACCTGCTTGGTGACCACATTGTTTCGCGTCAGAAACTTGGTTTTCGATTTGAAGTGCACATGCACCCGCTTCGATCATTTTCTTCGCAAGTAAGTAAGTTGCTTCTTCGTTACCGAAACCAGCATCGATGTCGGCAATAATTGGCACAACGTGAGTTTGGAAGTTGTCGATTTGTGAAGTGATTTCAGCAGCTTTAGCAGTATCACCCGCTTCTTGCGCTTTTTTAAGTGCACGGAATAAGTCGTTTAATTCTTTTGCGTCTGCTTGACGTAAGAATGTGTAGATTTCCTCGATCAATGCAGGAACTGAAGTTTTTTCGTGCATAGATTGGTCAGGAAGTGGACCAAACTCAGAACGAAGTGCAGCAACCATCCAACCAGAAAGGTAGATGTAACGGCGTTCAGTAGTGCCGAAGTATTTTTTGTTCGCAATCATTTTTTGTTGTGCGATGAAACCATGCCAGCAACCCAAAGATTGAGTATATTTGCTAGAATCAGCATCATAAGCAGCCATATCACGACGCATAATCGCAGCTGTGTATTTCGCAATATCTAAACCAGTCTTGAAACGGTTTTGAAGTTGCATACGTGCAGCATCTTCAGGACTGATGTCTGCCCAAGTGTTGCCGAATTTTGCTTTTAATTCGCGGATTGCATCAATCGCTGTTTGGTATGTAGTCATGATATTTTACCCTGTATATAATTTTAGGATTTATCAATCGAAGGACTAAATCTACTCGGTATTAATTGTTCAGATTTAGAGCGCTTCGTTGCTATGGACTTAGCTTAGATTGACTCTAGAAATTAATCCAATATTTTCGTTTAATTCTCAGTATTTATTTAAAAAATATGTAGATTAAAGTCGTAATATAAATGAAATACCATCCTATAAATTATTGATTTTAATCAAATTTATAAAATAAGTATTTGTACACTTTTAACACAATTTGAGTAATTCTTATTCATTAGACTTAAGTATCAAGCTCAAAATTACGTTTAATTTTTCTTCAAACATCTTTAGATATTAACCTTCAATTGACTTTTCTGACAGAGCCTCGCTATTAAACTGTTAGTTTTAAATGAATATTTTTTAAACTGTGAACCATATTGATGGAATTACCAATAAAGCATTTAAATTGAGATAAACCTAAAAAAAATTTAGAACATAGCATGGTAATTTCAAAAACAACTAAAGCCCTATTTCTTAAATAAATGTATAGGGTCTGTCTTATGACAAAAAAACGTAAATTTGATGAATATATGTTAAATTCTGCTGAAAAAATCAGCATAAAAACACACAAACCTAAGCGCTTATGGCATAATTCCCCACGATTTCAAAAATTTATTTTCGGTATTTTTTTTATGAATCTTGAGCGGGTTGATCTCAATCTCTTAATTTACTTAGATGTTCTTTTGCGAGAGAAGAATGTTACACGTGCAGCAGAACAATTGGGTGTTACTCAGCCTGCAATGAGTAATATTTTACGTCGTCTTCGTAACTTATTTAATGATCCGCTTTTAATTCGCTCTTCTGAAGGAATGACTCCTACAGAAAGGGCTTTAGAACTACAGCCTCGTATTCGTGATGCCCTTTCTGATCTATCTATGATCTTAGAACCACGAACAGAATTTAGACCTTATACGTCAAATCGTGTTTTCCGCATCATGACTTCAGATTATGCTGAAGCTACACTTGTGCCTCGCTTAGTTAAGGCTCTGCGTTCAGAAGCACCAAATGTTGTTTTAGATTTTCTAACACCGAGTGATGTATCTTATCGTGATATGGAACAAGGTAAAGTTGATCTTGCCATCAACCGTTTCAACGAAATACCACAAAGTTTTCATCAGGTTCTGGTGTGGCGTGACAGCTTTTCATGCTTACTGAATAATAAGCATCCTGCCGTCAATAATTTGAATCTTAAAAGTTATCTAGATGCGCAACATATCTGGGTTTCTAAAACTGGGATGGGTGTAGGATTTGGTGTTAACCCAGAGAAACAAGCTGGTTTAGGTTGGATTGATCAAGCTTTAGAACGTATTGGTCAAAAACGCAAAATTTCGGTATTTACACGTCATTATCAAATGCCAGGTTTATTAGCGTCTAATGTCGATCTCATTGCGACATTACCGACGAAAATCGCTCGCCTACAAGCTAAAAGTCAAAACTTGATGCTCAAAGACCCTCCATTTTACATTCCTGAATTTGAACTCAAAATGGCGTGGTGCCCTCTATTACATCATCATCCTGCTCATCGTTGGTTACGTCAGTTGATTTTATATGTTGCTCGTCAAATGACTGAGGAAGAAAATCGTGAATTTCTTTCAAATAACAATACCCACTTCTCACAATTTTGATTGAGTAGAGCTGATTTAAATCAATACTTTAAAATTTTTTACTCAATAACTATGATATTGAGGTAGTGTAAAAATTCACTACCTCTATGTTTTTTGTGATAAAACTTTCCTCATAAATAATTTAAAAACAAAGGTGTTCGTGTGAGCCTCTTTCAGAATTTCGTGATCATTATGATTTTGATTGCTGGAGCTGGATTCTTATCATTAAGTGAAATCGCACTTGCAGGATCACGTAAAGTGAAACTGAAAATTTTGGCTGAGTCTGGTGATGATCGTGCACAAAAAGTGCTTACGCTTCAAGAGAATTCAGCTGATTTCTTTGCTGCCTCTCAAATCGGCTTAAATGCTATTGCAATTTTGGGGGGGATTTTAGGTGAAGCTGCATTTAGACCTTATTTTGTGATTTTGGTCGATCGTTTCTATGATGGTCCTTGGTCACAATCAATTGGTTTTGCATTGTCATTTACTTTAGTGACATCACTGTTTATTTTATTTGCTGATCTTATGCCTAAACGATTGGCAATGATTGCACCTGAAAAAATCGCTGTCTCTTTAATTAATCCTATTCAGGTATTCATTACTGTTTGTCGTCCATTAGCTTGGTTTATCAATGCAATTGCCAACCTATTATTCCGTTTATTCAAAGTAAATACTACTCGTGATGATAATATCACCTTTGATGATATTTCTGCGGTAATGGATGCAGGGGCACAAGCAGGTGTCTTACAAAAACAAGAACATCACTTTATTGAAAATGTATTTGAGCTTGAAGAGCGAAATGTTCCTTCGAGTATGACTACACGTGAAAACGTGGTTTTCTTTACCATCAATGAATCAGAAGAAAGTATTCGTCAAAAACTGGCTGAATTTCCCTATTCAAAATATTTAGTCTGCAATGAAAATATTGATCAAGTGATTGGCTATGTTGATGCTAAAGATATCTTGATTCGTATTTTAAATAATCAAAAATTTAATCAGTTGAATGAATCCACTATCCGTAATGTATTAACGATTCCAGATACACTTACACTATCAGAATTACTTGATCGCTTCAGATCTAGTAAAGAAAAGTTTGCCGTAGTCATCAATGAATATGCCTTGGTGGTTGGTGTTATTACCCTATCTGATATTATGATTACCGTGATGGGTGACTGGGTTACGCCAACGGATGAAGATCTTCAAATTATCAAGCGGGATGATCATTCTTGGCTGATTGAAGGCAGTACACCTATTGAAGATGTCAAGCATGCATTAGAAATTGATGAAATGCCTGATGATGAAAACTATGAAACTTTAGCTGGGTTTATGATGTTTAAACTTCGTAAGATTCCACGTCCTGCTGATAGTGTGGTATTTAATGGTTACAAATTTGAGGTGGTCGATGTTGACCATTTTAAAATTGACCAACTACTCGTGACCAGATTACTTGATGAAAAAGCAGAATTAGAATCAACTGTTGAATAAGACACTATCCACCACTCAGGTGGATTTTTTTATTCAGTTTATCTAATTAAACTTGAGATTTTTCACCTTCAAAAATTATTAAAATTAGAATTTATACTCAATTTTTATTACAACTATCACACTTAAAAATCATGTTTAATGTCTCCAATCACAAAATATAAATTCTAAACTTATGAATTTTAACTACTATTTTTTATAAAAATTATGGTTATTTTAATATTTTCTAAACAATATTTAGTTTAATCATAAATTTCTCTAAGATGGTCGGCGTTTTCGAAGATAACAAATACTGTAATAGAAACAATATTGATTAAAACGCTAATCTAAGGATAGATCCATGTTGACCTTGCTTGGTTTGGGCATGATTTTGTGCTTTATGTACCTCATTATGTCTAGACGTATGACTCCCCTCGTCGCACTCACGCTTATTCCCGTTCTTTTTGCGCTAATTGCATATGGATTAGGTTTTTTTGTAGATAGTTTGAACCATATTCAACTTAATGAACTTGGTGAAATGATGTTAGATGGTGTTAAAAAGTTAGCACCTACCGGCGTCATGTTGCTATTTGCTATCTTGTATTTTGCCATCATGATTGATACAGGTTTATTCGATCCATCAGTGAAATTTATTCTCAGATTGGTAAAAGGTGATCCCCTCAAAGTAGTATTAGGTACGATTACCTTAACATTGATCGTGTCTTTAGATGGTGATGGCTCTACCACTTATATGATCTGTGTTGCTGCCATGTTACCGCTTTACAAGCGATTAGGCATGAGCCCTTTAATTATGGCCTGTCTCATGATGTTAGCCAGTGGAATCATGAATTTAACGCCATGGGGTGGACCTACTGCACGTGCGGCAAGTGCACTCCATGTAGATCCTAGCGATGTGTTTGTTCCTATGATTTTACCGATGCTGTTCGCCATTGGTTGGTTGTACTTTTTAGGAACCATGTATGGCCGAATGGAGCGAAAAAGATTAGGCATCATGGAATTGGATATTAGCCATGGCGACAATATTCAAATTTCATCAAACCCAGAGGCAAATCGAGCGCATTTGAGATGGTTCAATGGATTATTGACTCTTGCACTGATGGCCAGCCTAGTCATGGGTATTTTGCCTATGCCTATTTTATTTATGATTGCATTGTGTATTGCTTTAGTCGTGAACTATCGTGATATTGATATGCAAAAAAGCTTAGTCGCTCATCATGCTGGTAGTGCTTTAAATGTCGTTGGTATT
Organism: Acinetobacter sp. 25-47-122; assembly: GCF_056779695.1. Classification (NCBI taxonomy): domain Bacteria; kingdom Pseudomonadati; phylum Pseudomonadota; class Gammaproteobacteria; order Moraxellales; family Moraxellaceae; genus Acinetobacter; species Acinetobacter sp. 25-47-122. Next base: position 6,264 of record NZ_JBWYIJ010000007.1, read on the forward strand.
ATTTTTGCCGCTGGTATTTTTACAGGTTTACTCACTGGCACGGGTATGGTCGATGCCATGTCAAAAGAGTTAGTAGCGATTATTCCAGATAGTATGGGTCCATATTTGGCACCAATCACAGCCGTTTTAAGCATGCCTTTAACGTTCTTTATGTCAAATGATGCTTTTTACTATGGTGTTCTGCCCATCTTATCTGAAGCTGCAGCACATTATGGCATCTCTCCTGTGGAAATGGCTCGTGCATCGATTGTTGGTCAACCCGTTCATCTGCTCTCACCCTTAGTTCCATCTACCTTTTTACTCTGCGGGCTTGCTGGGATTGAGTTTGGTCAACACCAAAAATTTACCATTAAATGGGCGATTATTACGTGCTTAGTGATGCTTGCAAGTGGATTAATATTTGGGATGTTCCCATTCTATTCTGCTATTTAATCGTATCTCTAGTTTCGGAGTGATTTTTTGATCACTCCAATCTCTTATTTATAAAGGCTTATTGAGCTTGAGTCTCATTCCAAATATTCAAGTTCCCCATGTTAGATAGAAGTTGATACCTCACCACTAAAAACTCTGTCAACAAGGTGGAATAATTCATTTTTGCTTCATTCAACACATTCTGAGCATTAAGCACTTCGAGTAAATTTCCTACACCCGCTTTATAACGTCCTTGGGCGGCTTCATAGGCTTCTGAAGCACTTTGATTCAATATCGTTAGCGCCTTAATATTGTCATGGATTGCATTTAGCTCATTATAGCTTTTCCAGATTTCAGCATTAATTTCAAGCTTCAATCTTTCTTGCTCTAATTGCTTTAATTTTAGGTTTTCTTGAGCAACGACAATTTGATTTTTTCGATTATAACCATCAAACAATGGGAAATTGACTTGCACACCCGCTTGTAGAGATTGGCTGTCACTGCCATAACTGTCACTCGTTTGTTTTTGCTGATCATAAATACCGTTAAAACTAACAGATGGATATCTAGACCGCTGTATTGCCTTAATTTTATTTTCAGCTGCGAGTGAATCATACTGTGCAGCTTTAAACTTTGGATGCATTTTTTCAGCATCCTGAATGAGCATTTCAATCGGTTTAAGATCTAGCTCTTTTGGAATTTTTAACTGATTATTAATTTTGAAATTTTGGTATGCAGGCTCACCTATTAATGATGCTAAAAGTCCTTTTGCAATTTTTAAATCACCTAAAAATTTAGTTTGATCTGACTTTGCTTTCGCCAAATTTGCGGACATTTGTAATGCATCTGATTTGATACCTACACCTGCACGATATCGAGCATTTGCAATTTCATAGTTTTTTTCTGCAAGTACAACCAACTCATTAATATTGTTTAATTTTAACTCAGCCTGAATAATTTGATAATAAGTCGAAATCGTTTTGATGATCATATTTTGCAAAGCAACATCATGCTGTGCCAAAGACATCGCTAATAATTTTTCGGCTTCTTCTGCTTGATAAAATCGACTACCAAAATCATAAAGTAGCCAATTGGCTCTTATTCCAAGTCCGTAACGGCGTAAGTCAGTGTCATAACTCAAAACAGGACGATCTTTTACTTGATTATCATCACGTGACCAATCGTAATTCAAGGTGCTATTCACTTGAGGATAATAATTTGCTTTAGAGATTTTAAGCTGAGCAGCTTGAATACGCGTTTGTACCCAAGCACTTTTTGTCTCAGGATTACGACAAACTGCACGTTCAATGGCATCAATGAGTTCTATTGGCTGTTCATTCTTGAGACTATTTTGAGATAAACAATGTTGAGGTTGACTTAACATTTTCTGATTTTGAAGATCAAGTGACACACTTTGATTGAGTTGTTGTTCTATTTGCTTACGTTTTGTCTCATTCTCGCGGGCTTTACGCTGAGCCGTGAGCTCATCAAACCATAAAGTCTCGCGTTGTTTTTTTTGATTTGGAGTCAGTTTTGACAACCAACTCTCTGCATAAGCCAACGAACTATGTCCGAATAGCGACCCAGCAACAACAATGAAAGCGATGTATGTAATTTTCATTTAGGTTGCAAATCCTTGGTCAACATATCACGGACGATCACGCCATCTTGTAAAGCGATAATCCGCTCAGCAGATGAAATCGTTTCTGGACGATGTGCAATAATCAATTTGGTAATATTCAAATGCTTGAGGTTTGCATTGACCTCTTGTTCTTTTAATACGTCTAAACTACTGGTCGCCTCATCCATAAATAAAATCTTTGGTTTTTTATAGATAGCACGAGCCAATAAAATTCGTTGTTTTTGTCCTCCTGACAACATATTACCAATATCCCCCACTAGGGTTTGATATCCCATTGGCATACGGCTAATGTCATCATGAATTGCGGCATAGGCTGCACATTCTTGTACCCATTGCATGTCAGGATTTGAATCAAAAAAACAAATGTTTTCTGCGATTGAACCAGCAAATAGAATGTCATCTTGTAACACTGTGGCAACTTGATCTCGTACAGCATTTAATCCTAATTGTTCAAAATCACGCCCCATAATTTTGACTTCACCTTCATTCTGTTTAAATACACCTAACAGAACATGTAGCAATGTGGTCTTACCGCAACCTGTTGCCCCCACAATGGCGACAGATTGATTTTGGGGTATCTTGAAACTAATCCCCTTGAGTACATAAGGGTCATTTTCTGAATATTTAAAGTGCAGATTTTCGACCTCAATTGCATTCTCAACCTGATCTACATTTGTGATTTCAGCATCGCCGTATAATTTTTCTTGTTCTGTTAACACAATATCGGATAAACGCTCTACATCAATTTGAAGCATTTTAACTTCGATAAACTTATCGATTAAACCTGCGACTCGGCCATCAAACTGACTTTTATAGGCCATAAAAGCCATCAGTACACCGACTGTAAAATTACCCTCCAATACCAATGTGGCACCTAACCAAATAATTAGAATGTTCTGAATACCAAATAAGACTCCATTTGCCAATGAGAAACCTAAACCTAACTTTTGGGTCGTTAATCCAGCATTAACTTGATTGACCATAAGATTTAACCATGTCGAACGGCGAACATCTTGTCGTTGGAACAGTTTTATGGTTTTTGCCCCACGCACGGTTTCCATAAAATGACTGCTTTGCTTCGCCGCATGAATAATTTGCGCCTCCGTCGCTCGTTTTAAAGGTGCATACCAAATCCATCTGATTAAGGCATACAAGCCCATCGTAAAAATTGCAATCCAAGCTAACTTTGGACTGTATATAAACATTAAAATCAACGTAAATACTGTCATTAATCCATCAAGAATCGCAGCTAAGAACGTTGTGGTGAGTGTGGTTTGAATGTTACCAATTGATCCAAATCGCGAAACAATGTCACCCAGGGATCGTCTTTCAAAATAAGATACAGGAACATTAATCATGTGATTAAAGACATTGGCTTGCCACTGCACACTTAAATGCGTGCTCATATACATCATGATCCAGGAACGGAGTAACCCGATAAACTGCTGAAGTAACATCAGCATGCCAAAGCCAATAGCTAGAATCGTTAAGAGATCTCGATCTGCAGATACGATCACATGGTCTATCACCCATTGCATAAAGAATGGGCTAATTAATGAAAAAACTTCCAAAGCTAAGGCCAAAATTAAAATTTGCCCGAGAGACTTCCATAAACCACGAACATGACCGATTAGACCTTTAAGCTGAATCTGATTTTTATCTTCCTTTTTTTCAAATTCAGTATCTGGCCAAAGCTCTAATGCAACACCCGTAAAATGTTCAGATACCTCATTGAGTGTCAGTACACGTTTACCAAATGCTGGATCTAAAATCGTGACTTTATTGGCACTGACTTCTTGCAATACCACAAAGTGGTTGAAATCCCAATGTAAAATACACGGGGTTTTAAGCTGATCTAAATCTTCTAAATCCAGCTTTAATGGGCGTGTTACCATTTTCAACTGATTACTAATTTTGATCAGCTGATTGAGATTTGAACCCTTTTGAGAAACTGAAAAACGACGTCTTAACGTTAATAAATCAGACTCATAGCCATAATAATGCGCAATCATCGCAATACAGGCTAATCCACATTCTGTCGCTTCCGTCTGTAAAATGGTTGGAATTTTCCGTCCAAATCCAAGAGAAATTTTGTCTAATATCTGCATGTTATTTCTTCTTATATCTTGCCAGTGATGCTATATAACGGTTCGAGTACCCATTCATATAGTTTTCTTTTTTCTTGCATGATATCTGCATCAAAGGCCATGCCCACTTTAAGAGGCTTACTTTCACCATAGGCTTTTACAAACTGTTGTTCTAATTTGACTTTGACTAAATACACAGGTTCACTTTGGTTAAGTGTTACACCCTGACTTAACTCGCCTAAATTGGTCAGTTCTTGTGGGTTCATCGTCGTCGCTGAGATTGAATGAATCACACCTTCACCTTGACCAAATTTTTGGTAAGGATAGGCTTGAAAACGAAGTTTTACGGTTTGACCAGTCCTTATAAATCCAATTGCTGAACTGGATACAAAAAGATGTGCTTCTAAATAAGAAGGCGTCGGAACAATATTCATGACAGGAATATTAGGAGAAATAAACTGACCAACCTCTGCATTAATCGATGCTATTTTTCCTGTCGCATTGGCTTGTAATAGCAAACTATCCCGCGCTTTATTTTCTAAAAATTCTTGCTGATTCGAAGCTAATTGACGATCGACCAAAGTCAGCTCACTTTCCAACTTCGATGCTAGTCCTTGCTGAGCCAATAATTTATTTTCTAATTCAGCTTGTTTAGTATTTTTTTCTCGCTCATAGCTCTGTAAAGCAACTTTTAGGCTGATATAGTTATCTTGCTTCAGTTGATATTCTTCAATCGAAATATATTCTTTATCTTTTAAATCTCGATAACGATGTGCATTTTCTTGTGCAAGTGCTAGACGTTGGCGTTGCTCGGCAATTAAGCCATCTAATTTTATTAAATCTAAACGTATAGATTGAATTTCTGCATTTAATTGTTGAACATTATTTAAATGTAAGTCTTTTAGTTTATTTTTTTCAGTATCTAAACTTTGTTTTTTTAACTCAATTTGTTTTTGTACAGACTCATTATAGTTACCTGTACTATTATAACGCGTCATTTTTAATGTAATTAATGGTGTCCCTTTCTCCACTAATTGACCTTCTTTGACGAATTTTTCACTGACTGTACCCCCTTCAGCACTATAAACTCGGATTAAACCTGTATTAGGAATCAATAATCCTTTAACACTCGTCCTCTTCGTATAGCTTCCAAAAAAAATAAAACTCACTAATAAAACAGTAAAAATGGCGACAACAATCGTGAGTACCGTAAATGAAAATGGTCGAATCAAAATGACTTCACCAATCCACTTTGACTTTTGTGCATCAATCGCTTTGTCTCTAAACAGCTTATTTGTCATATATATTTGTAATTAATTTTTCAAGTACGGGTTTTTATATTGAATTTTCATCAAGTTGACTACATTTCAACAGCGTGCTTAAAAGAGACAAACACAAACCAAAAGTTTTCAATAAAATAGTCATGATCTGTGTTGTCTCCTGTTCTATCCCACACTTCGCTCAGCTAAATCTGCTTTGAATAAACTCAGTTGGATACTGATTTCAATAGATTAAAAACGAAGCGTTCATCTTGTTTTATTTCAAAACTCGATTGACTAAAGGTGCTGTGAACAAAGCATGAGGATCATATTGCTTTAAAATATGACTACTCGACTGAATGGTTAAATGATTAGATTGACCCTGAGCATGGACGCGTGGAATTTCGTAATCGATATAAGTTGAACTATCCCAAGCTTTTTGATTGGTATAGCCCCACCCTTTAGACCATTCTGGTCGCATCAAAGAATCACCTTGATAACGTTGTGACATCCACTCCTCAACTTCTGTGTAAAATTGCGCTGAGAATGGCGTACCTGGCAAGGTTAAAATATCAAACCAAACGGCACAGTCCCATTCAGGATGATCAGGACAAGGTTTAATGGCTGATAATGCTGCTGTTTGAGCGCCGTGAACAATTGAATCTTCTGGATGATCCAAGCCCGTAACTCGAATTTCAACAGGTCCATTCATTGGGAAACGACCCATTTTTTGATATTGCTTCATCTTAATGCCGTAATAATCACAAAAATCAGCAATAACCCGTTGAACGTTTGCACGACTGGTAATGACAGCATAGCCATTTGCAGTAACACGCAAAGTTGTTGGTTTGACATACAGTAAAACGTTTTTTGACGTCCCCCATAAATCATAAGTTTGAGTAGAAGCCAAACCACCAGTCAAAATCGTCGTGATTCCAGATAATGGCGTACCATTTAAACCTAGTTTAGAGATTTCATACTGAGTAAAACCGAAGGTTGGCGTGAGATAAGTACTTTTATTGACGATGATTTTATGAATCAAATCAGTAATAGGTTTGATCAAATTATCTGAGAACCAATAATTGAATGGTTTGACTGTCTGTCGAGCAGTCAAAGGACGATACGGAGTAACAGTCCAAACTTTTAACCAAGGATAATCGGTGAATGGAAACCAAATTGCTTCTGCACGACCAGATTTATCCAGAAAATGAGAGAAGGTACGTCCAGCATGCTTATCTTGAGCGAATAGCTCATTGATATGAATGTCGGTATAGCTTTCACAACGAATATATTGATTTTTTGACGTTTGTAATTGTGCAGATAAAATAAATGCACGACCTATATGAACTAAAAATGCACGAATTTCTGGATCATTTCGCAGGAAGGTTTTCGCAACATATCGACCTTCTCGTTGGTCGAAAACAGCAGCAGTGATCGATACCACTAAATTACTGATCGAACCATAAGTTTGACCTTCTTGTTTTATTTCCCCTACGGCAGGTACACCTGTGCCATGACCATCAATGGCCAACACACCACCCAAAGTTAAATCTCCAGGTGCTGGTACTGCCACAAATCCACGATTACGGTATTCCATTGCGGTTAACAATGCTTCCATTTGAATGCCTGCTTCGGCAGTCACAATACCTTTTGCATCAATACTGACTTTGTTGATATGCGTTGGCATATCAATCAATAAAATTTTAGTAATCTTGTCTTGATCATCCAACAATAAAGGTGACCAATTATGTGACATCCCTTTGGGTCTGACTTTATAGCCATTTTGATAAGCCCAGTTAATGGCTTTTAAAACTTGTTCTTGATTTCTCGGTGATGCTGTCCATGCATTTTCATAACGAGATTCCCCAGACCAATTTTCATATTTCTGTTTAAAAATTGAGATTTCAGTTGGGAAATTTACTAATCTTTCTTGTAAAGGAAAAAACCAAGCTTCTGCCTTTTGTGTTGGAAGCCATGCTGAAACAGCACCAACAGCAGCTAAGCTACCCATTGTTTTTAGAAAGTTTCTTTTATCGTGATCTATTTGTTCTGATGAATTCTGCATTGTTATAGCCACCAAAAGTTTAGCTTTATTATTTCTGTTACTGAAAGCAGACCAGTACTCATGACCAGTCTGCCTTTAACACTTTATTTAAAACTTATGAAAGCCAAGCACGAACGCCATTTAAAGTCGGAAGAAGTTTATATTGACCTTCTGCCTTTTCTTTTTCGTAATGGTTTGGAGTTTCAGCTACATCGCCACCAAGTGCACGACCAAGACCAATTAATGTTTTTGATGCCACTAAACCAGTAGTATCAGCAGCTTGGTGTACTAGCCCTAAACCTACTGCACTGAATACAACACCAACTGATGAAATCAGTTTTGAATTAAGTGTTTGATTGAATAAGTTCACACCGTGGATGATTGAGTCACCAATCAATGTTCCAGCACCAGATACTTCATTGATTTCTTCTTGCTTTAATTCTACTAAGCTCATGATTAAAACCTCGTTATAAAGAATTTATGTTAGATACACCTAACTTTTGTTAAGCACTTTTAATATACAGAATGAATTGTGTATCAATAATGAAAAATGTAGGACACTATTTAATTATTTTGTGATTTAGTTAACATTAATTTTAATAATTCGAGTGACTCAATATTCTTGAAAATAACAGCCCAATTTCAAATAATAGATAGATCATTGTGCCCCCAATCGCCATTGATAATATGTCTGGCGGCGTTACAAACATGGCAATAAAAAAACAAAAGATAAAAATGTAAGGTCTATTTTTTTGGATGGTCTCAATGTCTACTAATCCAAAATACACCGTGATCATAATGACCAATGGCACTTGAAAAATCAGCCCTAAGACGAAGAAAAACTTAATACAAAACAATAAGTATTGTTGTATATCTGTCATAGGGGTCACACTATCTGGAGAAACTCCAATAAAGAATCCCAATACAGCGGGCAGAATAAAAAAGTATCCCAGTGCAATGCCCGAGTAAAACAACACAATACTTGATGGAAAAAAGAAAAAGAAAATTTTACGTTCTTTCAGATAAAGCGCATGTTTTAAAAAAACATATAATTTATAAAAAATAAAAGGAAAAAGGATGATCAGCGTGACAAAAAATACCAACTTAATGGGTGCTACAAATGTACTGGTAATATCTGTCGCAATCATATGCGCATTTGCAGGTAATTTAGCTTGTAGAGGCAGTGCGATTGCGTTATAAATTTTGTTCGCGAATGGCACTAATCCAACAAAAATAACTAAAAAGCCGATAACGACATGAATTAAATTTCGCCTAAATTCTTCAAAATAATCAGAAAAATGACTCAGTGTTTTTTTGAGGTCGGAAGTTTCAGACATATCTCACTCCCATTACATGTATATCAACACACGACCAATGCGCTAAATGAGTCATTAGAAAATCTGTTTTATAAGGTGCTGGCACATAAAACTTTTGGATTGGGAAATATTGTTTTTGTTTCTGATCAATTTGATCATCTAGATGCGCGAAATATTCCTGCATTTGAGTTTCAAGCTGTTTAACATTCTGAATTTCGTCTTTTAATTCTTCACGAAGTTGATGAAGCTCAAGTTCAAGATCTACTTTCTGTTTAATATCGGATTTTATTTCACTTATTTTTTTCAAGCTTCGAAGCGCAAAACGAATCGCATCGGGTAAACGATCAGGACCCAAGACCACAATTACAATCAGTCCAAGAAAGAGTAGTTCTCCAAACCCAACATCAAACATAGGTTAAAACACCACAATATTGCTTTGAATATCGTTTAAAAAAGATTATTGATGAGTGTCTTTTTTATCTTCGCGAACAGCATCTTTAAAATCTTTTACAGCGCCGCCGACATCTTTGCCAAAATTCTTTAATTTAGCTGTACCGAAAATGACCAAAATAATTATGGCAAACAGTGCGATATGACCAATTGAAAGACCCATCATTATAGTTATCCTTATTTTTTAATATTGCTTAATACTAACAGACCAACAATGCATAGAACTCTTGAAATGTCTAACAATCTCAGCATATATATTTGAGTCTGTTTAGATTTTTTATTCTGCTTTCAAAATATAAGCTACTGATAAAAATAAAAAAACCGATTTAAGCCTTTGCTTAAATCGGTTTTCAGTCACTTGGTTCGCTGAACTACGTTTTCAATTCTTTGTTTAACTTGAATAATAAAGGATTAACGACCATAGATTTCTAAAAGTTTATCTAAGGTTGCTTGATAATGAATATCGATATCTTCAGCTAAAATAGCATACGCATTATCTAACTGAACCATTGGCCAGCCTTCTTTCCAAAACGGAAAAATATTGTGTAGATCATGCGTTACGATTGCTTCTTCGCGTGTAATCGCCTGTGCAACCTGCGATAAAACTTGCGCTGTTTCAGCACCATCAATCTCTAGATAATCAATACCACGCGCTTTAAGAATACGAATTCTGTCTTTTTTATATTTAATTTTTTTTGCTTGTGCTTCATTTAAACCTAAAGCAAGTGTCACTGCTTCAACAAACTTTTCTTCAAAAGATTGATGTAATGCAACCAAGGCTTTTTTATGTGCTTCCTGACGCCCCTCTTTACCACCACTACGAATCAATTTATTCGCCTCAACATTAAGTTCGTCAGATTTCATAGACTGTAAAATATCTAAAATTTCGATATCACTTAAAGATTCAGCATTGTGGTGTGTCATGGGAGTACTTCAATTCAACTTAATCTTGCATTTTCTCATAATTCAACACAAATACATAATCTAATTCAAATTGAATCGATAAGCTTTCAAATGATTCTAAATATTTGGAATTATACTTCTGAGTTTTAGTGCAATATGTAAGTCAAAACGATGGGTAGTGTGATTGCAGCACCGATAATTTGCAGACTAATTACGCCAGCCATTAATTGACTGTCACCACCCAATACTTTTGTCAGAATATAAGCAGCTGAAGCCGTTGGTAATGCAAAATATAAAATAAAGATTTGCGTCTCTAAAGCATTGAAGCCCAGCATTTTACAGCCCAGCCAAGCCAAAATCGGCATTAAACATAAACGCGATAGCGTGTTGATCATTAGAGGAAATGATTCTTTTTTAAGAGCCACAAATTGCAATGCAGCACCGACACACATTAGTCCCATAGGTAAGCTACATATCGCAAGTTGGTAAATTAATGACTCTGCACCTTTCCATAATGGTAGCCCGGATACATTGTAGAGCACACCAACCAGGCAACCCAAAATTAAAGGATTTTTGAGTAACGATATAATCACTGCTCGAAAATTCATATTTTCATGATCGGTCAGTGCCAATACCGAGATGATATTCACAACAGGAATACTGATCGCCAACAGCAATGCAAAAATTGTCATGCCTTCTGCTGGAAAAAGCGAAGCAACTACTGCTAAACCAATATAGGTATTAAAACGTACATTGCTTTGAACATAGACTCCAAATCTTCGTGTTGGGGTCTGAAAAATTCTTTTTAGAATATATAAAACTGCACAAGCAATTGGAAAGACCACGAGTAAAATGACTAAAATTTTACTCACCATCTCCATATGAATATCAGCTTGAGCCAAATTACCAAAAAGCATGGCAGGAAAAAACACAAAATAGTTAAGTTTCTCTGCACCCGCCCAAAACTCGTCAGTTAAATATGATTTCTGTTTAAGAAAATATCCAATTAAAATGAGCCCTATCAGCGGCACTAAGGATAAAACAATGCTGTACATAAATGATGAGCCTAATCGAGTGCAGATCGCTCAGTCCTAATACGCTCAATCAACCACAGTGGTTTATTGCATGCATTTTGAACTGATCATTTTATATTACACTGCATCAAGCTGATCGTCTCAAAAATTCATCATTTACATCATGCATTGACTTGTTTTATATACGCTAAAATTTCAGGCAAAGTCTGGATTGTTTTATTTAACGGCGGTTGATGTTCAGCTAAGGATTGGTGAAACCCCGCCAAATATAGTCCATCTAATCCAGCCTGAGTAGCACCCCAATAATCATTCACTGGATGATCACCAACATAAAGACAATGGTCAGGTGCAATTCCTAATTGTTGACAAGTCATATGAAATATTTCTGCTTGAGGCTTTGACACACCTGCCTTCTCAGAACTCATGATCACATCAAAATGATGCGCGATTCCTAGACCTTCGATAATTTTATGTCGAGTGAAATGTCCTCCATTCGAAATGATTGCCAACTTAAATCCTTCGCTTCTAAGCTGATCAAGCGTCTGAATAGCATTTGGCATCATGACTGCGTTTAGTCCAAATTGATTAAACCAATAGTCACTTAATTCATCTAATTCTGGTGCTTTTTTCCATTTCAACTGCTTGAGTAATGCATGAGCGACTGAACCACCAATGGTAGGTTCAGTCATTCTTTCTCGGATGGGATAGCCACCATGATCAATATATCGAATCGTTTCGAGAATCTCAGCTTGCGCAGACGAGGCAGATTGATCGATTTGCTGTTTATAAGTATTAAATAATGCCCGACTAAAAGTTTGAACACTTAAATCTCGGTGTGTCAGTGTATTGTCCAAATCAAAAATAACAGCTTGAATTTTCATAGTGCTTAGAGGAGTGTATTCATTTGCCCATGCTATCAACTCTCCGCAATCTCGATTATTCATTTTTATTTCATCCTAAGCATGAAAATGAATAAAAGATAGATTACAGACTAATTCCATTGATGTTTGTTTTGAGCTGTATACCGACTCCATACTAAAATCGGTATGAACAAAAATAATCCTAATATACAGATCAAAATGAGATACGAGGTATAACCGAGCCAATCGCCTAATATGCCACTCAAGGTATACAGTGCTCCCGCAATGGAAGCCATCAATGCGACTTGGAAAGTAAAATCTGTTCCTGCAAATTCTTTCCGACTGTATTGCATCACCAAGGTTAGAATAATCACCAATAACATCGCAGCGAACATATCTTCTAAAGCATTGATGATATAGATCCACACGACGTTCAATTCAGAAGGTCGCGCCTCATAATGCGATAACCATGCAAATCCAATGAGACTCAATAATTTAAGCAGTGAAAAAGTAATTAAAGCACTTTCACGCGAATAAAACCTAAGTAGCCAACCTGCAATACCTGCTCCGATCAAAGCAGCAAATGCTCCAAGCATGGTCACATTGACACCAATTTGCGTCTTAGATAGTCCTAAATCGACCAACAATGGTTTAAGAATAGGTCCAGACAATCCATCCGTCACTTTAATGCTACACAATACAAAAAACCAAAGTCTGAGTTCTCGATTTTGAAAAAAATATTTTAAGTAATGACTTAAAGCTTTCACGAAACTTTGAGTTTTAGATGATGAATCATCATCTTGATGATTATTGATGCTTTGTGAAGCATGTTGAGGCTCACGATACAATAATACGGGTAGCGTATTAAATGCCACCAAAATAGCCAAGCATAAAAAAGTGGTTTGCCAAGTCAATGCATCTAATACCCACAATATCGCACCGCCTCCCACAATAAAGCCCAACCTTGAACCAATCACTTGGAACATATTGCCTAGATGCTGTTGTTCACCTTTTAGAATATTCACAGCTAAGCCATCGGTTGCTATATCTTGAGTCGCTCCGATACTATTCATCATCAACAATGCCACGAAAAATCCAAAGAGATATTGAGGTTGGTTCAGTGATTGAATGGGGATAAACGATAAGATTATCAACGTAATCATTGTGAGTAACTGAGTAGGTATAATCCAACTGCGGTAATGCCCTTGATTGAACAAATGATAGCGATCAACCAATGGAGCCCATAAAACTTTGAGTGCCCACGGAGCCATCAGCAATCCAAATCCACCAATATGCGTTAAGGAAACACCTTCAGCACGCAGAATCACGGGCAAAGCATGTGTCATAAATCCTACTGGCAATCCTTGCGCCCAATAGAGTGAAAATAAAAGCACATACATTTTGGTATTTGGTGACATGAAAGAGGTGTCCTGCAACTGATATCTTCTTAATCAATTCGTATTTAGATGTCCTTGTCACTTGATTCTTATTCTGCCAATGTATCTCATACACAAGGTCTTTATAATAAGTTTAAAAAGCAATTATACAACGCACAATGAACAATAGATTTCCAAAATTACCATCACAAGTTCCTCAACGCGGTTCAAAGTTGAGTCGAGCAGCGTTCAAACAGCTTTATCTTCGACAAGGCTGGTCTTTTGAAGGAGAATTTCCAAATTTCCCCAAAGCTGTCGCAATTGTGTCCCCGCATACATCAAATTATGATGGACTGTATGCCTTTCTCGCGATGCTTGGCATTGGCATTGAAGTCACAATCTTTGGAAAAGATAGTCTGTTCAAATCTCCACTCAAACATTTACTCAAATGGATCGGGGTGATTCCGGTAAAACGCGATACCCCCCAAGGCTTGACTCAACAAATTGTTCAAGCCATTCATGAACGAGATAAAATTTGGGTCGCAATGGCACCTGAAGGTACACGAAAAAGTGCTGAAAAGATTCGCAGCGGTTTTTATCACATTGCCTTAGGTGCAAATATACCAGTGGTAATGTTTGCATTTGATTATGATCATAAAGTCATTCGATGTTTAGGAAGCCTCGAAATGACGGGAGACTATGAATCTGATCTGCACAAAATATTAGAATATTATCGTGGAAAAATTTCTCCTAAAAATATGAGTCGTTTAGCATTACCCTTTAAAGAACTTTTGTAAAAATGCTAGAAAAATAGACAGCAATCTGTTGAGATATGCCTAAAATTTTGACACTTTTTAGCAGATTAATGTCTATGTCATTGCTCCTCAATCTTCCCAAAATCAGCTTCATTGGTCTGAGTTTATTGGCACTATCAGGCTGTAACTCTACTGTAAAAAATCCTACACAATCCACTCAAATTCAAGCACGCGAGCCAGTGATCGCCATTGCTCTAGGCGGTGGTGGTGCAAAAGGTTTTGCGCATATTGGTGTATTAAAGGTTTTAGAATCTCATGGTATAAAGCCCAAAATTGTTACGGGTACAAGTGCTGGAAGTTTTGTCGGTAGTATTTACGCTTCAGGCAAATCTCCCTATCAACTACAGCAAATTGCACTTCAACTGAAAGAGTCCGATATTCGTGATTTAACTTTAAATCGACAGGGTGTGGTCCTCGGTCAAAAGCTCCAAGATTATGTCAATCGACAGGTTGGGAACAAACCGATAGAACAATTCCCGATTCGATTTGCTGCAGTTGCCACACGTTTAGATAATGGTAAACGCGCTGATTTCGTCAAAGGTAATACAGGTCAAGCCGTAAGAGCGTCATGTAGTATCCCTAACGTCTTTGTTCCAACAACGATTGGCAAAACCAAATATGTTGATGGTGGACTCGTGAGTCCAATTCCAGTTCAAACTGCCAAAAATATGGGTGCAGATATTGTGATAGCAGTTGATATTTCTGCACGCCCTGCAGGCAATAAGCCGATGAGCATGTGGGGACTGTTGGATCAAACGATTAATATTATGGGTCAACAAAGTATCAATACTGAACTCAATGCAGCTACAGTCGTGATTCAGCCAAAAGTTGGCCATTTAGGAACTTTGGATTTGAAAGCCAGCAATGAGGCAATACTTGAAGGTGAGAAAGCAGCGCAACTGAAAATTAAATCAATAGATACCGCAATTGCCAATTTCAAAAAATCTCCTGCTGCTTTCAAACCTGCACCAACAGCTCGCTTTTAAGCATTTTTTATAGGCTTCTCTGCCCTAGTCTGTTATCTTGATATAGATGTTTTCGTCTATAACAAGATAACGATTAGAGTAGATGTATGGACTTATTGATTGAACCTTGGCATTGGTTTGTATTAGGTATTTTGCTCATCCTGTCTGAGCTCATTTTACCGGCCTTTGCTGCACTGTGGTTTGGTATAGCTGCTGTCATTATTAGCATACTGGTGTGGCTATTTCCTTCTATGGGGCTTCCAACTCAAATTATTTTATGGGTTGTCCTATCGATTTCATGTACGGTGGTTTGGTTTAAATTTATTAAACCACTTTCCGTTGATAAGACTAAAGCGGGTCTCTCACGTGAAGCGACCATCGGACAAGTTGGGATGGTGATTCAAATTGGTCATGAACCTGAATTAGTCAAAGTTCGTTTTCAGCTTCCAGTTCTAGGCTCTGACGAATGGAATTGCAGAACACTGAGCCCTGTTCAGGTCGGTGATCGTGTCAGAGTTACAGATATTTTAGGTAATGAGCTGGTCGTTCAAGCGCACAATAACCTCAACTCACCGTTATAAACAATAATTCTTAAAGGAGTAGAAATGTCTGGTTCAATTATTGCCATCGCATTTTTGGCATTCGTCGGGATCACTATTTTTAAAGGGGTTCGTATTGTTCCTCAAGGCTATAAATGGATCGTACAACGTCTGGGTAAATACCATACAACCTTAAGTCCAGGTCTAAACTTTGTGATTCCTTATGTTGATGAAGTCGCATATAAAGTCACGACAAAAGATATCGTTCTCGATATTCCATCTCAGGAAGTGATTACAAGAGATAACGCAGTTCTTTTAATGAACGCTGTTGCCTATATCAACATTACTACACCAGAAAAAGCAGTCTACGGTATCGAAAACTATACTTGGGCAATCCAAAACCTTGTCCAAACTTCTTTACGTTCAATCGTAGGTGAAATGGACTTGGATGATGCTTTATCTTCACGTGATCATATTAAAGCGAAGCTGAAAGCAGCAATTTCTGATGATATTTCAGATTGGGGAATTACGCTTAAGACGGTTGAAATCCAAGATATTCAACCATCAAGTACAATGCAATCTGCAATGGAAGCCCAAGCCGCAGCTGAACGTCAACGTCGTGCGACAGTGACACGTGCTGATGGTGAAAAACAAGCTGCGATTCTTGAAGCTGAAGGTCGTCTTGAAGCATCACGTCGCGATGCTGAGGCTCAAGTTGTACTCGCTGAAGCTTCAGAAAAAGCCATTAATATGGTTACCAATGCTGTAGGCGACAAAGAGATTCCTGTCGCTTATCTACTTGGTGAACAATATGTAAAAGCAATGCAGGATATGGCTAAATCTAATAATGCTAAAACTGTGGTATTGCCTGCTGACATCATGAATACGATTCGTGGGGTAATGGGTCGTAATAATCCTTAAATCGCTCAGACACTCTTCAAAATTTATAAGGCAGCTTCGGCTGCCTTTGTTATTGATATGACTCGAGATTCAATTCTTCAGCATTTATTTTAAATTTATGGTTAAATTTCGCATCCTGAAAGATTGCATGAAAACAATCTATCGTCTAACTGCATCATGGAAATTGTATGAGCACCTTTGATCCCACCTTAATCACTTTCTTGTTCTATATTGTCGCCATGGTTGTGATTGGTTTAATCGCGTATCGAGCGACCACGAACTTTTCAGATTATATTTTGGGTGGACGACGCTTGGGAAGTTTTGTAACAGCCCTTTCAGCTGGTGCTTCTGACATGAGTGGCTGGTTACTTATGGGTTTGCCAGGTGCTATTTATCTTTCTGGTCTATCAGAAATGTGGATTGCAATTGGTTTAATTATTGGTGCATGGCTCAACTGGCTGTTAGTGGCAGGACGTCTCAGAGTTCATACTGAAGTTCAACACAATGCCCTCACACTCCCAGATTACTTTTCCAATCGTTTTAATGATCAGAAAAAAATTCTACGAATCGTTTCTGCATTTGTCATTTTAATCTTCTTTGCCATTTATTGTGCTTCAGGCATGGTGGCAGGCGCTCGATTATTTGAAAGTATGTTTGATCTTTCTTACAGCACTGCCCTTTGGATTAGTGCAATTGCAACGATCAGTTACGTTTTTATTGGTGGGTTCTTGGCTGTTTCTTGGACAGACACCATCCAAGCGGGATTAATGATTTTTGCCTTATTGCTTACCCCCATCGTGGCTTTACTGACTTTTTCCGATTTATCTCAAGTGAATTTAGCACTTGAAGCAGCACGACCAGAAGCAAGCAGTTTAATAGGTAATTTAAGTACCGTCGCAATTATTTCATTACTGGCCTGGGGTTTAGGCTATTTCGGACAACCTCATATTCTTGTACGTTTTATGGCTGCTGATTCAGTTAAATCGATTCCTAATGCTCGTCGTATTGGTATGACTTGGATGATTCTGTGCCTTGGTGGTGCAGTGGCTGCTGGATATGTCGGTATTGCTTATTTTCAGCAAAATCCACAGTTCGCTAATATTGTGAATGCTAACCCTGAAACTGTATTTATGGAGTTAACGAAAGTTCTATTTAACCCATGGATCGCCGGCATTGTATTAGCTGCCATTTTGGCTGCGGTAATGAGTACATTGAGTTGTCAACTTCTTGTTTGTTCAAGCACTTTAACCGAAGATTTTTATAAATCTTTCATCCGTAAAACTGCTTCTCAAAAAGAACTGGTTTGGGTGGGTCGCTTGATGGTGCTACTGATTGCTTTACTTGCGATTGTTTTAGCGTCAAACCCTGAATCTAAAGTACTTGGTCTAGTTGCCTACGCTTGGGCAGGCTTTGGGGCAGCATTTGGCCCGCTCATTATTCTGTCTTTATTCTGGAAACGCATGACATTAAATGGCGCTTTGGCGGGGATGATCATTGGTGCAGTGACCGTTATTGTATGGAAAAATATTTGGGCTGATACTGGAATCTATGAAATCATTCCTGGCTTTATTTGCTCTCTCATCGCAATCATTGTTGTGAGTTTATTAGGTAAGCAACCGAACTCAGATGTTACTGACCGATTTGACGAAGCAGACCGATTATATAAAGCGACAAAATAACAAATGAAAAAGAGGACTTTCTGTCCTCTTTTTTTAACTCTTTCGAGCAAGTAAAAAAGCTGAAATTTGTTTAAGTTCAGATGCTGAATCACCAAAATAATCTAAAGCACTAATGGCTTGCTGATGAAGCTTATTTGCATATTCTTTTGCAGCATCTAAACCCAATAAAGCTGGGTATGTTGATTTTTCTACAAGTTCATCTTTTCCAGCGGTCTTTCCAAGCGTTTCGGTATCCGAAACTATATCTAAAATATCATCTTGTACTTGAAATGCTAAACCTAATACTTGACCAAATTCACGCAATTTCGGTATTCCTGCATCTACACCGTCCATCACTGTCACTGCTGACATCATGATTGCCGCCTGAATCAGTGCACCAGTTTTATTACGATGAATATTTTCCAATGCTTCCTGATCAATTTTCTTGCCTTCTGCTTGCAAATCTAGGACTTGACCACAAACCATCTTAGAAGATGATGTCGCCAATATCTGCATTTGCTTCAACACAATAGAAGGGTCTACAGTCACTTGTGTATCAAAAAGTCGACTTCCTAAAACCTCAAATGCCATCGACTGCAAGATATCTCCCGCAAGTAGTGCTGTATCTTCACCATATGCAACATGGCAAGTGGGTTGACCACGACGCAACAAATCATTATCCATACATGGTAAGTCGTCATGAGCAAGTGAATAGCAATGAATTAACTCGACTGCAACTGCTGCACGTCGCACAGCAGCAAAATTTTTATGATCTTCACTTAATTCTGCTGTTGCATACGCTAAAGCTGGACGAACCCGTTTTCCACCTAACATGACTGCATGATTTACAGCACTTTTCAAAGGCTCTGGAATGAAAAATGCATCTAGTGCAATTTTCAGATCCTGTTGGATTTGCTGTTGAGCACGTTGTAATACTTCACTATTCACAGAGATATGTACTGTCACTGCCGTCTTTGAACCTCAAGTTATACCGTTTCAAGTCGGTATATATAAAATTGTCCTTATTCTACAACCAATTGTGATTGCTACAAAACACAATGCTGATTTGTTTTATTTAGTGATAGATTTAAATGAAGAGTGACTATTCATCTAACACATGAATCGAGTTTCGACCCAATACATGTGCAATGTCAACCGCACGATCTAAGGTTTCTAATATTTGCTTTTCTGAGTACATTTTCTGGCAATTAGGATGAAAAATCCCAATCGCACACGTGAGTACCTCATCCTCTTGAGGATCGAAATAAATTTTTTCACGGACCAAGGTTTGTTTTAGGCGTTCAGCAATGGTGAGAATTTTCCAAGGAGTCGATTCTTGAATCACCAAGATAAAACTTGCAGAGTTCAAACGATAGACTTCTGCTAAATCTTGATTCAACTCCTCTTTAATCAGAGATCCAATACGACTCAAAATTTCATCACCAATGGTATAACTATTGAGCTGATTAAACTTTTTAAAATTTTCGACTTCAAACTTGATAAAAGAATAATTTTTACGCTCTTGAATAAGGAAGCGATCTTTTAAAAACTGTTCAAATGCCAGCTTATTGTTCATCCCAGTCACAGGGTCCAAATATAGCTCTTCAAACAACCTTTTATTATTTTGGATCAAGACACGTTCACGTCTTTTCAATTTTGTTATATCTGCACATACGATCAACACGCAATCCAAAGAGGATGATTTATCTCTTAAAGCACTAAAATAAATTTGAAAAAAATGCCCTTTTGAATAGAACTCATTTTCAATTTTGTATAAACGTGAATCATTTCGAAACAATTGCAGCGCATCTTGAAATAATTGGTAAACCGTCGTTGATACGAAACCTAATTTCTTTCCGAGTAAATAGAGTGCATCACTCTCATAGATATCAGCAAATAATTGATTTGCACTAATAAATACACCATCATGCTGAACTAGCGCCACAGGCACAGGGATTTTGGCAATCACAGATACCAAATCTAATTTATTTGTAGCATGAATTTGGTTTAGAAACTCTTGATCAATCTTGGGCGTATCCTGCTCAAAATTATTATCCTTCTTCATTGGTCTTTCTCATTTTAATTATTCGTGGAGCGAAGGCTATTCAGCAACTTAATTTTATGAATTCGGTGAATATAATCACGTTGACTTATTTCCTTAATATAACATGTCAAAATTGACATAGTCTCAATTATTTATGAGTGAATCGTACTGTTAGTAATGCTTTCAGGCTAATTTAGTATACTTATCACATATTTTAAGCGCGTAAAAAAACCACTCGAAAGTGGTTTTTTTATCTTAAACCGTATCGCCAGGAATTCGCACCCATCCTTCCATGAGTACTCGAGCACTGCGACTCATAATGGCCTTTTTTACCGTCCATTGGTCATTAATTTTTTCCGCTTCAGCGCCCACTCTGAGTGTTCCAGAAGGATGCCCAAATCTGACTGATTTTTTTTCACCACCACCTGAGGCTAAATTGACTAATGTTCCAGGAATTGCAGCGGCGGTTCCAATCGCTACAGCTGCGGTTCCCATCATTGCATGGTGTAGTTTACCCATAGATAAAGCACGAACCGTCAAGTCGATCTCATCAGCGTGTACTGCTTTTCCGCTAGATGAAATGTAATTTTTAGGCGCAGATACAAATGCAATTTTAGGTGTATGCTGACGTTGAACCGCTTCATCAATATGCTGAATAATACCCATCTTTACAGCACCATAAGCACGAATTTTTTCAAACTTGGCCAAGGCCTCGACATCATTATTGATATGATCCTGAAGTTCAGTTCCTTCATACCCCAAGTCTGAAGCACACATAAAAATGGTTGGAATACCCGCATTAATCAGCGTCACCTGAAAGCGACCAATATCTGGGACTTCCAGCTCATCAACCACATTTCCTGTGGGAAACATGGCAGCCCCATCCTCTCCATCATCTGCGGGATCTAAAAATTCTATTTGCACCTCTGCAGCTGGAAATGTTACCCCATCAAGCTCGAAATCACCTGTTTCCTGAACCTGACCATTTGTAATTGGGACATGCGCAATAATCGTTTTCTGAATATTGACCTGCCAAATCTTTACCGTACAAATTCCATTCTCTGGAATCTTTTCTGCACTCACGAGACCATTTGAAATCGCAAATGAGCCTACTGCTGCCGTAAGATTGCCACAGTTGCCACTCCAATCGACGAATGGTCGATCAATTGCAACCTGTCCAAAAAGATAATCTACATCATGATCAGATTGAGCGCTTTTAGAGAGAATGACTGTCTTACTGGTACTAGATGAAGCACCACCCATTCCATCAATTTGTTTGCCATAAGGATCAGGGCTTCCTATCACACGTAATAAGATTTGATCTCTTGCTTTACCTGGAACTTGAGCTTCTTTGGGTAAATCATTTAAGTTAAAGAAAACACCTTTACTCGTTCCTCCACGCATATAAGTGGCTGGAATTTTAATTTGTGGTGTTGAACTCATAGCTCATTCCTTCTCTTTTAATATTTGTTATCAATCGTGATTTTTAGTTCAACACAGTATAAATGATTTTTTATGTGAACATGAGCACTTAACACTATGGTATGAATTTCCATCAATTACGATAGATTAAATTTAATTCACTCTAACAAAAATAAACTCTAATAAAATTAAATGATTGATTAAAAAATAATTAAATCATTTTTCTATAATAATTTTATTTTATTTAAATCATAAAAAACATTCATGAACGCTGACGTACTAGGCTAATGCAATTTGATCTATTACAATCTTGTAACTTATTTCAATCGTCGGGCTGAATACTTTGAATAACAAGTCTTCACAACTTCAGCGTGGCTTAAAGAATCGTCATATCCAATTAATCGCTATGGGTGGTGCAATTGGTACAGGCTTATTTTTAGGTTCCGCACACGTGATCCAATCTGCCGGCCCATCTATTATTTTGGGTTATGCAATTGGTGGTTTAATCGCTTTTTTAATTATGCGCCAATTAGGCGAAATGATTGTTCATGAACCTGTTGCAGGATCATTTAGTCATTTTGCAAATAAATATTGGGGTAAGTTTCCTGGATTCCTAGCAGGTTGGAACTATTGGATTCTTTATATTTTGGTCGCGATGACCGAATTAACAGCTGTTGCAAAATATATTAACTATTGGTGGCCTCACATTCCTGCTTGGTCATCAGTTCTTTTCTTCTTTATTATCATTACCTTAGTTAACCTCTGTAATGTTAAATTTTATGGAGAATCAGAGTTTTGGCTGTCTATTATTAAAGTAGCAGCTGTCGTGTCGATGATTATCTTCGGTTTATTCTTGTTGTTTACAGCAGGATCTGACTCTACTGCATCATTCAGTAATCTTTGGACTCATGGTGGTTTCTTCCCTCATGGATTCGAAGGTTTATTCTTCATGTTGGCATTCCTGATGTTCGCCTTTGGTGGTATTGAACTGATTGGTATGGCGGCAGCTGAGGCTGAAAATCCAGAGAAAACGATTCCTAAAGCAATTAATCAAGTTGTTTTCCGTATTCTGATTTTCTATGTTGGGTCGCTTACAATTCTTCTTTCTTTAGTTCCATGGAATCAACTGCAACTTGGTGGTCTAGATAAAAGCCCATTCGTAATGATCTTCAGTCAACTGGGTATTGATTGGGCTGCTCACCTGCTCAACTTTATTATTTTGACTGCTGCGCTATCGGTATATAACAGTGGAATGTACGCGAATAGCCGTATGCTTTTTGGTTTAGCAAAACAAGGTAATGCCCCTAAAATTTTTGAAAAAACCAATAAACAAGGTGTACCTGTTCCAGCAGTATTGTTGTCAGCGGTGTTAATTTTCGGATGTGTTTTATTAAACTATTTTGCACCTGAAGATGCTTTAAGTAATTTAATTTATATTGTTGTTGGTGCTCTAGTACTTAACTGGGCGATGATTGCGTTGACTCACTTGAAATTTAAACAAGCGATGAAACTGTCAAATACCACTTCAAAATTTCCTGCTCTATGGTCACCAGCCAGTAACTATTTGGTTCTTGGGTTTATTATTGTCGTGCTTTACATCATGTGGACTCAGGGCTTAAGCGGTGCTGTGATCATGATTCCGATCTGGATTATCCTGATGTTGGTATTATTTAAATTACTTTACCGAAAATAGTAAGACGCATTAAAAAAGTTATTGCTAAGCAATAACTTTTTTTCAAAAATTTTTTGATCAGATTAGTATGCGTCCTTAGCTTAACTGGATAGAGCAGTTGCCTCCTAAGTGACCGGCGTGGGTTCGAGTCCCGCAGGGCGCACCATTTTCTTAGATTAATACACTTATCAACAAATTGACCCAAAATAAAAAAAATAATGTCATTTCAGTCAAATTTTTGTTGCATCTCATTACCTTTATGATATGTTGTTTGTAGAGCAAAAAATAAACATTTAAGCATAAATCGTTTATTTATCAGCTCTTAAGGAAATAACTAAAAAAATTCTATTAAATTAAAAATTCAAATTATCTAAGGATAGATAACATGAAATTAAAAACCATCAGTGCATCTGTATTATTTGCTTTATTACCGATTTCTGGGGCTTATGCAGCCGCTATGGATCGCTCAGGTCAATCGATAGGAGCATTTTTACAACCAAATAACTACTTTGAAGCAGGTATCTCCATTATTGACCCTGATGTATCTGGAAAAAATCAATTGGGTCCAATTAGTGATATGGCTGAGGATTATTACTTCCCAAGTGCTGCATTAAAACTGCAATTAAATGAAAAATTCTCTTTCGGCTTACTCTATGATCAACCCTTTGGAGCATCAGCCTATTACACAGATGGATTACTTCCAGGATTACTGCCAGATAGTACACTTCCTCTCTCTTCAACAGAGGTTAAAGTAAATTCAAATAACATATCAGCTATTGTTGGGTTTCAACCTAATGAAAATTTGAATATTTATGGCGGTGGTGTATATCAGGATGTGAGAGGTAATTTAACTTTATCTAGTTTAGCGAATTATCAGGCTCATTTTAAAAGAGATGAAGGTTATGGTTGGTTAGCTGGTGTTGCATATCAAATCCCTGAAATAGCGTTAAAAGCATCCTTAACATATAGATCTGAAATTGACCATAGTTTGGAAACTACGGAAGATGCCAATGGTTTGATAAACGCTTATTCAAGTTATTTTGGTTATCCTAGTTTTATTGTTGAGAGCATAGTTGGACCTCAAGTAGCTCAAGTACTAACTAATCTTAAAAATTTAGATTCGAGTGGGGCATTAAATACACCTTCTCAGAATACTAAAATCAGCACTCCACAATCAGTTAATTTAGACTTTCAAACAGGCATCATGGCAAACACCGTTGCTTTTGCAAATGTTCGATGGGTTGAATGGGGAGGTCTAAAAATTGATATTGATAAATTTAGATTGTTAACACAAGCTGTTACTGGTCAAGGACAAAATATTATTGAATATGATAAAGATCAATGGTCTGCAACGGTTGGCGTTGGTCGTAAGATTAATGAAAAATGGGGCGGTGCATTATCCGCAGGTTGGGATTCTGGAGCTGGGAATCCAGTAACCGCACTTGGACCAACAGAAGGCTACTGGAATCTAGGTTTGAGTGCTCAGTTTAGCCCTACTCCTGCAACCTTTATCGGTGGCGGTGTAAAATATTTTTGGTTAGGAGATGCTGATGGTCGATCTGTTGGTCGTGAAGTGGGTAAGTTTGAAGATAACAATGCTTGGGCATATGGTCTAAAAATAGGTTATCGTTTCTAAATGCCATTTATTTTTCAAAAGAGCACTTTTGTGCTCTTTTTTTATTTAATCATGAATGCCATTGACTGACTGTATAGTTCATTTAAGTATTAACGATAAGATAGTGTCATTCAAAATTAAATCACACATAAATTCAATAATTTATATAATAATAAAATTCCTATTATTTTTATCAGAATTAAAATTCAATTATAAATTTATTTCCTTAGAGTATTTACTCTGATTCTTAATGTGTTATTTTGTGAACATAAGATTTAGGATCAGTTTAAGATAACTAATCCTCAATTCAATTGGAAAATACAAAATAATTCATTGAAGAAGATCAGGGAAAATTCAAGTGAAATTAACAAAATTATCAGCTGCTGTATTATTCGGTTTAGCATCATCAGGCACTTTTGCTGCTGCATTAGATCGTTCTGGACAATCTATTTCATCATTCCTTCAACCAGGAAATTACTTCGAAGCTGGCATCTCAATTTTAGATCCATCTGTCTCTGGTAAAGACTTATCTGGTAATTACACTGGTGATATGGCTGGTGATTACTACTTTCCTTCTGCAGCATTAAAAATTCAAGCGACTGATAAAATCTCATTTGGTTTGATTTATGACCAGCCTTTCGGTGCTGATGCAGCATATAAAGGTAACAATAATTTTACCACACAAGGTTCTGATACAATTTTAGGCGCACTCCCAGT
Organism: Acinetobacter sp. 25-47-122; assembly: GCF_056779695.1. Taxonomy (NCBI): domain Bacteria; kingdom Pseudomonadati; phylum Pseudomonadota; class Gammaproteobacteria; order Moraxellales; family Moraxellaceae; genus Acinetobacter; species Acinetobacter sp. 25-47-122. Next base: position 31,993 of record NZ_JBWYIJ010000007.1, read on the forward strand.
TTACCTTGGTGAAAAGCCAGCAAGTGCTCCTATAGGTGTAGGTTTAAATACTGGTGTAACAGGTGGCACATCAGTCGAAGTAGATACACAAAATATTTCCGCTATTATCGGCTTCCAACCTAACGAAAATTTTAATTTCTATGGCGGAGCTGTTTATCAGACTGTTAAAGGAAATGTAAAATTAAGAGGATCGACGTATAGTATCTTTAATGGATACGATGCTGATATTAAAGAAGACGGCGACTTCGGTTGGTTAGTCGGTGCAGCTTATCAAATTCCTGAAATCGCTTTAAAAGCCTCTTTAACATATAGATCTGAAATTAGTCATGACGTTGAAGTAAATGAAAGTATTCCTGCTGCAACCGCATTAGCAAATCCAGCAAATGCTCCTCAATTGATTAACCTCATTACAACTTTGACTGCACTTGGACAAATCGATCAAGATACAGCAGGTAGCCTACAAGGAGCAATCGGTGCTTTAGGTGCTGGCTTCAAACCTGGATCTACAAATGTTACTACTCCACAATCTGTCAACTTAGATCTACAAAGTGGCATTATGGCGAACACCGTAGCATTTGCAAACATACGTTGGGTGGATTGGTCTAGTTTCTCAATTAAGCCTAATAATTTCGGTCAATTGGCTGATGCACTTGGTAGTGCCGGACTTATCCCTGGCAAACCTAATGGATTTAACCTAGTTGATTATTCTAAAGATCAATGGTCTGTAACAACAGGTGTAGGTCGTAAATTTAACGAGCAATGGGCTGGTAATGTTTCAGTTGGATGGGATTCCGGTGCAGGCAATCCTGTAACGACACTTGGACCAACAGAAGGTTATTGGAACGTAGGTTTAGGTCTTCAATATAGCCCTACTCCAGCTACGTTTATTGCAGGTGGTGTTAAATACTTCTGGTTAGGTGATGCTGATGCTCAGACAGGTGCACATAGTGCAGCAGGCAAGTTTGAAGACAATGACGCTTTAGCTTACGGTCTTAAAATCGGCTATAAATTCTAATCATTCGTAAATAAAAAAGACCACATGATTGTGGTCTTTTTTTATTTTTATACAAGTATAAATTAATTGTTTGTTATATCATCATTTAAAATAAGAAAACGACTCAAACTACAATTCCTTTTTTGCTCAATAATACTTTTTAAAAACATGGACATAATTATTTAGCCTCATAATTTGATAATGAAGTAATATAAAATTGATTATATTTCAACCACTTCTGAGTATTTACTCTTTTTTTATTTGTGTTATTTTTCATGCAATTTTTTCGCCATATGGCATTCATGGATGAACATCATGAAATTTAAAGTACTTTCATACTCAGTCTTATTGTCTACGCTCCCATTAAGCTCAATTTACGCCGCAGGATTAGATCGTTCAGGTCAGTCGATTTCAGCATTTCTCCAATCAGGTAATTATGCAGAAGCTGGCATTTCTGTTTTAGATCCCACTGTTAAAGGTTCTTCCACAGTGATTAATAAAATCACTGGTCAGGATTTAACAGGCGAAAAAATTACAGATATGGGCAGTGATTATTATTTTGTAAACACTGCTCTTAAACTACAGGTTACTGACCAAGTTTCTTTAGGTTTAATTTACGATCAGCCTTTTGGTGCAGATGCATTATACGATGCTAAAAATCAATCATTTGGCAATAGTTTAAGTGGTACATCAGTTGAAGTTAAGACACAAAATTTAACTGCACTCATTGGTTATCAACCCACTGAAAATTGGAATTTTTATGCTGGTCCAGTATGGCAAACAGTTGAAGCTGATATCAATTTAAAAGGTAGTGCATACCAAGTCTTAAATGGCTATAACATCCATGTAGACCAAAAAGAAGCTTACGGCTGGATTGCAGGTACTGCATACCAAATTCCAAAAATTGCATTAAAAGCATCTATCACTTATCGCTCTGAGATTAAACACAAAGCTCAGTCGAATGAAACCTCGCTCCTTCCACTTTATGCCGATGCATTAAAAAAGCCTGAGTTTAATAGATTAGATAAGATCGCTGCAGTAACTGAAGCAGTTACTCCACAATCTGTAAATATTGATTTACAGTCTGGAATTGCAACAAACACTTTGGCGTTTGCTAACCTGCGTTGGGTTCATTGGGATCAATTTACGGTTACACCTAAATTACTTGGATTAGTTGGACAGGACCTCATTTCGTATTCTGATGATCAGTACTCTGCAACCGTAGGTGTTGCACATAAATTTAATGATCAATGGGCAGCAACCACAACTGTAGGCTATGACTCTGGAGCTGGAAACCCTGTAACCACTTTAGGTCCAACTGAAGGTTATTGGAGTGTAGGCTTAGGTGGTCAATTCAACCCATCACAGCAAAGCTTTATTCAAGCTGGTGTTAAATATTTCTGGTTAGGCGATGCAACTGCTCAAACGGGTGGCATAAATGTTGGAGAATTCAGCAACAATTATGCATTAGGTTATGGCATGAAAATCGGGTATCGATTCTAACAATTGTTATAAAAAAAGGACGCTAAAGCGTCCTTTTTTCAAAGTAATAACTTAGGCTGGAATATCACGTACAGAAGCGTTGCGGATCGCTTCTTTCAATGCAGCATAACCATTAATCGCAGGAAATTGTGGGAATTCTGCAATTACATTATCCGGCGCATCAAATAAGAAACCTTGATCTGCTTCACCGAGCATCGTAGTATCGTTGTACGAGTCGCCAGCAGCAATTACACGGAAATTTAAACCGTGTAAAGCTTGCACTGCTTTACGTTTTTGATCAGGTTGACGTAGTTTATAATTTGTAATCATACCATTTTCGTCAGTTTCTAATTTGTGACAGAAAATCGTAGGCCAACCTAACTGCTTCATCAATGGATGAGCAAATTCATAGAATGTGTCTGATAAAATGATGAGTTGGAAATGAGTACGTACCCACTCGACAAACTCCTTAGCGCCTTCAAACGGCCCCATATCTGCAATAACAGCTTGAATGTCATTTAAACCTAAACCATGCTGTTTAAGAATATTTAAACGCTGAGTCATGAGCACATCGTAGTCTGGAATATCTCGAGTTGTTGCTTCAAGCTCTTTAATTCCTGTTTTTTTTGCAAAATTAATCCAAATTTCAGGAACCAAAACGCCTTCAAGATCTAGACAAACGATTTCCATGATACTGCCCTCAGCATTAATAAAATTTGCAATATCATAGCCGAAGATTGTTGAATATCGATGTAATTTTTTAAATCTATTTTATTCATAAGTATTTATTTTTATTTCATAAGATAAATCTCTGAATTCAACTAAAATATACATCAAATATTTTAATATAGGACTTGTTGTTTCCAAGCCTATATCGCCAGGATTCTCATGACTACCATTCCAAGCATAGATTTAATTGATGCACTTGCATCAGAGTATGAAGATAAATCCCCTTCGGAAATTATAGCCTTAGCTTTAAATCAAACAGGTGAAATTGCCATTTCATTTTCAGGTGCTGAAGATGTTGTATTGATTGATATGGCTGCAAATTTAGGTAAACCTTTTCGCGTGTTTAGTCTAGATACAGGTCGCTTGCATTCAGAAACTTATCAATTTATTGAGACTGTTCGTAAGCACTATAATATCAACATTGAAATATGTTTCCCGGAAGCTGAAGCTGTTCAGAATCTAGTCAACGAAAAAGGACTGTTTAGCTTTTATCAAGATGATCATAAAGAGTGTTGTGGTATCCGTAAGGTTCAACCTCTTCGTAAAAAGTTAGCAACACTTGATGGTTGGATCACGGGTCAACGTAAAGATCAAAGTCCGGGTACACGTACTGAAATTCCAGTCATTCAAGCTGATCTAGGTTTTTCAGGTGAAGGTAAACAACTCATTAAATACAACCCTTTGGCGAATTGGACGAGTGCTGACGTTTGGAATTATATTCGCATGATGGAAATTCCATATAATCCATTGCATGAAAAAGGTTTTATTTCAATTGGATGTGAACCATGCACGCGTCCAGTACTTCCAAATCAGCACGAGCGTGAAGGTCGTTGGTGGTGGGAAGAAGCAACGCATAAAGAATGTGGTTTACATTCAGGTAATTTAAAAAAGTAAAAACTGTCTCACAAAGTTTTAAGCCACTGATTTAAAGTGGCTTTTTTGTACTGACCATTCATTAAAAAAATTTATGCCCCCTCCAACAAATACGTCTATACTGATCTCTTGGATTGATAATTCTAAAAAACAATTTTAGAAATTTGCAGTGAGGCAAACCTAGACTATGCGCCCATTACACCCGCTTGATTTTATTTTCTTATCTTTGGAAAAAAGACAACAGCCCATGCATGTTGGCGGATTATTTTTATTTGAAATTCCAGAAGATGCACCACCAACCTTTATTCAAGATTTAGTGGCAGATATTCGCAACTCAAAATCTATCCCAATTCCACCGTTTAATAATAAATTAAACGGACTGTTTTGGGACACAGACACTGAATTCGATCTTGATCATCACTTCAGACATATTGCTCTACCACATCCTGGTCGTATTCGTGAGCTACTCACCTACATTTCCCAAGAGCACAGTTCATTAATTGATCGAGCTAAGCCATTATGGATGTGTCATATCATTGAGGGCATTGAAGGCAATCGTTTCGCCATGTATTTCAAAATACATCATGGGATGGTCGATGGTATTGCAGGCATGCGTTTAATTGAAAAATCACTCTCTCATGATCCAAATGCAAGAAGTATCGTTCCGCCATGGTGTGTCGAAGGTCCGCGTGCTAAGCGACTTAAAACACCTAAAGTAAGCCGTGCAAAACAAATCTTGTCTAATTTGAAAGGTCAAGTGCAGTCTACACCAGGTGTATTCAAAGTGCTGTCTGAAACTGTCTTTAAAGATATGGGACGTAATCCGGACTATGTATCCAGTTTCCAAGCCCCAAGTAGTATTCTGAATCAAAAAGTCAGCTCATCGCGTCGTTTCGCTGCTCAGTCATATGAGTTTAAGCGCCTCAACCATATTTCAAAATCATTGGGTGTGACCATTAACGATATTGTTCTCGCGATTTGCTCTGGTGCTTTGCGTGAATACTTAATCAGTCAAAGTGCTTTACCTGAGAAACCATTAATCGCTATGGTTCCTGTCTCCGTTCGTACGGATGATTCAGACATGTCAAATCGTATTACGATGATTCTGGCGAACTTAGCGACACATAAAGCCGATCCATTAGAGCGACTCGATCTTATTCGTCGTAGCGTAATGAATGCGAAACAAAAATTCAAACGCATGACTTCAGATCAGATTCTCAACTATAGTGCCTTCGTATATGGTCCTGCAGGTTTAAATATCATCTCTGGTTTAGCACCTAAACGTCAGGCATTTAACCTCGTTATTTCTAACGTACCAGGACCTAAAGAGCCGCTATATTGGAACGGAGCACGTTTGGACGCACTTTACCCTGCTTCTATCGTACTTGATGGTCAAGCGTTGAATATCACAATGACCAGTTATATGGATAAATTAGAAGTCGGTTTAACCGCATGTCGAAATGCTTTGCCTAAGATGCAAAATTTATTGACCCATTTAGAAGATGAGATTCAACGATTTGAAAAAATTGTGGGTCTACCTGAAGATGACAAACCGCAGATTATGAAAAAGGCTACTAAGCGTAGTGCAGCAAAGAAACAAGTAGTAGCGGATATAGAAATTGCGAATGAAAAACCAGCTTAAGGTTGTATATTTCGATATTTACAAAAAAATTAAGGGGCTTTAAAAAGGCCCCTTAATTTTTAATATTACGACACTGCTTGATTAATTGCTGACAGAGAGAAACGACCATCGCTTGTGTAACTCGAACTTCTTGACCTTGATCGTTGAGCATCAAGCAAGCGCTTTTGTTTGAATCCACAATTTGACGATGGCTACCCGCTAATTGTTCCGTTAAATTCATACCCACTTTGACCTCACTTTGCTAAGACAACATCGCTGTCTTTGGCTATTCGATTTGATTTCTTAAGTATTGAGAAATCGAGATCGAATGTAAAATCTCAGTTGTAACAAGTGTTTAACGATATTCTGTTACAATTTCAATTCAAAATGATATCGTATTGCTCTTGCGTGTATAAATTTTCGACTTGGAACTTAATGACACGTTTCACAAAATGCTCTAAATCAGAGACGGCCGCAGCTTCTACGGTTAATAATCGATCCACAACCGATGGATGCGCAACGACAGTAAAGTCAGTCTGAGACTCAAAATCTCGAGCATATCTTAAGATCTCTCGAAAGATTTCGTAACAAACAGTCTCGGCACTTTTCACATAACCACGTCCCTGACACGTCGGACAAGACTCACATAACAAATGCTCAAGTGATTCACGCGTCCGTTTACGCGTCATTTCTACCAAGCCAAGCTCAGACACTTGGGTGATTTTAGTTTTTGCATGGTCACGTTCTAAGACTTTTTCAAATTGCTTAAGCACTTCATCACGGTGTGAGGCCTCTTGCATATCAATGAAGTCAATAATGATAATTCCACCTAAGTTGCGCAGTCTGAGTTGACGCACAATGACTTGTGTCGCTTCCATGTTGGTCTTAAAGACGGTGTCCTCAAGAGAGCGTCCACCTACATATGAGCCTGTATTGACGTCAATAGTGGTCATGGCCTCCGTCTGATCAATCATCAGATAACCACCAGACTTTAAAGCAACACGTGTTTGCAGTGCTTTTTGAATATCTGTTTCAACATTGTATAAGTCGAATATCGGACACTCACCAGGGTAATGTTTCAGACGATCAACCATATTTGGTACAAACTCAGCCACAAACTCTTGTAGCTTGCCAAACACTTCTCTTGAATCGACTTGAATTTTTACCGTATCTTCATTTGCCAGATCACGGATGATACGTTGAGGAAGTGGTAGCTCTTCAAAAATAAGAGATGGAACCACGACACTTTTTTGTTTGCGCTGAATAAATTCCCAAAGTTTTGCCAAATACGCCATATCTTGCGCAATAGCGGCCTCTTCGATCCCCTCTGCTGCAGTTCGGACAATGACAGAACCAGGTAACTTATGTTCAGCTTGAATCCGCTCAATGATCGAACGTAAACGATCACGCTCTTCTTCTGATTCGATTCGCTGCGACACGCCAGTATGATGTCCATAAGGCATCATCACCAAATAGCGAGAAGGAATGGAAAGATCAGTACTTAGACGCGCACCTTTTGTGCCTAACATATCTTTCATCACCTGCACTGTCAGAATCTGACCTGGTTGCAGAAGATCAAAGACATTTGGCGTCGGTTGATTACGAGGCCAAATCATGTCATTGATATGTAAAAAAGCAGTACGAGATAAGCCAATGTCTACAAATGCCGCTTGCATACCAGGCAATACACGTACAACTTTGGCTTTATAAATATTCCCGACTAAACCACGTTTAGCGTTGCGTTCAACAAATAGTTCGTTGACCGTCCCATTTTCAACTAACGCCACCCGACACTCCATTGGGGTGACGTTAATCAACAACTCGTCAGACATAAAAAACACTCAAAACATTATAAAAATTTTTTAAAAGGTTAATTTAGTGCCTTAACCATTTTTCAATATTTGATTCAGTAACTGTGATGTTTCATGTAAAGGCAAACCCACCACATTGGTGTAGCTACCTTCAATACGAGGAACGAACTTTGCGGCGATTCCTTGTATTGCGTAAGCCCCTGCTTTTCCTACAGGTTCCCCAGTTGACCAATATTCTTCCATATCATGATGACTGAGTGATTGAAAATCAACCTTTGTGCTCACTACCGTACTTATTGTTTTATGTTGTGAAGCCACACAAAGGCCACTGAGAACTTCATGCTGACGCCCTGACAAGGATTGCCAAATTTCAAACGCATGTTGCTTCGAGTCAGGTTTGCCAATAATTTGCCCATCTAAACTGAGGCTTGTATCTGCGGCAATGACCACCGCATCTGGAAATCGCGCTAAAACAACCTGAGCTTTTTGTTCTGCTAAACGTCGAACATAATCATGCGCTTGCTCACCATCATGTACAGACTCATCGATTTCTGGACTAAAAATATCAAATTTAAGTCCAAGCTGTGCAAGCAATTCTTTACGCCGAGGCGAGCTCGACGCCAGGATTAAATTCGCCATTTTCGAAGCAAATAATACAAGATGGGCCAAGTTAAAATACTACTCATTAGTGGCTGCCAATGACGAGTTATCGAAAATTGCATATCGGAAATAATTTGTGCAAAAAGGACATAAATCAAATGTGCCAATATAGCAACACTAGCGATTGCCCAAGTATTTCCAAACGTCATTAAACGGCGTTCACGCACAAACCAACGGATGGCGAATGTTAGTAAAACGAAGCTTAACGCATGTAAACCAAGGGGTGCATCAAGCAGTAAATCGGTAAATAACCCGACTGCAAAAGCAAACCAAACGCCACACCATGTCGGTTGAAGCAAGATCCAATACATCGTAATCATCAGCATGATCAGCGGTCGCCATCCTGCCAATGAATAAGACAGAGGATACACCACCAAGACTGAACCAATAATGATTGAAAGCACGATGATCCATAGTGGATCACGTGTTTTAACTGATGATATTTTTTTAGCGCTGAGCATGAGGTTGCTCCATGGCTAACGAGTCTGAGAACAGTACCACCACATGGTGTCCACCTGCTAACTGAGCTGCAGGTTTCACGTCTATCTGCGCAAACTCACCGGTATTTTCACGCTTAACTTTGGATACTGTTCCGACCAAATAACCCGCAGGAAAATGTTGTCCTAAACCTGAACTATACACCTTGTCCCCGACTTTGACGTTAGCGCTGGTCGGTACATATTCCATTTTCAGACGACCTAAATCACCAGTGCCTGACACAATGGCACGCATGCCAGAGTTTTCAAGACGTACTGATAGGGAGTGTTCTTTATCAGACAGCAACATGACACGGCTACTGTGCGGATAAACATTGATGATCTGACCCATGATACCGTTATCATCCAACACCGTTTGCCCGACACGCAGTTGGCTCGCAGCACCGCGGTTAATGATAATGATATGACGTAATGGATCAGCATCTGTGCCGATCACCTCAGAGATTTCCATACGACCGTCAATGATCAAAGGCGTATCCAATAATCCACGTAAGCGCGTATTTTCAGCGGAGAGTTCTGAGAGTTTTTGAAGGCGAACCTGAGCCTGAAGCAGCTCTGCCTGCATCGCAGTATTCTCACGACGCAGTTGCGCTTCAGACTTGGTTTGTTGACTGAGCCATTCTTTCGATAAAACGGGATAGCTTGCAATGGCATAAATGGGATTGTATGCCGCGTACAAGACATCTCTTGCTGGTTGAATCAAGTGTGGAGCGCGCCAATTAAACATTAACACGAACAAACACACGATGACTGCAATGATGAAAGAGCGAAAAGATGGCGGTTGTCTTGAAAACAGATTCGGTTGCACCGCCTCGTCCTTAAATTAAATTACAGAAAATTAACCAACAAACAGCATGTCATGGTTCGGGTTGTCGAAGAGTTCTAAGACTTTACCACCACCACGTGTTACGCAAGAAAGCGGATCTTCAGCAACTACTACTGGCAAACCTGTTTCTTGTGACAATAACTTGTCTAAGTTACGTAATAACGCACCACCACCAGTCAACACAATACCGCGCTCCGCGATATCTGATGACAACTCAGGAGGTGTTTGTTCAAGCGCAGATTTCACTGCAGAGACAATGCTTTGCAATGGATCAGTGATTGCTTGAGTAATTTCATCAGAAGTCACCGTAATTGCGCGCGGAACACCTTCCGCCAAGTTACGACCACGAACTTCGATTTCTAGCACTTTGCCATCTTCATCCGGAAGCGCCATACCCACTTCTTTCTTAATGGTTTCAGCCGTTGTTTCACCAATGACGCAACCGTGTGCTTTACGAACATAATGAATAATTTGTTCGTCAAATACATCACCACCAATGCGTAATGAGTCTGCATAGACACAACCTTGCAATGAAATGATTGCAATTTCAGTTGTACCACCACCCACGTCTACGACCATCGAACCACACGCTTGCTCAACTGGCATGCCTGCACCAATCGCTGCTGCCATTGGCTCTTCGATTAAACGTACATCACGTGCGCCTGCATTGAATACAGCCTCACGAATCGCACGACGCTCAACCAAAGTTGATTTACATGGCACACACACCACAACACGCGGCGCTGGTGGGAAAAGACGCTTTTCATGCACTTTACCAATAAATTGGTTTAACATGGTCTCAGTGACTTCGAAATCCGCAATCACGCCATCTTTCATTGGACGAATTGCAGAAATATTCGCAGGGGTACGACCAAGCATTTGCTTAGCATCCAAGCCAACAGCGGCAACTATTTTTTGTGAACCACTGTGACGAATTGCCACAACAGTCGGTTCATTTAATATAATGCCCCGTCCTGGCGCATAAATTAGTGTATTAGCGGTGCCTAAATCTATGGCTAGATCTGGCGAAAACAAGCCAATTAGTCGTTTTAGAATCACGGGTCGTTCTCAGTTCAACGTTATATAGACGTAAGATGGCAACTTTAACTAAATGTGATGCTTTGGACAAGTCAATCGCTTATTATAACGCATGATATTTTGAATATTTTTATTACTGATTAGGTGAGACAGCATGTCAGCATCAGATGCTCAGCAATCTGCAGATTTAAATGCACAAACCGTTTCAAGCATTGCACACTTAGCACGCTTGTCTTTGGATGACACTCAATCTGCTGAATATGCTCAAAGTTTGAATAAAATTTTAGGAATGATGGAAACCTTGAAAGGCATTGATACCGAAGGTGTTGAGCCACTAAAGAGTCCATTTGACCATCCGCAGCCATTACGTGAAGACGCTGTGTCTGAACAAAACCATCGTGAAGACTATCAAGCCGTTGCACCAGCTGTGCAAGACGGTTTGTATCTCGTTCCACGTGTAATTGAATAATTGTTCAGTTTTGCCCTATTTAAATTTTAGTTAAGAATTTTTCTCATGACAGATTTACATCGCTTATCGGTTCGTGAACTTATCGATGGTTTAGCAACCGCTAAATTCTCTTCACGTGAATTGACGCAACATTATTTAAACCGTATTGAAAAAATTGATGCGCAAGTCAAATCTTATGTCACTGTGACTGCTGAACAAGCATTGGCTCAAGCAGACGCAGCTGATGCAGCGATCAAAGCAGGTACAGCAACCGCTTTGACTGGTTTGCCTATTGCGCATAAAGATATTTTCTGTACGCAAGGCATTAAAACCACGGCTGGTTCTAAAATGCTAGACAACTTTATCTCTCCGTACGACGCAACCGTTGTAGCGAAAGGTAAAGCTGCGGGTCTAGTGACTTTAGGTAAAGTGAACATGGACGAATTTGCCATGGGCTCTACATCAGAGTCATCTTACTTTGGTGCAACGGCGAACCCTTGGGCGCTTGACCGTGTTCCGGGTGGTTCTTCAGGTGGTTCGGCTGCGGCAGTTGCAGCTGACCTTGCACCGTTTGCGACTGGTACAGATACAGGCGGTTCAATCCGTCAACCTGCATCTTTCTGTGGTCTTACAGGCTTAAAACCAACCTATGGTCGTGTATCACGTTTCGGTATGATTGCCTATGCATCATCACTTGACCAAGGCGGTCCAATGGCACGTTCGGCAGAAGACTGTGCGTACCTCATGAATGTGATGGCAGGACATGATGCAAAAGATTCAACCTCTGTACAAAAAGATGCTGATGACTACGTTGCAAACTTGAACTGCACGTCTGTAAAAGGATTACGCATTGGTATTCCAAAACAGTATTTTAATGTTGAAGGTTTAGCTGCTGACGTTAAAGCACGTGTTGAAGAATCTCTAAAAAAATTGGAAGAGATGGGCGCAACGCTTGTTGAAATTGACCTCAACATGACTGAGGCATATGTTCCAACCTATTACCTGATTGCCCCTGCTGAAGCATCTTCTAACTTGTCACGTTTTGACGGCGTACGTTATGGCTACCGCTGTGAAGATCCAAAAGACATCATGGACTTATATAAACGTTCTCGCTCTGAAGGTTTTGGTGCTGAAGTTCAACGCCGTATCTTGATTGGTACTTATGCGCTGTCTGCAGGTTATTACGATGCCTACTATGTCAAAGCACAAAAAGTACGTCGTTTAATCCAACAAGATTTCTTAAAAGCATTCGAGTCTGTTGACGTGATTGCTGCGCCTTCTGCGCCGACAACGGCGTATAAGATTGGTGCAAACCTTTCTCCAGTTGAAATGTACTTGGGCGATATCTATACCATCGCGGTCAACCTTGCTGGTCTTCCTGCGATTAACGCGCCTGTTGGTTTTGATCAAAATAATTTACCTGTTGGCTTACAGTTGATTGGTAACTACTGGTCAGAATCTCAATTGTTGTCTGTGGTGCACCAATACCAACAAGCAACTGATTGGCACACCAAACGCGCTGCAATTGCTGAGGAGAATGCATAATGGCGAAGAACAATGCAAAACCTAAGTCAAATTTGATTGATGGTTGGGAAGTCGTTATTGGTATTGAGATTCACACTCAACTTGCGACTAAATCTAAAATCTTTTCAGGTTCTTCAACTGAATTTGGTCAAGACCCAAATACACAAGCGAGCCTTGTTGATTTGGCAATGCCGGGCGTACTGCCTGTATTGAACAAAGAAGTGGTTGATCTTGCGATTCGCTTTGGTTTGGGTATCGATGCGTACATCGACCAAGCGTCTGTATTTGCACGTAAAAACTATTTCTACCCTGACTCTCCAAAAGGCTACCAAATCAGCCAAATGGACAACCCGATTGTGGGCTTGGGTCATATCGACATCCAACTTGAAGATGGTACAGTTAAACGCATTGGCGTGACACGTGCGCACCTTGAGGAAGATGCAGGTAAATCGATTCATGACCAATTTGAAGGGATGTCAGGTATCGACTTAAACCGTGCAGGGACACCACTTCTTGAGATTGTATCTGAACCAGATATGCGTTCGGTTGAAGAAGCAGTTGCTTACATTAAAGCGATTCACACCCTTGTGCGTTGGTTAGGCATCTCTGACGGTAACATGGCGGAAGGCTCTTTCCGTGCCGACTGTAACGTGTCTTTACGTCGTCCGGGTCAGCCGTTTGGTACACGTTGTGAATTGAAAAACCTCAACTCATTCCGTTTCATTGAACAAGCGATCAATGTTGAAATTGAACGTCAAATGGAAATCTTGGAATGGGATGGCACAATTGACCAAGAAACTCGTTTGTTCGACCCTGTGAAGATGGAAACACGTTCAATGCGTTCTAAAGAAGAAGCGAACGATTACCGCTACTTCCCTGATCCTGACTTGTTGCCTGTGATCATTGCAGATGAACAAATTGAAGCGATTAAAGCGACGATGCCTGAGCTTCCTGCTGCACGTCGTGCACGTTTCGTAGCAGACTTTGGTGTAACTGAGTACGATGCTCACGTATTGACGCTAACTCGTGAAATGTCAGAGTTTTATGAAGAAGTCGTAAAAGCTGCGGGCGGTGCTGCACAAGGTAAGATTGCTGCAAACTGGGTGATGGGTGAATTCTCAGGTGCTTTAAACAAAGCTGGCTTAGAATTGTCTGACTCTCCTGTAACGGCTGAGAAACTTGGCGGTATGATTGCACGTATTGTGGACAACACCATTAACGGTAAGATCGCGAAACAAGTATTCGGCTTTATGTGGGAAGAAGGCAAAACTGCGGACGAGATTATCGCTGAAAAAGGCTTGAAACAGGAAACTGATACAGGCGCAATTGAAGCAATTATTAAGGACGTGCTTGCAGCCAACGAGAAGATGGTTGAAGAGTATAAATCTGGTAAAGAGAAAGCCTTTAACGGTCTAGTTGGTCAAGTGATGAAAGCAGCGAAAGGTAAAGCTAACCCTGCGCAAGTGAATGAATTGATGAAGAAATTGATTGGTTAAGGCTAATCATTCTTAAAAAGAAAACCCGCTTTAGAGCGGGTTTTTTTAAACGTAATATTGATAAATACCATAAGCTAAAACGGCAAATCATCATCATTATGCTTAATAATATCTAAAATCAATGAATTATATTTTTTTGCATAATTAATTGATATTTTATCATTAAAATTTATGTAAAATCTTTCTTTTTCAAAAGAATAACTTGCTTCAGAAATTAAAGGAATTCTACTTTCAATCATATTAAGTATAGTGGCTAACTTGTCAGAGTATTGCAGTTTATAATCAATAATTAAATTATCAGTACTTAGAATAGCATCACGATTATCTGAATTAATATGATTTAAGTTTTTAATTTGTGATTCCAAAATGGTCATTTTATTTAAAACTTTTTCGATGGCTTCACTTTCACCAATAGACTTGTTTTCAACCCTAGCTACTTCGAACTTTCCGAAATAGCTTAAAAATGATTGATAATCTTCTCGTTGAGATGCTTCATAAGTTTTTAAAATCTTTTTACTTAAATCATCAATAAACTTTTCAACTGTACTATGTCTTAAATCTTTTCTGTAAGGCTCGTGCTGAATATTCCCTGTATCAAATGAATAGTCTGTTTTATCATCCTTGACAATCACAACAGGCTTGTTAAATGCTAATCGCATTCCCAATTCAAACATTACATTTGCATTTTTATTACTTACATCACAAACAATAATTGCATCGTTGTAAATATTATTAATGATTGAGCCATGAATAACTGTGCTTTCCTCTGAATCGCTTACGATACGAGGAATAAAACCTGCTTTCTCAATGGCTTTATGTAATATATGGCGTACATCAGACCAATGATCAGCGGTGTACTCAGTAGACATTGCTGCGATTGGCATAATGATGCCACAGGTCTGTTTAGTAGCTTTCTGATCTTTTAAAGATATTTCTTCCCCATTTTGAAGATCAATTTTTTTATTCATACTATTAACCAAAAATATTTTCTTAAAATAATATCTAAATTACTAATAATTAACTAGTTAATTATATTTTTATTACCCTCGCCCAAACCATCTCCCACAGGGAGAGGTTTTATTAATTTATTAAGCAAGATTTCAAGCATTGCTTTTAAATCGAAGCGCAAGTGATGAGAATCCTCAAAATATATTTTGAGTTCGCAAGGGAGAGGTAAAACAAAAAAATAAAAGAAAACACTGTTCTATTTTTCGATCTTCATTTGCCTGCTTTCACTCTTCTATACTGATTTCATCATCAATAAGAATGAAACAAATCATGAAATCAACAGTACTCAACGCCCAAAGCTACGGACAACCCGAAGTCCTCGAGTTTACAGACTACACATTCTCACCATTAAACCCTGACATGGCACGCATCCAAGTCAAAGCCGCAGGGATTAACTCCATTGATGCACGTCGCATGACAGGTGAATTCAAACATGCACAACTTCCACAAACCTTTGGAACTGAGTTTGCAGGTGTAATCGTAGACGTAGCTGAAAACAGTGCATGGAAAGTCGGTGACGAAGTGCTGGGTTCTGGTGGAGCATTTACCCATGCCACAGTGATAGACGTTCCCCTCGCCAATTTAGTCGCAAAACCTAAAAATCTGGAATGGTCGATTGCAGGCTCGATTGCAGGAGCAGCTCAAACTGCGATGACTATTTTAGATGAAATTGGTCCAATGCAAAGCTTATTGGTACACGGTGGATCAGGTGGTGTGGGATCAATCACCATTCAATTGGCAGTGAGTCGCGGCATTACAGTTGTGGCAACAGCATCAGCAAAAAACCAAGACTATATCCGCAGTTTAGGGGCGATTCCTGTCGTGTACGGCGAAGGTTTAATTGAGCGTCTGAAACAAGTCCACCCAGATCAATTTGATGCTTCGATTGATATGGCAGGTAACGAAGATGCCACTCAAGCCTCATTGGCTACAGTGAAAAATGGCGGATTTATGGGTACGATTGCAGGACGCAAACTCTCATCTGCTAAAATTCAAGCAGTATGGGTTAAACGTAATGTTTCCAATTTAAAACACGTGGTCGAAGGTGTTGCAAATAGTACCTTCAATTGGACAGTTAGTCGTGAATATCCTTTTACAGAAGCTCAGCAAGCCTATCGAGACATTTTAGAGGGACATACGCAAGGTAAAAGTGTACTGCTATTCAAATAATTTCTGTTCGTACAATGTGAAAAGGCAGGATATCATCCTGCCTTTTCTCTAGTTTGAATTATGATATTGAGTCGCTCTACCTTACATTCATCAATCGATAACTCATTTATTTAATTCCCATTTATTAAAATAAGAGATTAACGAATGATCCCAAGCTTGTTCCAAATATCAGGGGTGAGGAATGTCGTCACCAATTTATTTAAATCAATATAACGCACCACCCCTTTCAGCTGATTATTCACTTCAGGGTTTTTAATGATTTCTTCGCCTGCACTACGACCCAATGCTTGGAAACTTTCACCAACAGCTTGAATACCCTCAGCTTGAATCACCGCTTTGGTCTGTGTTGAACATTGTTCTACGATCACACGTTGCAAGACTTGCGCTAACTTTTGATCCAATGCAGTACGTTGTTCAGCACTGACATTACTAAAGCCTTTTAAATCAGGATGAGTAGACAGTGCTGAATATGTCCACTGTAGTACTGTCGTTTTATCAGCAGCGGTCGTCGACTTGACCAAACAATCACTCAATTGATCTACAGCTGCTCCCGCATTCGAAAATGTCGATACGCCCATGATCAAAGCCGATGCACACAGTGTACGTAAAGCAGTTTTATTCATTTTTAATGTCATCACTTAAACTCAATTTTCATCGTTGTCATTATGTTTTTGTTGTATCACATCCTGAACGCATTTCCCTACAGATTCACTGTAAAACAAGTAAGCACATGAAAATTTAGGTAGTAAATTTGCTAAATCATGCACATGAATGATCATATATTGACAATAAAGCTTCAAAACCAGTGGGAATAGACGTCAAATTCAAACTATCAATTTTTTAAATAGTTTTCACCAAAATATATAAATTGGATAAGTATTTAAAAATCAGTAATGATCTTATTCAGGGCAAAAAACTCGGAATTGAATCATGGAAAGAAGAATTAAGATTGCGCTCATTGGTGGTGGTATTGCTGGATTAGCTTTAATGACCAACCTGGTAAAAAATAAAAAATTTGATGTGCATTTATATGAGTCAGCAGCACAGTTTTCAGAAATTGGCGCAGGCATTTCATTTGGTGCCAATGCTGTTAAAGCAATTGAGCTTCTAGGCTTGGGTGAAGAATATCACGCCATTGCGGATACAGTTGCTGCGCCTTATCAAGATATCTGGTTCCAATGGCGTAATGGCTATACCGATGAATACCTATCGGCTTCAATCGCACCTCAAGTCGGTCAATCTTCAGTGCATCGTGCTGATTTTTTAGATGCACTTATTCCATTCGTTCCTTCACAAAATGCACATTTCAATAAACGTGTGCAATCTGTTGAAGCTTCGAGCGCTGGAGTACGTTTAACCTTTCAAGATGGTGAAGTGGTTGAAGCAGATTACGTGATTGGTTGTGATGGTATCCATTCTGTTGTGCGTGATCATGTATTGGCATCACATCAACTTCCAAAAGTCGATCCTCAGTTTTCAGGAACATGGGCTTATCGCGGCATTATCAAGTATTTAGATTTTAAACAGGTCATTGCAGAACTTGGACACGATCCTGAACTTGCAGATGTCCCACAAATGTTATTGGGGAAAGACAAACACATCTTAACTTTCCCTATTCGTAAAGGTGAAGAAATCAATATTGTTGCCTTTAAGTCAGATCGCAAGAATACAACTCTGCCAGAAGGGACTCCTTGGACACGACCAACAACCAAAACTGAAATGCTGGCTGATTTTGCGAATTGGAGTGAGAGCTGTCGCGCATTACTGAACTTAATTGAAAAGCCTACAATCTGGGCCCTTCATGAGATTGAGCCACTTAAGACCTATCAAAACAGCAAACACAATGTCATTTTGATTGGTGATGCAGCACATGCGATGTTGCCACACCAAGGAGCTGGTGCTGGTCAAGGTCTTGAAGATGCTTTAATTCTCTCTGCATTATTCAAACATCTGGAACATCACTCAGTGCAAATCTGCACTGAAGATCTTGCACAACTCTCTCATGTCTATGAGCAACTGCGTAAAGAGCGTGCCATTCGTGTACAAAATACGTCGCGCGAATCTGGTGAGATTTACGAATTATATTCACCCCTATATCCAGACTTTGACAGTGTAGGTCAACATTTGGCACACCGTTTTGATTGGTTATGGCAACACGATTTAGAGAAAGACGTTGAACTTGCACAACAACGCTTAGGCCAAGCAATAGAGAAACATCTCGTGGCTGAAGCCATATAAATAAGCAAAAACATTAACAGGACTGTTATCAACCGATTCATTGACCAGGGAGGTCTCCATGAATACGTTAAATGCAAATGAAATTATTGATCATGCCAAACTCAAAGCCATTCACTGGCGAGTCATCTTACTCAGCGCATTGATTATTATTTTTGATGGCTATGACTTAGTCATCTACGGTGTGGCATTGCCTAAACTCATGCAAGAATGGGCAATCGATCCAATGACGGCGGGCTTCTTAGGAAGTCTTGCCCTCTTTGGCATGATGTTTGGAGCCATCATTTTTGGCAGTATGAGTGACAAACTTGAAAAATATGGCTTTAGTCGAAAAAAACTGATTGCAGTTTGTATTGTCATTTTTAGTGGTTTTACCGTGATGTGTGGCCTAGCGAGCAATCCTCAAGAGTTCGGGATCTATCGCTTTATTGCTGGCTTAGGTCTAGGTGGCGTGATGCCTAACGTTATTACACTAATGACAGAGTATGCGCCTAAGCGTTTACGCTCCACCTTAGTGTCATTGATGTTTAGTGGTTACGCTGTAGGCGGAATGTGTTCTGCCATTTTAGGCATGTGGCTAGTACCGCAATTTGGCTGGAAAATCATGTTTATGATTGCAGGTATTCCACTCATTCTATTGCCAATCATTTGGAAGTTATTGCCTGAATCCATCGATTACTTGGTTCGTCAAAATAAGCATAAAGAAGCTGCTCACATCTTAGAACAAATTGACACAAATCTAAGAATTCCTGCTGATATGCGCATTAGTCTGCATCAAGAAAACCAAGAATCGTCTAAATCACCAGTGAAAGACTTATTTACTGAAAGTCGTGGTGTAACTACTGTTCTATTCTGGGCAAGTGTCTTTATGGCATTGGTATTGGTATACGCGCTTGGTAACTGGTTACCTAAACTGATGATGGAAGCTGGCTACAACCTCTCAACCAGTTTAGTGTTCCTATTTGCGCTCAATATTGGTGGTATGCTGGGTGCAATTTTTGGTGGTTTTTTTGCTGATAAATTCAGTTTACCTAAAGTTCTTTGTACCTTGTTTGTGAGCGGCGCAATTTCCCTATTCTTGTTAAGCTATAACTTGCCAACCATGGTGCTTTACTTCTGTGTAGCAGTCGCAGGTGCAGCATCGATTGGCGGACAAATTTTATTGTTGGCTTATATGTCACAGTATTATTCATCTAACATACGTGCGACAGGTCTAGGTATGGCACTTGGCGTAGGTCGTTTAGGCGCAATTTTGGGTCCAATCTTATGTGGATGGTTACTTAGCCTTAATTTGCCAGTGCAATATAATTTCATTGCCTTATCTATCCCTTGTATGATTGCAGTGATCAGTGTGACTGCGATCCATCTCCGCAATAAAAAAATTGCAGGCGCAGCAAACGACGTTAAAAACGTGGCTTATGAGTAGATGATTCATCAATAACATCTAAGTCATTAAAAATAAAAGAGAGAGTTAACTCTCTCTTTTTTTGTTACAGTGATTATTCGATATAGCGACTGTCTCTAAATATTTACAAGGAATGTAAAGTTGATCGATTTAAGTCTGATTAAAGTTTTTATTATTATTTATCAAACTCAAAATATCAGTCACGCCGCAGAGCGCTTGAATCTCAGCCAACCTTCCGTCACCTATAATTTAAATCGACTGCGGAAAATGCTGAATGATCAGCTTTTTGTACGTGACAAGTTTGGTGTTAAACCCACAAAGCTTGCACAAAGTCTTTATCCAAGTTTCTACGAAGCGATTGTTAAAATTGATATGGCGATTGATTCTGCCAAGCATTTTGACCCGTTAACCTCTTCAAAAGTATTTCGTTTAGGCATTTCTGATTTAGGAGAAATTTGTTTACTTCCCTCGCTGATTGAATATTTAGAACAACATGCTCCCAATATCAAACTTGAAATTGAGGAAATTCACTCTGAAAAAGTAGAGGAATGGCTGGTTGAAGGCTTTTTGGATGTGGCTGTTTTTAATAGCAGTCACACCATTATGCCAAATATTGAATCTCGAAATTTGTTTGAGGAGCGTTATGTTTGTATCGCAAACAGAGAGCATCCGCGCATACAACACAAGCTCAGCATGGAAGCGTATTTATCGGAAAAACATGTTGCGATCAAATCGAGTACTGGTCATATTGAAATTGATCAGCGTTTAAAAGAACTCGGTCATTCTCGTCAGATCATGCTTGAAGTCCCCCACTTCAGTGTTTTGCAGAACGTGGTAAAACACTCAGAACTTCTGGTTACTCTGCCTTCGAGAGCCGCGAAGGTTTATCAGCAGCATACGGATATACAAATTTTTGAACTCCCTTTTGAGGTTCGTCCATTCAATGTCAGTGTTAACTGGTATAACCATAAGGATGACTTAGACGCACGTAAGTGGTTTTGTAAGATTCTAAAAAATATTTTCAGCACGCTCTAAGTTCCCACTCAGACATAAAAAGGCTCGTCTATACGAGCCTTTTTTTAATAATTTAAATCCATGATGGGCACTACTTTTCCAAAATAGATTCAAATGCTTTTAGACGTTTACGGATAGAAAGTAGCTCAATAATCGTTTTCCACGAACTCACCAAGTATTGGAATGACTCACGAACACGATTGAATACACCCATAATTTGTTGGATCAATCCCAGTGTCAACAGGCCTGCTGCAATCGCGGGGAACAACACAAATAACATATAGAGATTGTCCAGTTGTCCATACCAACGTGCAAACAAGTTGAAATAGGCATAATGGAAATACAATTTAAAATAGTTAGCACGAATATTCTTAAAAAGTTGTTTTAAGGTTGCAGGTTGCGCACGATTTTCATGGTCTTCGCCGTATACCAACTCTTTACGATATGCCGCTTCCACTTTTTGATTATTAAATTCTAATCCTGGCAGTTTCATACCCACCACCATTAATAAGACAGTTCCAAATACCGCCCATCCAATCGCTGCCCATACTAAAGAATATTGCAACTCACCAATAAATGGTAAAACAGGCACTTTCGCAGACAATGCAAATAATAAAGGAAGAAAGGCAATTAACATCAGTACTGCACGTACTAACTCGACCCCTAAATCCTCAACGATCGTTGCAAAACGCATGGTGTCTTCCTGTACACGTTGCGAAGCACCTTCGATATGACGCAATTTCTCCCAATGCTGAACATAGTATTCGTTCATTGCTGTACGCCATCTAAAAATATAGTGACTGGTAAAGAATGCGCTGATGACCCCTGATGTCACTGAAATACTGGCCAAGCTGATAAAGGTCCATGATTCCGCATAGAGTTTATCCACCTCACCACCACCAGAATTTAAAATCTGTTGAATAGAATCCCAAAATGGTACATACCATGCATTCACAGCAACGCTGACTTGCACCGTTAACCAAATATTAAAAAGGATAAATGCAGAACCCCATACCGACCAACGCTGCCACGGATTGTCTGATTTTATTTTCCAAAACAGTGCAAATAAGGCGGTCGCCACCAAGAACCATAGATAGAACCACAAAAATTGCGGTGACCAAAAACGACTGATATTAATCGCAAGTTCAGCTTCTGCATAACCTTGAGGAAAACCTAAATATTCGCCCCATTGTTTTCCATCCGCAAAAAACCATAAAGCGAGATTAATAAAAAACCATAAGACGACAGAGAGAAAAAACCACTTTGGGTTCGGAAAAAATGACTTAAACATTCAGCGCTTATATCCCTAATTTTGTTTGAATGAATTTTCTGAATAGTAATCCTAATTCTGCTGAGTCTGTGCGTTTTTTAGAAATTTTTTGTTATATCTATTGCACGCTCAGGATTGTTGTAACATAAAAAAGCCCCGCAATGCAGGGCTTTTCATCGCCTTTAATTAATCGCGAGTTTTTACATCGTACAATTCAATTTCAAAGATTAGATTAGAATTGGCTGGGATAATATTCCCCATTTTACGCTCACCATAAGCCAAATGTGCAGGCACAATCAGTTTACGCTTACCCCCAACTTTCATTCCAATAATACCTTGATCCCAACCTTTAATGACACGACCTGTACCAATCACAGTCTCAAAGTAATTACCACGGTCTAATGATGAATCAAACTTCGTACCATCTTCCAACCAACCAGTATAATGAGTGGTAATTAAAGCACCTTTTACAGCCTCTTTACCTTCACCTACCACCAAGTCAATAATTTCTAATTCAGCCGTCATGTGCTTACTCCAAATTTAATCTTTAAAATCTTAGTGGCTTACTGTAATTGAGTCCACTCAATCTCAGCTTGACCTTGATCTGAAATCAATGTCCACTCGCCATCCATCACATTTAATTGCAGTTGCATTGTACGTTCGCACAATGCTTGGATTTGTGCCGTTGTTTTTTCACTGAGTTGCCAGATTTGCACATTTTTCAATGTTTTCAATTTACTGTTGCGCTTATACCATTCATCCACTGATGATCCATAAGTGACCACCGCAACTTCCTTACAACGCGCACTCGCTTTTTTTACTTTATCTTCGTCTGGACTACCCACTTCAATCCATTTTTCTAACTGACCTGTTAAATCTTTCTGCCAAAGTGCTGGCTCATCAGTTTCAAATAAATCTTTAGTAAATTCTAAATGCTCATCTGCAAAACGAGCATATGCCAATACTCGAACCATCAAACGTTCAATCGTTTCCGACGGATGTAGAGCCATCGTTAACTGATAGTCGCCATATTGATGAACATCCATATTGGCTATGTTTAAATCTGCTTTATAAATCGTCGCTTTTAACGCCATAAGGGGTATCCTCAAATTTGGTGCTAAGCATACCCGATTCAGCGTACATTGAGAAAATGCTTTTCAATCCGTCTGTATTCTTAGTTGAATAGTCTAACGATTTTATTGATCATCGATTCGCGCCTTAAGAATTGATTGCTCTAAATGCTCCCAATCTTGATTCTGCTGGGTTATCACTTCAATCCGATTATCCACATTCTCTTCGCCTGATTTGTAATTGAATTGATCAGGATTAAAATTGAATGTCATCCAACCTTGGTTGGTATTGAAGATGCCTTTAATACGTACCCAGTGTTTTAGCTCACAAAGGATGTCTAATAATTCATAAAAATCAAACTGCCAACGTTTTGGAAGCTTCCATCCTGCCACAATATACCCTTGAGCCTGTTCGACGTAATGATACGGCAGTTGCTTTACGGCTGGCATTTCCTCATCAGCTTTGAACTGACGTTGAACCTTGAATAAGGGTTTCATTGAACGCTGAATTCCTACATAAGGATAATCAATTTGTTCTAAGCGAATATTGCCTTGATCAGCTTCAAGCCAATGCTGAATATAAGCTAAATATTGTTGTTTTAAATCAGCCAATTGTTTTCGATCCATGTCATTCATGTCTGAAGCATGTGACACAACCACGACTTGAGCCGCTTTTAACTGATCTTGATATAAGCTTTGCTTCATCCAATCTGGGTCATGTAAACGAGATCCATCAATCACTGTGACTACAGAACGCATCTCAACTAGATGTTGCCAATGTGGTTCAGTCAACTGTTCAACCAATTGTGCAGGATGACCCAATCCTGTCGGCTCTATAAAGAGTCGATCTGGTTGGGATTCTTGTAATAACCGAGACAATGCAATTTGCATTGGCAATTGACTTGTACAACACAGACATCCACCCAATAGCTCTTTGATTTCATAGCCATCGTCATTTGGCAATAACTGTTGATCAACGCCAATTTGACCAAACTCATTCATCAATACAGCCCATCGCTCATTTTTAGGTTTAAATTTGAGAAGTTGTTGTAAAAGCGTGGTTTTCCCTGCACCTAAAAAACCTGTAATGATATGTGTAGGCACTGACTGAGTTGCAAGTACTTTCAAAATGAATCTCTGAATTTGAAGAGGTGTACGGATTCTTGTCGGAATTTATCTAAAACACAAGTCTAGGATAATTTTCCTCATAATTTATATGAATGCATGAATTCAAAAAGACTAAATGATTGGAATTAAATAGGATAAGTGAACTGTTGAATCAAAATTGAAAATATTTAAATCTATTTCACAGATCATTACTCTGAATTTAATTCAAAACTTCAATTTTGATTTTCTAATCGAATCTTTTCAAATGTAAAACTACGTAAAAAAATTGCTGTTTTTTTCTACACCATGACATATTTTTTGACAACTTTATGAGGCATATTGACTCTCATTAAGACAAAAAAACTACATTACACCTTGGTTTGTTAGTCGTGCGTTAACTATCGTGTTTCACTTTGTTGCATTGATTGCCCAATTGAGCTTCTGGACTTAGGATGAATTTCGTTGACTCGCTAACCGTATTAGATGCGATTCAGCTTTTAACATTTTACGCGATGATCTAGATTTAATTTCATATTCGCTTCTCTCCTCGGAAAGCTTATGAGATTAAATTCTAATTTATTTTATTGAATAAGGATGCCACTCATGAATTTAGTTAAAACTTTATTAGCAACTACACTTGCCTTCACAGCTTTCTCAACATTTGCTGCAACAGAAGCAAAAGATGAAAAAAAACAGGAAGTGTTGATTTCTTCTCAAGAACAACCAGTGAATGCTGAAACTACTGCTGCTGGTCAACCAACAGCTGCTCAACCGGGTACTGAGGTTGCAGCTGAAGAAGGTACTGAAGCTCCTGTAGCTCAACCTGCTCAGTAATTAATCAAAAATAAATTGACTGAATTTTAGACCAAGTCTTCCCCCGATGGCTTGATCTGATTAAAAGTAGAGCTTTGCTACAGCTCTACTTTTTTATGCCTGTTTTTTTTGAATAATTCTCTATAAATTACGATAAACACATATACATAATTCTCATAAAACGATATAAATAATATATAAATCACATATTTTAATCAAAAAGCCAATTTAGTTCTAAGCACGTAACATGAAAATGAAGAAATTTCTTGGGATATCTATACTCAGCCTATGGCTGGTTGCATGTTCCAAACCTTTACCAGAGGATAAACTGGATTATGTAGGACATTGGATTAGCGCGGACAGTCGTGTTCAATTGAATATTACTGCTAATGGTCGTATAGAATATAGTAACAATCAGCTCAGTAAAAAAACCGCCGTTTCAGCTCCAATTAAACAGTTTTCAGATACTGGATTTGAAACAGGTTTAGGTCCTATCAACACGAAATTTATTGTCACTCGTCAACCCTACAAGGATGCACAAGGCAACTGGTACATGATTGTCGATGGACATACCCTCGCCAAGCTACAAAATCCATAAAAAAAGACTTCACCATGTGAAGTCTTTTTTCTTAAACGGATTTCTTATATATGCTGCAAGAAGGATGATGATTTTCATTCAAACGAGCAATTTTACGGTGCTCAGCAGCTTCAAAACGACAACGTTTCCAGTCATTATCTAGGTTTAGCGGTGGAATTTGTTTTGGTTTCCCATTCTCATCCACAGCGACCATTGTGAAATAACAACTATTGGTATGTCGTACCGTACGTTTTTGAATATTTTGTGCTTCAACGCGGATCCCAATTTCCATTGAGGTACGCCCCACATGATTCACACTGGCTAAAAAAGTCACCAACTCACCCACGTGGATTGGTTCTTTAAAGTTCACTTTATCAACAGATAAAGTTACCACATAAGAACCTGAATATCGACTTGCACACGCATAAGCAACTTGGTCAAGCAGCTTTAAAATTGTTCCACCATGTACATTACCTGAGAAATTCGCCATATCCGGCGTCATTAATACAGACATCGTTAATTCAGACTGATCATCTGCAAGCGGTAACGCTTGGTTAAATTCGGACATAAATATTAGAACTCAATCATGACAGGAGATTTAATACACTATTATAACTTTTTTCTTGATTATAAAATGTTTAAATCAGAAACAAACTCCAATAATTTCAAGACTTGATAGCTTAAAAGTATCAGAGGAAATCATTCACTCTCTGAAGCTATGATAAATTTGCTTAAAATTTATTCATCTTTGACTAAACGAAGCATCTCAGCAGAAATATTATCGTATTTTAACTTTAACGATGCTTGATTCTTGACTTGGATTTCATAAGTTTCATCATAGTTAATTCGTATTATTTCGAATGTAATATCTGAATTTGACGCTAAATAAACAATTTGACCAACTTGAAAAACTGACACACTACACCTTAATTTATATTTCATCTTTTTAAGGGTTAGATAAAGTACTAACCCTCGTTTTTATCACCCCAATATACCAATCATTCAATTTATAACAATGATTTTACTTATTTTTTATAAATATTTTATGAGACAATTAAGATCTGATTTAATTTAGCAATTTAAACAAACAGCTCTTTTACTATCATCATGGGCAGGATACTGATGAGCATCATATTGTCCTATCGTCCGATGACGTACCTGTTCTAATAAACTAACCTTATTCAATGCTGCAGTCATACCTGCTTGAATCGTATTTTCACGACCCTTAACATCAAAGATATGTGCTTTTTCTCTTAGATCTGGCTGTATCACAATATCTGCATTTTTTAGCTCGTTATACGCGATCTTATTTTGCATAATATTTATATTTTGATTAAACATCCCCCACACATTCGAGGTTTCCGTGTGCTCTGGCTGGGCCAAAATATCAACAGCAATGACAATATCTGCCCCTAATTCTCTCGCCACATTGACTGGTACAGGGCTCACTAAACCGCCATCAACATAATCCTTATCAGCAATTTTTACGGGAATAAACATGCTTGGAATAGAGATAGAAGCTCTCACTGCTTGCCCAGTATTACCATAGTTAAATACTGTTAAATTTCCATTTTTTAACTCTGTTGCCACCACATACATTGGAATAGGAAGCTGTTCTAAGGGCATAAAGTCCACTTGTTTATTGACATAGTTCTCAACCTTAGCGCCATCAAAAAATCCTTGAATACCAATGTTAAAATCACGTACATCACTGACTTGCATATTTAATGCAACTTCACGTAACGATTTTGCTGATTTTCCACTGGCATATATTGACCCGACTATACTCCCTGCGCTGGTACCAACAATAAAATCAGGCTTGATTCCACGTTGCTCTAAAACTTCTATGACGCCAATATGCGCATAGCCTCGCGCTCCCCCACTCCCAAGCACCAATGCGATACTTGGAGCATCAGTTTTCTTATGCTTATTTTTAATGATATGAGATGAAGCATCCACCAAAGGTGTAGACACAGATTTTGAAAGCTGAGCTTTGGCTACAACCTGTTGACAGCCTTGTAAGCAAATCAAAGATAAGAGGGAAATCAGGAGTACAAACTTCTTCATTGCATCAGAAATTAAAAATCTAAACTGAATGAAAGCATATCATTGACAGGTCGTCTGTATGAATTTTTTATGACAAAAAGCCCCAGATGAGGGGCTTTTTGTAAATGACACTTTCTTAAAAAATCTTCAGATTAAGCAAAGAATTTTAGAATCATCTGAATCACTGTTGCGTTGATTAAGTCAACAAAGAAGGCGCCACATAAAGGTACTATTAAGAATGCTTTATGTGAAGGACCATACATATTTGTAATCGCCTGCATGTTTGCAACTGCTGTTGGTGTTGCTCCCATACCGAAACCACAGTGACCTGCTGCAAGAACTGCTGCATCGTAGTTTTTACCCATCACACGGAAAGTGACAAATGCTGCGTACAATGCCATAGTTAAGGTTTGAGCTGTTAAGATCACAACCAATGGGCCTGCAAGATCAGCCAATTGCCACAACTTAAGTGAAAGAAGTGCCATTGCTAGGTATAACGATAACGAGGCATTACCAAATACATCAATTGCACGATCGAAGATTTCCACTTTCATGAGACCTTCGAGGATGTTACGCAGGATAACACCACCACCTAATGCCCAAACGAAAGTTGGAAGCTCAAACCAAGTGCCTTTACTATAACCTGTCATAAATTCAGCAAATGCCAAACACGCAGCAAATAAACCTAATGTGGTAATCGCATTATCCGCAGTGATTAAACGAACTTGATTACGGTTTTCAAAAGGCACAAACTCGCCTTGATCATTCGGATTTGCAATTGCATTCGCATCACGTGTGTCTTTTTCAACCGAATTCGTCACTGGTGATGAGAGCTGGTGCTTATTAATCAATAATTTTGCTAATGGACCACCAATCAAACCACCAATAATCAAACCAAATGTCGCACTTGCCATACCCAGTGCTAAAGCACCTTGAATACCATGCTCTACTTCTAAAATCTCACCCCATGCACCAGCAGTACCATGACCACCAGTTAAGGTAATAGAACCTGCAATTAAACCAATAAGTGGATCAATACCAAGTAACGTTGCAAGGCTCATACCGACAAAGTTTTGTACGATAATAAATGATGCGACACAGATCAGGAAGATCACCAGTCCCATACCACCTTCTTTGAGTTTGGCGAAGTTTGCACTCAAACCAATCGACGCAAAAAACACCAACATGAAACTGGTTTGCAATTCACTACTCGTAGTAATGCTGTAACCCCACAAATTGTGAACAATTAACGAAACTATGGCAGCCACCAAACCACCAGCTACAGGCTCTGGGATATTATATTTTTTTAAGAAGTCGATTTTGTTGACAAGAAAACGGCCAAGCAATAAAACTATTACTGCAGCAATTAACGTGTAAAAAGCGTTAAAAGTAAATTCCATCATTAATTCTCAGCAAATACAGATGACTGTTAATTCATATTATGCTTGTTTTTTAATCAATAAGATTTATTTCGAATCTCACATCCAAAAATAAACATATCCTTATTCAATATTGATTATCTAAAAGACTAGATAAAATTTTTAATTGAGTAACAATATATTAATTCCTCGATTTCATTGGATTCAATCTTGTTAATAAAAAACATACACTTTTCAAAATAAATCAGTAGCACAAAACGCACTCTATTCTTAGACATGCGTTTTGCTAGATACAATTGATTTATGGCTCAAACAAACACTTAAATATGTTTTAGTGAACTTAAAATGATTAAGAAATTCCTGATGATCAGGACTGCTCACTGTTTAAGCCGAACATTATGCACTTTTTTTTATAATTCGCATTACTTTTGTTTATTCAATCAGCAAAATTCAGACATTCTTTAGTCTGAACTGATGAATGACAAGTGAAAAAAACCGAGACTATGCTCGGTTTTTTATAAATCATGCTTAGAAGCTGTATTTCGCCATTAGGCCTACACGGTCATCATTATAGCTCTGACCTGCGAAAGTCTCACGCTTACCATTGATATATTCAACACCTAGATCAACAGGTTTCACAGGTGTGTAAATGAAGTTAATCCAGGCTTGTTGAACAGTTTCATTTGCACTTGGGTTAGTTTTAGCATATCCCGTGCTGTCATCAGCATAATGTGCGCCATAAGCCAGTGTTGAGCGTAACTGAGGTGAGAACTTATATGTAGCACCCACTTGCGTTGCAATAAACTCATTTTGTTCAATGTTGTTATTTGCATCGACAACATAAGCACTATTTGAGCCATATAAATAGTTGCTGTTTCCTTTTACATAAGACACGTCAGCAGATACTTTGAGTGGTTCGCTAATTTGGTAATTTGTACCGATCGCTACACCAAAACCAGTCTTATCATCACCAGCGGTATCAGATTTATAATTTTCGATTAAGGCACGAGCTGAAGCATTACCTTTACCCTCTGCATAAGCTTGCGTGACTTTTGCAGTTAAAGTTGGAAGACGGTATTTAATACCATCTCCAGTAGAATTACCCTCTTCAGCTGAAATAAATAATTGAGTTGTTGGCGCTAATTTGTGAGACCAACGCACTTGCGGTAAACGGTTTGTTCCGCCACCAATGTTGGTACCAAAATCGATCATTTCTGGAGCATGATTTGACAAGAAGTTTGAAGTAGTTTGACCGAATAACCAATTATTTAGTGTTAAATACGCATGACGAATACGTAATGCTTCATTTGAGCCTGCAAAGTCCACTTCTACTTTACCACCAACGTCTGCCCCTTCTACTTTAGATTTGAAATCTAAACCAAGACGTGTTGTTTTAGCCGTTGCACGTAATTTATCTTCAACTAACGGATTATTACTCGTTCCAACGCTGTTTACAGCATTAAAGTCATTGTCAGCACCTTCAATGATATAGTTCGCATCCCCACGTACAAAACCATATAGATTCACTTCAGCACCTGCTTTAGTTTTCAAGTTTGTAGGCGCTGCTGCTACTGGTTGAGCTTTAACTTCAGCCAATTGTACTTGCTGCTGTTGTTGTACTTGATGTTGCTGTTGAATTAAAGCTTTTAACGCTTCAACTTCTTGGCGTAATTTTTGAATTTCATCTTTTTCAGTCGCTGCTTGTGCAGTAGAAACTGCAAAAGTTGCAACTGCGATTGCTAAACTTTTCTTTAAAAATGTTTGATGTTTTGATTGACTCATTAAAAATCTCCAATTATTTCATCTTACATCCGTGCATATATGCTTGGTCAACCTGCTGAATCCCAATCACAACGTTTGATTAATTTAAAATAATCAACGATGCACTAAACTGCTTTTTTTAAAATTTGATGAATTGATTAAAATAAATACGTAACATAATGTGTATTCGTTGTAACTTAATCTAGCAACTTATGTTTCATAATTAAATGTTTTTTATTGTCAAAACCAATTTTCTCAATCACAATTTCTGATGATGAATTGAAAAAAGTTTATATCTGTATAATTTATAAAATCTTTATTTAAAAGCATATTCAAAATTATACCTTAGTCGTAGAGACATCATTGATCATCCAAAATTATTCAAATAGGAGTTGCAATGTCCACAGAACATACTCAAGCCGTTGATGAAGTGATCACTGGCCGCCAATCTATACGTGCCTTTTTAGATCACCCCGTAGACACAAAACTTATCCAAGAAATCTTAGAAGTCGCATCAAGAGCACCTTCTGGCACAAATACTCAACCCTGGAAAGTCTATGTGGTGACAGGCGCACGTCGTCAACGGTTAATTGATCAAGTTTGTCATGCACAAATGCAACTTTATCAAAACCCTGAACTTGCTCAACAATACACAGAGACTTATGCTTATTATCCAGAAACATGGATTTCCCCGTATATCGATCGTCGTCGTGAAAATGGTTGGGGACTTTATGGATTGCTGGGCATTCAAAAAGGTGAAAAGGAGAAGATGGCTGCACAACATCTTAGAAACTATCAATTGTTTGATGCACCTGTTGGCATTTTCTTTACCGTGGATAAAGCCATGGGCATTGGCTCTAAAATGGATATTTCCATGATGATTCAAAATGTTATGCTTGCAGCAAAAGCACGTGGTTTAGATACATGCCCTCAAGCGGCATGGAATCATTTTCATCAAATCGTCACTGATGTTCTGGATGCTCCTGCCAACGAAGAACTCGTTTGTGGGATGGCTTTAGGCTATGCCGACCCAGATGCGCTTGTGAATACTTTCAGAACACCTCGAGTTCCAGTTGAAGAGTTTGCTGTTTTCTTGGAAGACTGATTTTTTAAGGATTAAAACGCTCATTCAGTTAGGGTGGTTTTATAAAGACAAACAGTTAATTTCAAGCATATAATTTCTATTTAAATTAGATGAATATTCAACTTATATTCATCTCCCCCTATCCTCTATTCATAAAGGATTCTGGTTTGAACAAATGGCTGATTCAGCTTAAAAAAGCGACCTATAATACTTCATTTATGTATAACCTGCGGATGATCGTCGCTTTCGCAGGTACCGCGTTTATTCCCTATCTGTTAGATCAGCAATTGATGACGATTCCATTAACATTAGGGGTTGTTGCTGCTGGTCTGAGCGACATCGATGATCGCTTCTCAGTACGTATCATGAATCTGATTTATACCTATATTGGTTTCTTTATTGCGGCAGCTTCTGTTCAACTGTTATTCCCATATCCTGTACTTTTTGCTTCAGGCCTGATCATCTCTTGTATTGGTCTCATTTTACTGGGCTCATTAGGCAGACGTTATGCCACCATCTCATATGGTTGCTTAGTGATTTCTGTCTATGCCATGCTAGGTGTTGATATTTTTGACGAATGGTACATGCAACCCAGTCTTTTGGTGATTGGTGCCATTTGGTATGGGATCTTGTCTACGCTTAGTTTCTTGCTTTTTCCAGCTCGACAAGTTCAAGATCAGCTCTCGAAAAGCTATTCTTCACTCGGTGATTTCCTTTTTGCTAAATCTAATCTCTTTGATGTGGATATGACAGCGAATAGCTACCAAAAAAGTATGATTAGCTTGTCACTGGAAAATGGGAAATTAGTGGGTATCTTCAATGATATGAAAACCACACTCCTTACCCGACTAAAAGGAGACCGTGGTCAAACTGATACCCGTCGCAGCTTACAATATTATTTTATTGCACAGGATATTCACGAGCGCGCTGACTCAGCGCATATTGATTATCAACAATTAACCAAAGCCTTTGAACATAGTGATATTTTATTTCGCTTCCAACGCATTTTGACACTGCAAGCAAAAGCCTGTAAAGATTTAAGCGAAAGCATCCTAAATCGTACAACTTACCAGCATAATCCACGTTTTGAACATGCATTTAGTAATCTCAGAAAGTCATTAGAAAAAATTCGTGATGAACAAAAACATGATCTTATCTGGGTCAATGCTCTTTTTGCCTTACTCCAGAACTTAAAAGCCATCGATGCTCAATTACGAAATCTTGAAACTGAACGGCATATTAAGTTTGATCGCACTAAACATTTAGAAAACCAACTTAAAGATGACGATCTGAAAGGTTGGGAAGATATCGTTTCTCGTATCAAACAAAATTTAACACCTGAATCCGTTCTCTTTCGACATGCAATTCGTGTTTCCATCGTACTTTTCATCGGATATGTATTTGTTCAAGTCACCAATATCGAATACGGTTATTGGGTACTCTTAACAGCCCTATTTGTTAGTCAACCAAACTTCAACGCCACAAAACGTCGACTCAGACTCAGGATCATGGGAACACTCGGTGGCATTATTCTTGGTTTTGCAATTCTGTATTTCGTTCCTTCTGTTGAAGGTCAACTCTTATTATTAATTGTGAGTGGTGTCCTATTTTTTGAATTACGCAGTAAGCAATATGCGCAAGCCACTGCCTTTATTACGATCTTAGCCTTAATTAATTTCAATTTGGACGGTTTAGGTTTCCAAGCGGCATTTCCTCGAATGTTAGATACTTTAATTGGCTGTGCATTGGCATGGTTTGGGGTGAGCTTTATTTTTCCAGATTGGAAATTCAGACGACTCCCCCATTCAATCAGACGTTCACTCGAAGCTCAATGCCAGTATCTTACTGAAGTCGTACAACAGTACCATCATGGACGTAATAATAGTTTGAACTACCGCGTAGTCCGCCGCACTGCACATAATCGTGATGCGGATGTCGCATCACTCATATCGACATTAGCAACAGAACCTGATTTTGATCCAACGCAAAAATCTCTAGCATTTGAGTTCCTCTGTCTCAATCATACGTTTATCAGCTATATTGCTGCGCTAGGTGCACACCGTGAAAAAATTCAAGATCAGTCAACATTAGAACTACTTCAACAAGCGTTAAATGATATCCAAGGTGCTTTTTTGCGAGATGAATTCCCTGAGCTAAATCTGACAAATTTGGAGTCCGCGATTCGTGAACGTTTGAATAAAGATGATCAGGATTCACATAAATCATTGATTGTTTTACAGCAACTTTCTTTAATGCTTGGTGTATTAAGACGATTGAGTACCTTAAAACAAAGTTTAAGTCATGAACATGATACTCAATCCAGCGCATTGGCATCACTGTAAATGTTGAATTTTCAAGGCAGTAAATTAGTACAATATACTCCCTGATTGTATTAATTTAATGCTAAACTCTGCTCAGATATACACATTTTGTTAACGAAACTATGACTGCAAAAAACTTATACGCCTACACTTTACAACCCGTTCCTTACGAGGTTACTGAAGCTGAACAACGCCATGCGCAACTCGCAATCTGGCGCAGCACAAATAAAATTGGAACTAAAGCTTGGGCTATTATGGGTGCAATTACTGCGCTTGCAATTTTGGGTCTAATTTTTATTAAAAATTACTCTACTGTATTTTGCTGGGTGGCTTTAGTCTGTGTGCTGACATACTTTTTAGTACGAAAGTTTGGACTAGAATGGTACGCTAAACGCAAAATGAATGAGTTTCCAGTACAAGAAATTAGTGGAATTAAATTAGGTGTTCAGCCTCATGGTATCGTGATGCGTCAAAAAATGGGACTACAAGAAGGTGTAGGTTCAATTGGTTGGAAAGATATCTATGAGTGGTATAACACGCCAGATTTCATTTTGGTGAACTTTAAAGTTAAAGGTCAGCAAGGTGCTTATATCCTGCCAAAACGAATGAACAGCAAAAATTTCTCTTTCGAGACCATCCGTAAACATCTTAAAGAAAGCGTTGGTGAGCCAAAATCACTGTAAATACGGCTTTATATTAAAACCTCCAACTTTGGAGGTTTTTTTATCACAATTTTTTATATGAGAATGAGAATAAATATTATCTTCAAATACATTCCACTTTTTTTGAGTTAGGTTATAATCGCACCATTCAAAAATTCCAATTCACTCAGACCCTTATGTTCAAGAAAATATTTTTCCAGTTACACTGGTTTTTCGGAATAACAGCAGGCCTTATTTTGGCACTTATGGGTGTCACTGGGGCAATATATTCTTATGAGCAGCAAATTATCAAGCTGATCAATCAGGAAAGTTATACAGTTGTTGCTGAACAACGCCCAAAATTAACGCCAGCTGAAATTTATCAACATTTCCAGCAGGAGCATCCTGATCTTAAAATCAATAGCATTACGATTGCTGCTCAACCTACTGACTCATCGAGTATCAATGTTGCGAAGGAAGGTGAACGTCGTGGTTTAACCATGATGATCAATCCCTACAGTGCTGAATTACTTCCTGAAATTAAAGGTCGAAAATTCTTTGCATTCGTACAACAACTTCATCGTAACTTGACAGTCGGACCTGTTGGAAAACAAATTACCGGTGCATGTACACTGATTCTTATTTTCTTTGTCCTCAGTGGCTTATATCTACGTTGGCCGAAAAAACACAGTTTCAAACAATGGTTTTCAGTTAAACCCAAATTAAAAGGTCGAAACTTTATTTGGGATTTACATGCAGTCGTTGGAACATGGGTGGCCATTTTCTATCTCATGTTGGCTTGTACAGGTTTATATTGGTCATATGACTGGTGGCGCAACGGCATGTTTAAAGTGCTTGGTGTTGAGCGCCCGCAACCCCAAATGCAAGCGGGTGGTCCTGGTTCAAATGCTGGACCAAACGCTCAACGTGAAGGACGTAAAGGACGTGAAGAGCGTAAATCACTCCAAACAGAACAGATTCAATTTGCGCTCAACCAATCTTGGTCTACATTTAATCAACAGTTTAAAAATCAATTTTCTTCCGTAACCTTCACCATTCCTAAACGTGCAAACGGTGAATTAGAACTGAGTTTCGTTGATCCTGTTCCGCAACATGAACGCGCTCGTAACAAAGCGACTGTCGACTTAAATACGAATCAATTGAAAGATGTTGAATTGTACGAAGACAAAAAGCTCAATGAAAAAATTATGAGCAGCATGTTACCTGTACACCGTGGCAGCTTCTTTGGTCCTATTTACCAGTTCTTCGCGATGTTAGCTGCACTCGCTATGCCGTTATTCTTTGTGACGGGTTGGATGCTCTATCTCAAACGCCGCAAGCAAAAACAATTGACCCGTGAAGCGAAGCAAAATTTAGCAGTGGTTGATGTTGATCCAAATGCCAAACCTTGGCTCATCGCTTATGCAAGTCAAACTGGTGTATCCGAGCAATTGGCTTGGCGTACAGCTTCAATTCTGCAAACAGCACGCCAACCCGTCACTGTTAAATCAGTGCAAAGCCTGACCACTGATGAGCTACAAACAGCATCTCAAATTCTAGTGGTCGCGAGTACTTACGGTACAGGTGAAGCTCCAGACTTAGCTGCAAGCTTTGAAAAGAAATTGATGTCTCATCCACTGAATCTAAGTCACGCTCAATTCGCAGTTATGGCACTTGGTTCACGTGAATATCCTGACACTTATTGTAGTTTTGGTCATCGTATTTATGATTGGTTCAATGCATCTGGTGCAACTCCGCTCTTTAATGTGATTGAAGTAGACAATGCCAATAACCAAGATATTCAAAAATGGACAGATGCACTCGCACAAGCTGCTCAATTGGAATTAGCAACACTATCTATTGATAAAGTCTTTGATCAATGGAAACTGCAAAAACGTACACTGCTTAATCCAAACAGTTTGGGTCAACCAGCTTATAATTTAGAGCTTGAGTCTAATCACGACGCGATCTGGCAAGCTGGAGATATTGCGGAAATTCAACCCAGCAATAGCATTGAACGTATTCAAGCATTTTTACAACAGCACAACTTAGATGAGGCTTTAGTTCTCGCAACTACAGGTCAAACCTTAGTTGAAAGCCTGTGGAATAAAAATTTAAATAGCGAGATTCAGCCATTTGCTACAGCTGAGGAACTCGTTGAGCAGCTTGAAAATTTACCTACTCGTGAATATTCGATCGCAAGTATTCCAACTCAAGGCATGATGCGCTTGGTGGTACGTCAACAACGTGATGAACAGCAGCAACTCGGCTTAGGCTCAGGCTGGTTAACACATCATGTTGCGGTTGGTGCTCAGGTACAACTTCGTATTCGAACCAATGAATCATTCCATTTAATTGATGATAATCGACCGATTATCTGTATCGGTAACGGGACAGGAATCGCAGGGCTAATGAGCTTAATTTCAGCTCGCGTACGCTTAGACTACACTGACAACTGGCTCATCTTCGGTGAACGCCAACGCGAACATGATTTCTTTTATAAAGAAACAATCGAAGCTTGGCAAAATACAGCGATGTTAAAGCGTATTGATCTTGCGTTCTCTCGAGACCAACCAGAAAAAGTCTATGTACACCATATTCTGCGTCAAAATGCGGATGAAGTCGTTAAATGGATTCATCAAGGTGCTGTCATCTATGTGTGCGGCAGTATCAATGGTATGGCAAGCGATGTTGATCTAGCTTTAATTGAAATCTTAGGTGAAACTACTGTAGATGAATTAAGACAAGCTGGTCGCTACCGTAGAGACGTTTACTAACACGGTTATTATGATCAAAACCGAGCACGATTTTTATTTAATCTGCTCGGTTTTTTTATGCGATATACTTTTTCTCATTTCCCACTAGTGATGACATCGAATGTATATAAGGATTTTAAAATTTTTCGCTTGGTTAATAGCATTGATACTATTAATCGATGGAATCATTTTAATCAGTCAAAATAAAATTCATTTAGGTACTGTACTTCCAGCATTTATTGGCATAATGATTATTGTATGTCTGTTTTTTAATAAGAAAATCCAACACTACCGTTTGAATCATTCTAACTTTAACTTGTTTTGGAAAATGGGATGGACAATTTTTTCCATCTGGTTAATCAGCTTGGCTATTTTTTTTTATTTTTTAGCTAAATCAAATCATTCCCCCATTATGAATACACCACCTGATGCGATTATTATTTTGGGTAGTGGTTTAATCAATAACCAACCCTCCCCAACGCTTCAGGCTCGATTAGACCAAGGTGCAACGATCGCCGCTCAATATTCCAGTAGTTCTATTATTGTAACTGGCGGTTTAGGTTTTGATCAGAAAATTACTGAAGCTGCAGTGATGAAAGCATATTTGATCGACAAGTATCGTATTCACCCACAGCGTATATTTGAAGAAAGTCAAAGCACCAGCACCGAACTCAATCTAAAAAACAGTGTTCCGCTGCTAAACAGAATAGGCTTAAACCAAGATAGTCATATTGTGGTTGTCACCAGTGATTTTCATACCCCACGTGCTGCAGCCATTGCCCGATTTCAAGGTTATACCCAAATCACATCAGTCAGTGCTGAAACTCCTTTAACCACACGATATAACGCATGGCTTAGAGAATATTTTGCTTATATTAGTGGTTGGATTTTAAGAGAATACTAAATTTTCTATTTATCATGTATTCGGATTTTTCGAGGCGAAGGAACCCCTTCTCTATTTAATTTTTCAGGTTGATCGATCGATAACTGGTATAGATAAGCTTTTAGGTCAATTAGAAATTGTCGCCCCGATACCAAAACATTTTGACCTTCTGGCATCAAGTTCAGTGACAAATGCGTATTGTGTTGTCGAATATAAGGAACAACTTGTTCAATAAATGGTATCAGTTGGATTTCCTCCACATGATATTTTTCCCACTTATCACGAACCAATAATTGTGCCATACCTTTACTTTGCCAAACAGCAAGCGTGCGCTGACCAGATGGAGTGGAGCACAATGCCCAGCCATCATTATATAAACTATAAACTTTAGCCTGAGCGACAATTGTTTCCATAAATTGTTGGTATTGTTCTTTTGGAGAGACAACTGTAGAGGCAATAGAGGTACTTGAAGGCTTACGCTGGTATGGATTTCTCATAATTCTATTATAAACATGAATTCATCATATTTTATATAAATTATAGAAACTTAAAAGACTTTTTATAGAAAGAATATGGTGGGCGCTGACGGGATCGAACCGCCGACATTCTGCTTGTAAGGCAGACGCTCTACCAACTGAGCTAAGCGCCCTTGAGGAATAAAAATAGCACCGCTATTTTTAAGATGCAAGAAAGAAATCTTGCTGATTTAAACCATTATATCTAGACAAGGGATCTAGAAAATGGCGCAGCGGACGGGACTCGAACCCGCGACCCTCGGCGTGACAGGCCGATATTCTAACCAACTGAACTACCGCTGCAACGGTAACTGCTTACGCAATTAGGGTCATATAAGCTTTGCAGCTTGAATATGGTGGGCGCTGACGGGATCGAACCGCCGACATTCTGCTTGTAAGGCAGACGCTCTACCAACTGAGCTAAGCGCCCTTATTAGGCTTTGATTTTTAGGATGGCGCAGCGGACGGGACTCGAACCCGCGACCCTCGGCGTGACAGGCCGATATTCTAACCAACTGAACTACCGCTGCATCACAAAAAATCTGGTGGGCGCTGACGGGATCGAACCGCCGACATTCTGCTTGTAAGGCAGACGCTCTACCAACTGAGCTAAGCGCCCTTAATAAGGTCATTACATAAAATGGCGCAGCGGACGGGACTCGAACCCGCGACCCTCGGCGTGACAGGCCGATATTCTAACCAACTGAACTACCGCTGCACTTATGTAATATCTCTATTAAAGTACAAACAATCTATTAAGTTTAAAGTGGCGCAGCGGACGGGACTCGAACCCGCGACCCTCGGCGTGACAGGCCGATATTCTAACCAACTGAACTACCGCTGCACTAAAACTTAACGTAAAGGCTTGGTGGGCGCTGACGGGATCGAACCGCCGACATTCTGCTTGTAAGGCAGACGCTCTACCAACTGAGCTAAGCGCCCTTTACGACTTCATCGTTTGTGTGGTGCATTATAGAGAATCCTCAGATACTGTCAAACGCTTTTCTACAGGTTTCTCAGTTTTTCAGTTTGAATGATTAAAAAATAGATCATTTCTCTTGAAAAATCGCTTTTTTGTCTATTATTTGCCTGATTAGAGATATGTTTTTATTTTTATTCAAAGTTTTTATCACAACACATTTTACGATTCTGATTTAAATTTGATCCAATTGGATCTCTTGTTCTGAAATATAGACTAAAGCGCCTTCGTCCAATATATCAAATAGCTCAATGACATCTGCACTGTGCATTCGAATACATCCATGTGATTTAGGAATACCTAAAGGTTCTGACTCTGGCGTACCATGAATATAGATATATCGATTATAGGTATCACAACCCTCCCCTTGATTAAAACCAGGTTCTAAACCTGCTAACCAAAGAATTCGAGTTAGAATCCAGTCACGTTCTGGAGATTGCTCACCAAGTTCCACATCATAGATCTCCCCAGTCCAAATACGTGCTTTAAAAACAGCATTGATTGGGTGGTCATCGCCAATTTTTTGTTCAATGCGATGCCATCCTCTTGGTGTTTTACCTGAATTTTCCTGTTCACCTATACCGTTCAATCCAGTAGACACCAAATAGCTTTTTTTCATACGTGGTACATATAGAACTTGTTTCGCCATATCAATCAGGATATCCGCCTGACTTAGGGTATAACTTTCAAGATTTGGGTTCATACAAAACTCAGCGTTAAATTATTTTTAATCATTTATTTAAACAATATTTTTTGATTCAGGTCTTAACCACAACCAAATCGCGACAATTAGCATGGTGAGATTCGTAAAAATTTTTACTAAATCAGGAGCATTGGTATAAAGCATAAGAATACCGCTGATCAACATCATCATCGAGGCGAGCCATTTTGCTTTGCGTGGAACCGTGCCATGCTCACGCCAATTTCGCAGTGTTGGTCCATATTTAGGATGATTGAGTAGCCAATCATCAACCTGTGGCCAACCTTTTGAAGCAGCCCATGCGGCAAGAATTAAAAAGACTGTGGTTGGCAATCCTGGCAATAGCGCACCAATAAAACCTAGAGTCACAAAAATAATGACCAAGCTCCGCCAAAACACGATTTTCATACCGCAACTCATTCAGTTGAATCTCACTAGTATATATGCTTTTGTGGTAGTGTCTGATTGTAAATTTATTTTCAATTTTGAATTCTAGTTGGAGAAACGGTGCAATCTGATTTTTATGAGCCATGGCAGAACTTTCATCATACAATTGTACGTCAACTGGCTTTTGTCATCGCAAGTCCTAATATTATTCGTTTTGCGCCTAAAGAATTAACGATCGTTCATCCTTTTGAATTGCACCATGAACAATTTTGGCAAACTCAGTACGAAAAATATATCTCCAGACTGCATGATCTAGATCAAAACCCACAAGAGCTGATTGATTTTATTCAGCAACTTAAAAGTACGCGTCTAGGTTTGCGCTTTGAATATTTAATGTGGTTCTGGCTGCAAGATGATCAACGCGATCAAGCTGATTTTTCGCTGTTAGATCACAGTGTTCAAATCATTGACGGCCGCCATACTTTGGGTGAAATTGACTTTGTGATATTAAATCATCACACCCAAGAAATTGAACAATGGGAAGTTGCACTGAAATTTTATTTAGCAGAACAAGACTTTCAACTTCAACATTGGTACGGATTAAATCGAAGCGACACTCTATTTAGAAAGCTCAATCATTTTACGCAAAAGCAATTTCAATTTACTCAAGCCAATACTTATAAAATTGATCGAAAAATTGCGGTGATGAAAGGTCAACTCTACTTTCCGTATCATACCGAACTTCAGACCATACCCAACTGGGTCAGCCCACATCGTCGTATAGGCACATGGGGACATCAATTACGATCATCTTTTTATCGACTGG
This sequence comes from Acinetobacter sp. 25-47-122, assembly GCF_056779695.1. NCBI lineage: Bacteria > Pseudomonadati > Pseudomonadota > Gammaproteobacteria > Moraxellales > Moraxellaceae > Acinetobacter > Acinetobacter sp. 25-47-122. Next base: position 73,939 of record NZ_JBWYIJ010000007.1, read on the forward strand.
AAAGACAGGAATGGATTTGTCCGAATGCGAGTCAGACTTCAAATGAAGCACATTGGTGGAGCAATGGGCTTTATCACAATGTACAGACAAATCAGTTTTATATGTACCGTCAACCAGCATTAAAGCTTCCTTACGTGTAGTTCGTGTAATAAAAAAATGTATCGAATACAATTAATAACATTCTGATAATAAAACTCTCATATTCTTCTAAATGATTAATTTTTATTCTGATTAAGCATCAAAATAATTTACAATCATTGGAGATAATGATGAAAAAAGTATTAGCCGCTTCATTCGTAGTTGCATTTGTATTAACTGGTTGTAATACATTCAAAGGTTTTGGACAAGACGTTTCAAAAGCTGGGGAAACTGTAACAAATACTGCTGAAAAAACTTCAAACGAAATTCGTAACAACTAATTCGAAGTTGAAGCTAAAAGCCCTATTTTTTAATAGGGCTTTTTTTATTTAAATTTGATTCCCTTGAATGATTAATATTTTGCATCAAATTCAACATACTTTATGATAGTTCGACTTTGACCAATTCGATTTCTTTCCATGACCCAATCTGCAACACTCGATTTAAGCTTACAATTACTTCGCCAACCTTCAGTGACTCCAGTCGATCATAACTGTCAAAATATTATGGCTGATCGATTATCAAAGATTGGTTTTAACATTGAAAATATGCGTTTTGAAGATGTAGATAACTTATGGGCTCGTCGCGGGACTGAATCACCTGTGTTTTGTTTTGCGGGTCATACTGATGTTGTTCCTACAGGCAATCTAGAAGCGTGGAACTCCGATCCATTCGCCCCAGAAATTAGAGATGGAAAGTTATACGGGCGTGGCAGTGCAGATATGAAAACGGCGTTGGCAGCCATGGTAATTGCCTCTGAACGTTTCGTTGCTAAGCATCCAGACCACAAAGGTTCGATTGCTTTTTTGATCACTTCAGATGAAGAAGGTCCATCTATCAATGGAACAGTGAAAGTTGTAGAAACTTTAGAAGCACGCCAAGAAAAAATGACATGGTGTTTAGTTGGTGAACCGTCAAGTACGAATACTTTAGGTGACATTGTTAAAAATGGCCGTCGTGGGTCTCTCAATGCCAATTTAACAGTGAAAGGTAAGCAAGGGCATGTGGCCTATCCACATTTGGCCATTAACCCAATTCATACAGCCTCAAAAGCAATTGCTGAATTATGTGAGACAGAATGGGATCAAGGCAATGAGTATTTCCCTGCAACGTCTTTCCAAATCTCGAATATTTCTGCTGGAACGGGTGCAACCAATGTTGTGCCTGGCACGATGAACTTATTATTTAACTTCCGCTATTCTACAGAAGTTACTGCTGATGAATTAAAAGCACGTACACATGAAATTTTAGATCGCCACGGCGTTGAGTATGATATCGAGTGGACACTATCAGGTTTACCATTCCTTACCCCTGTTGGAGAGCTCGTCAATGCTGCCAAAAAAGCGATTTTGGATGTGACTGGTACGACAACAGAATTATCAACCAGTGGTGGTACATCAGATGGCCGCTTTATCGCACCAACTGGAGCTCAGGTTCTCGAACTGGGAGTACTTAATGCCACGATCCACCAGATTAATGAGCATGTTGAAATCGCACATTTGGAACCTTTGGCTGAAATTTATGAAAAAATCTTAATTGAGCTATTGGCATAACATTAAAATTTAAGAGCAATGAAATATAAAAAAGGATGCGAATGCATCCTTTTTTAATTCGCTTAAAATACTTCAATCCTGTTTTAAAAGCTGGTTGATCTGCTCAATCAACACTGCTTCTTGGAAAGGTTTACCCATATAAGCCGATACACCAAGTTCAAGAGCATGTTGTTTATGCTTATCCCCCACCCGTGAAGTGATCATAACCACAGGTAAGTTCTGCAAATGTGGTTGATTTCTCAGCCATTGCATCACTTCAAAACCATCCATTCTTGGCATTTCAACATCAATTAACATTAAGGCAGGTGTTGAATACTGTAAATATTCAAGTGCTTCAATGCCATCTGTAGCTGTGACAATCTGGTAACCATAACGCTCAAGTAGTTTAGATGTCACTTTACGGACTGTGACCGAATCATCAACCACTAAAATCGTAGGTGCTTCATTGTCATGCTCTAAATTAGAGGGCTTCGACTCTAGATGTATAGACCAATCCTGCTGAGTGAGATATTGAACCACACGATTTACATTTAAAATTGGGCAAATTTCTCCACTACCCATAATGGTTACACCGCTGAGATAATCAATTTGATGGATCAGCCTCCCAGTCTGTTTCACAATAATTTGTGAATTAGTTCCTAAGACTTCATCAACGAATAAAGCCACAGGTTGAGACTGGTGCATATTCACCAAAATCACTGGAACTTTTTGGGTTTCTGAATATGGTGAATTTCTTTTTATATTTTGATTTAACAACACGAAGTCAGCCAAATCGTTTAATTGATAACTTGCTTCATGCACTCTCAACAACTGACTCTGTTGTTTCGCGTGATTTAAATCATGTCTATCGATCATTTCAACACGTTGTATTTGATGTAACGGTAAGGCAAAGAATTGGTCCGCAACTTTTACCATCAATGCTTCTGTAATAATTGAAGATTTAGGAATTCTGATTTCAAAACAAGTTCCTTGTCCTCTTTCCGAAGAAACATGAACATGCCCACCCAGTGCCTGTATTTCACTTTTAACGACATCTAAACCGACACCACGTCCTGAAACGGTTGTTAATTTTGCAGCAGTGGTAAAGCCTGGTCTAAAAATCAATTGTAATAGTTCAGTTTCAGAATAATCCCGTTCAGTATTGAGCCAACCAAATTCAACAGCTTTTTGCTTAATCTCTTGTGAATCAATTCCTCGACCATCATCCTTGATCAAAATACTCAGCTCATTGTGATGATTCACCAGTGTCAGTTGCATGACTGCTTGTTCAGGTTTATTTAATTTCAACCGCTGTTCTGCTGACTCAATTCCGTGATCAATCGCATTACGCAGAATATGCTCAAGTGAGGTGATCAACTTTTCAAGAATACTACGATCTAATTCGATGTCTGCATGTTCAATCTGTAACTGAACAGATTTATTCAGATTCATCGAAAGTTGCTTGCATAAGCGTTCAAGACGCATTTTTATCGTCTTGAATGGTACGACACGAGTACGCATCAACGAGTGTTGGATGTTGTTTTGTATTCTTGCCTGCTGAATCAATATACTTTCTGCAGATTGAAGCTTTTCATGCAGAGAGTTTCTGATATCTAACAAGTCTGATGTTGACTCTGATATTGATTTTGAGAGTTGATTAAGTGATGAATATTGATCCATTTCTAAGGGATCAAATCCATGCTCGGCGGAATTATGTGATCTACGTTGTAATAAAATTTGGGATTCTAATTCCCCTTCCATCCGTCTCAATTGTGAAGTAAGGCGCTGAATGGTTTGATCCATTTCTACCAAATTTGACCGATATGATTTTAATTCTACTTCGACTTGCGAACGTTGAATCAAATCCTCCCCAATCAAATTAAGGGTTGCTTCAATTACAGCAGTAGAGACTGATAGTGTCTCGTTCGCTACGGCAGATTGCACAAACTTTTGCAAATTGCCACTCATTGGAGGCGGTAAAACACTCTCCTTAGCGTTAGATGGTTCATTCTGATGTGAGTTTTGCTGAATGGAAGAAGAGTCAAACTTTGATGAATTATTATGCGTAGTGACTAAATCTCTTAAATTGGTTTCAAGGTCCGCTGATAAAGTTGAATGAATACTAAAATCTGAAGACATGTGGTGACTGATATCATTTTGCATCGAATGTACTAAGTTCAGCTTCGAGTCACCACCCTTAAGATTTAAATGTCCAAGCTCAATTAAACCCTGAATAAGCCTTGATGCCTGCTCCACCGGATAATCGACAGACTCAACTTTAATGATATTGACACGCCGTACCAAATCCTGCTGTAAGGCTTTAATCAAAATAATGAAACTTTTTATATCAATTTGATGCTCTGAAATGAGTTGAATATATACAGATTCAAGCTCATGGATTAGATTTGCAAAGTAATCTGCTTGCAACATGTATGCACCACCTTTCAACGTGTGCAATTGCCGCATAATTTTTTGGATACACGTAGCATCTTCTTGATACTCTAACCATGTATTGAACAAGTCTTCGATTTGAGACAAGATTTCTTCCGCTTCCTCGACAAAAAAACCACTTACTTCGCGATCTAAGCCCTGTTTTGCTTTCGCTGAATCTTTGAGTGCGTAATCTATATTGAGTAATGTCAGAATTGTTTCATCTAAGGAGCGAGCAGATACTTCGCTCTCCTGCTCTATAGTGGAAATGCAATTTGATTGATTGGAAAAGCTGAAGTATTCATGATTAAGTTGTTTTAAATCACCTAATAGCTGCTGAGAAGCCTCATTATTTTGAGCCAATTGACCTATAGCAAGTTCATCAAATATTTCTAAGAGTTTTTCATGCCCTTGTTGTAAAACTCGCTGGACATTTGAGTAGGCAATTGAATTCGGTTCTCTTGCAATGTTGGAGTGAATTGAACTCAAAATTTCTGAAATTTTTTGAAGGAGATCAAAATCAACTTTAATGGCAAATTTAGCAATTGAACTGAGTTGTTGACTCAGTAAGGTCGAACGTTCAGTAGTACGTGTAGAGCTAACGAGGTTAGAAATACCATCTTGTACAAAGGTATCTATAAGGAAAACATCTTCTACACCCAAATCTACAATTTTCTTGAGTAACTCTTGCGGATCAAGATTTGGATCGTTCTGTGTAATCTGTTCTGAGAAGTCTCTCAATGCGATTAAAAATGTATGCTCTAATGCCTGAAACTGTTGTTGCCTCGTTACGTTGTCACCTGTTGTTTGCAAGCTTTCTAAGTAATACTTGATTAAATCAATATACTGCGTTGTGAGTGCTTGCAATTGTTTATTGTTGGCATCAAGAGATGGATTACGTTGTATTATTTTTTCGAATGACTGACTCAATACTTCAATTTTCTCAAGTCCAACAATTGCAGAACTCCCCCTGAGAGAATGGACAACACGTGCAAGCGTATCCACCTGAAATTGTTGATTGGATTTATCTAACATATCTTGCAGGGATTTCAATTGTTCTGAAGCTTCAGCATAAAAACTTTGCAGAACCTCGTTATCCCATATTTGAGTATTCTCAATTGTGGCTGCTGCTGAGAGTGAATTTGAGTCACTCAAACAATGACATTCAATCCTGAAATATAGATCTAGCTGTGTGAGATGAGCGTTGATCGCCAACAAAGGATGCAATGATTGATCTATGATATTTGAATGTTCTAATTGCCGACCTAAAAGCAATAGAGGTTTAACATCTAATTGAATCGCTTGTTTCGCTATTAAACTAGGCACAATGATGTAGCGATATATACGAGAGATCAGCTCAACATACTCAAGGACCAGTTGACTCCATGAACGTTGCTGATCAAGCCTAATATTCAGTATTGTCTCAACGGTCCATGCAAGCTCAGAAACTGAGTTGAATCCAAGCATTCGACCTGAACCCTTTAAGGTATGAAAATTACGGCGCAATGCTTGCCAAATATTTACCTGTTCTAAATCATTCGATAAGACTTGAAAATTTTCTGATATTTCTAGAAGTAATTCCTTAAGCTCTTCAGCAAAGGTGGTAATAAGCTCCTCATCTTCAAAATTTAATTCATCCTGAGGAAGCTGCATATCTATATATGCACGATAGAGTGCTTCTGAAAGATATAATTGTATTTTATTAGGATTATTATTTTTCATGGCTCAATCACTCAGGTAATTTAAAGTTTGCAACTGATTTCCTTAAAGAATCAGCCATTTGAGTGAGTTCTGCTATCGATTGAGCAGTATCTAAGGTTGAAGCGTGATTTTCTCGTGTGACATCTTGCACAAGCGACATTGTTTTCGCAATTTGCCCCGCAGCAGCTGACTGAACTTTTGAAGATGCTGAAATATTCGCAATCAGTTGAGCCAACTGTTTTGAAATCAACTGAATATCTGCAAGTGCTGCTCCTGCATCTTGAGCAAGTCCAGTCCCCTTAACCACCTCAGAAGTTGTTTGCTCCATAGAGCGAACAGCCTCATGCGTATCTAATTGAATATTTTTTACTAATATCTCAATATGTTTGGTCGCAGCAGTTGAACGTTCAGCTAAACGCTGCACCTCATCAGCAACACCAGCGAAACCTCGTCCAGCATCGCCAGCCATTGCGGCTTGAATGGCTGCATTTAATGCCAACAGATGCGTTTGCCCTGCAATGTCTTCAATGGTTGCAACAAAGTTTCCAATCTCTTGAGTAGATTCACCCAGCCTTTTAATTTTTTTAGATGTTTCTTGAATCTGCCCTCGTATTTGATCCATTCCATCTATTGATCGTTCAACCACTTCCCCACCCTTCGCTGCGATAAGTACCGCGCGCTGAGCAACTTTTGCAGATTGCGCTGCATTTTCAGAAACGTGATCAATTGAGTCTGCCATGTCATGAATGGCGAGCGATGTATTTTGGATTTCACGAGCTTGCAGCTCTGAAGATTGAGCCAATTGTGAACTCATATGCTGAGTTTGATGAATATATTGGGTAACTTGTTGAGAAGCCTGATTAATTCTCATCACCAAATCACGTAAATGATCTATCGCTACATTAATTGAATCCGCGATTGTCCCCGTGAAATCTGCAGAAACCGCAGCATATTTGGTCAAATCGCCTTCAGCTAAATCTCCAATTTCATCTAAAAGCCGATAAATCGCGGTTTGATTCTTCTTATCTTTATCCACTAGCTCAATCAAACGCAGACGATCTTCTTGGCTTCTCAAAATAAAAAGTTTAATTACAGCAAAGGTGAAGCTCGATAAACTAATCAACAATAAAAGTGACAGTAAAATCAGTAACCACGTAGAACCTGTGCGAATTTCATTGAGAGCAACTTGAATTTTTTGTAACTGAGACTCCGTGATATTGCTTTGAGACTCTAACCATAGTCGATCTACTTCATTTAAAGCCGGACTATAAAAATAAACTGATTTTACATTTTCAAGTTGTGAACTAAAAATAAGCTGAGAGTTTTTGAGAATCTGTAATGTGTAATCTGTAGGATTATCCTCAAACTGTTGAATCTGAATAATCATCATTTGATTGAGATATTTCAGTTCCCCCACCCCACGACTTTGCTCCACCGTACGTGGGAGATTAAACATGAGAAACAATAAAATCAGAAAAGCACAAACGAGGCTAATAATAGCCATGATTAAATAAGACTTCGTTTGGGCAGATTGCCCAAACAGCTCTGAAAACTGTTCAAGTTTTAACTTAAGTGAAGCTTTCCATCCCTGTGTGTTGGAATCTGAATCATTCACATTCCGACTGGTCTTTTTTAACCGTAAACTCACTCAGCTCCCCCAAAAAACTATTGCTGACTAGACATTAAATTGAATTAGATGTGAACATATGCTTTAGGCGATCATGCTCATATAGCTGACTCATCATCAGCACAGCTACAGGTGTTGAATGATCGAGAAAATAACCTTGGCAAAATGATCTATATGGTTCTGCGATCAAATCCGAACCGGCGCTATAGGTATTATTCTTATAATGTTTTACACCGAGGACTTCATCCACAAGTAATCCAACACAGTCTTGCCCCACGTTAAAACATAAAATTTTAACATTAGCGTGTAATTGTGTGGTTTTACCCAAAGCAAATTGCTTTAGATCTAATACGGTCACTACTCGACCTCGCAAATTCGCCAAACCTAAATACCACGGCGGCGTAAGTGGTAAAGAAGTAATGCTCAGTAAAGGGCTAACCTCCGCAATATCACCAAGTGGGGTAATAATTTGTTGCTGCTCAACTTTAAAACATACACCAGACCAGAGGTCCTGATTTTGTACATCACGGTACTCATTTGCTTGAGCCGAATTAGCATTACTGGCTTGCGTTAACCAGTGTTGTTGATCACTTTCATCTTGAATGATCATGCTGTGCCTGTATTTAAATATTGCTGAATGACATCCAGTAATCTTGATTCATCTACAGGTTTGATCAGGTAGTCGACAGCGCCTTGTCTTTTGCCCCAAATTCGATCCGTATCCTGATCTTTGGTACTGACAATGACAACTGGAATATGCTTCGTTACATCAGCTCTTGCAATTTGCCGAGTTGCTTGAAATCCATTCACACCAGGCATCACCACATCCATAAGTACAAGATCTGGTTGCTCTGCTTGCGCTAAGGTAACACCATCTGCACCATTGGTTGCTTCTAGCACTTCATAGCCATTTTTGGACAGAATTTCTTTAAATCTAAACATTTCTGTTGGAGAGTCATCTACCACTAAGATACGTGTCATATTTTATTTTCCCAGTACTTAACGTGAAGCGACAAGTTTACGAATCGCATTCAATAGCTCATCTTTACTGAATGGTTTCGTGAGGTATTCATCAGATCCAACAACTCGTCCTTTTGCCTGATCAAACATACCATCTTTACTGGATAACATGACCACTGGAATATGTTGGAAATTTTGTGAGTTTTTTAACAGTGCGCACGTTTGATACCCATCTAAACGCGGCATCATAATATCTACAAAAATAATATCAGGTCGAGTTTCAGCAATTTTAGATAATGCTTCAAATCCATCTACTGCAGTTACAACGTCATATCCTTCACGCTGTAATAAAGTTTCTGCGGTCCGACGAATCGTTTTTGAATCATCAATGACCATCACTTTAATATTTTGCAGATTATCATCCATTGAATGATCCTTCCTGAGATGAGATTTAAAGAAAAATGAAACGCTTAATTTAGAGAATAACCATTATTTTCTAACATAACATTACATTGATTTTCAATGCAGTTGAGTACTCGCGGAGAGATTGTGTCACAAAGCTTCATAGAATTTAAGGGTGAATCAGATTAAGCGTAAATTATTTAACGGTTTATATTTATAAATTTACCAGAACCACATAAAATGCTTGTTATTAAAAGCAAAAATTAAAAAATTGAATTGATATCACGGGGGCCAATTCCAATGTTTAATCTTTCGCACAAATCAAGAATTGGGTTAAAGCATCTTCATCATAAAACATTCTTAGTGATCATGATGACATTTGGTTTATGTATCAGTGAAGCAATTGCTAATACCACAGTGACCAAACCGTCTTGGTATCGTTATTATGATAAAAATGGCGTAGCTAATATTAGTAGTTCGGTAACACCAGAGCATATTCGTCACGGTTATGAAGCACTTGACCGTAATATGCAAGTGATTAAAAAAAATCGACCTTATGATGCCGATAAAGAACAGCAACAAAGTGCTGTACGTACGCAACAAGCCAAACAACATGAACAAGATCTACGCTTAAAACGCGCTTATGGTTCTAGTAAAGTGGCTGCGAACAAACGTGATGATATGTTGAAAAACATCAACAAACAAATCACCTTTCAAAAACAACAGTACCAACAACTGGAGCAAGATCGAATATTGTTTAAAAAGCAGGAACAGACCTATATCAAGAAAGGGAACCCTGTCCCTAAAAACTTACAAGATCGAATCACTTATAATGCACAGAATATGAGTAATATCCAAAAAAATATTGAATCTTTACAAACAAACTATCGAAATACTCAGTCACAATACGACAATATTATCAAGCGCTTAAAAACTCTTGAATAAAGAAGAGTTTGTCTGAATGGAAAGGAATTATCACATGCCGAATGCGACTCGTCACAGCAGTCAGTATAAGAAATATCTCGTATTAGGAACGCTGTGTACGAGTTGTCTTTTAGCCGCTTGTCAAAAAAATGACGAAAGTGTACAGCCAACCTCATCTACCCCTCAAAAAATTGAATTAATACAACAGGACTTAGTCAAAGTTGAAAATGGGGTCTCAAATCTGAAATTTGCTTTCACAGGCACCATACGCGCTGTGAATCAAAGTACAATTCAAGCGCAAGTGACTGCCACTGCTAGTCAAGTCTCTGTACAAGTCGGTGAAAGGGTGAGTAAAGGACAAGTCTTGGTACGTTTAAATAATCAAGATAATACAGCCCGACTCGCACAAGCTCGCGCTAATCTTGCTTCTGCACAAGCGCAGGCACAACAAGCTGCAAATATGGTCACTCGAAAAAAACGACTTTATGATCAAGGATTTATTTCTAAGGTTGAATATGAACAAAGTCAAGTGGAGCATAAAGCCCAACTCGAAACTGTACGAGCTCAGCAAGCAAATGTGGATATCGCACTGAAAGCCGATGCTGATGGATTAATTCGTAGCCCCATTTCTGGCGTAATTACCAAACGTCAAGTCGAACCAGGTCAAACCGTTTCAATGGGTCAAACATTATTTGAAATCGTAGATCCACAAAAATTGGAGATTCAAGCAAAACTCCCTGTCGAATCTCAACATGCGCTCAACATTGGAAACAACATTGAATATAAAATTCAAGGGACTACCCAAAATTATACTGCCAAGTTAACACGCATTTCCCCAATGGCCGATCAAATCAGTCGTCAGGTTGATTTTTTTGCTCAACCGAATGAATCAATCAATTCACTGAGTATTGGTGCTTTTGTCGAAGGTTTCATTTTAGATGACAAACAAATTCAGGGGCAAAAAGTTCCTCTTGATACTATTCAAGATGCAGATGGCAAACCTTATCTGTGGATCATCCGTGATCAGAAAATTCAGAAAGCTAATATTCGAATTCTGGATCGACAACCCAACGAGAATATTGCAATGATCAGTGGTCTTCAGCCAACGGATTACATCAGTAGAATTAAGTTTAATAATGATGACTTAAATAAAACAGTCTCAATTGCTTCAAAGTAAGACAGGATCTGAACTATGTGGTTAACTCGAATCAGTGTGAAATATCCTGTCTTTACGATCATGATGATGCTATGCCTGATGGTATTGGGCTTATCATCATGGCAACGAATGGGAGTTGAAGAATTCCCTGATGTCGATTTCCCATTTGTGGTCGTGTATACCACTTATCCAGGTGCTTCTCCTGAAACTGTTGAATCTGAAATTACCAAAAAGATGGAAGATCAGATCAATACGATCTCAGGTGTTAAACAAGTGATATCGCAGTCGAGTGAAGGACTCTCTACAATTATCACTGAGTTTAATTTGGATGTTCCTTCAACCGTTGCAGCGCAAGATATTCGAGACAAAATTGCGCCAGTGACAGCAGAATTTCGTGATGAAATTACTGATCCTATTGTTGAGCGCTATGACCCTTCCGCAGGTGCCATCATGTCGGTGGTATTTGAGTCTGAGAATATGTCACTCCGAGAGCTCAGCTCTTATTTAGATCAAAAAATTGTTCCTCAATTGAGAACTGTTCGTGGGGTAGGTACAGTTAACCTGCTAGGTGACTCGCAGCGTCAAATTCGTATTGAAGTTAATCCACAAAAATTACAAAGTCTTGGTGTTGGCATTGATCAAGTCATTAACACACTAAAAGGCGAAAACATTGAAGTCCCTGGGGGCACACTCAAACAGTCAAATTCAGAGCTGGTTGTTGAAATTAAATCAAGAGTAATTCATCCCCAATCCTTTGGGGATCTCATCGTCGCGAGTAAAAATGGCACGCCAATCTACTTAAAACAAGTAGCTGAAATTTACGACAGCCAAGCTGAACTCGAGTCGAGTGCATTCATTAACGGTCAAAATGCTGTCGCGTTGGATATTCTCAGAAGCTCTGATTCAAATGTAATTGACGTTGTAGATGCGGCTTATAAAACACTAAACCGTATAGAACAACAACTCCCGCAAGGAACAACATTGAAAGTAGTTGTCGATACATCTCGAGGCATACGAGCAAGTATTGGTGATGTTGCCCGTACAATTATTGAAGGTGGTGTACTTGCGGTTGTCATCGTTCTACTTTTTTTAGGTTCATTTAGATCGACGATTATTACAGGCCTTACCCTGCCAATCGCCTTACTTGGAACATTAACGTTCATTTGGGCTTTTGGTTTTACCATCAATATGATGACTCTTCTTGCCCTGTCTTTAAGTATTGGCCTTCTTATTGATGATGCAATTGTGGTACGTGAAAATATTGTTCGCCATGCTGATATGGGGAAAGATCATGTGACTGCTGCTTTAGATGGAACCAAAGAAATTGGGCTGGCAGTTCTCGCAACCACTTTAACTATTGTTGCGGTGTTCTTACCAGTTGCATTCATGGGCGGTATTATCGGTCGTTTCTTCTACCAATTTGGCGTGACAGTGAGCACCGCCGTACTGATCTCAATGTTTGTCAGTTTTACGCTCGATCCAATGCTCTCAGCTCACTGGGCTGAACGTCATCATCCAAATAAAAAACCGAGCGCATTGAAACGCTTCTTCAATGGGATCTCAAATAAACTTGATTCATTAAATGAAGTGTACGAGAAGCTGCTAAAACTGGCTCTAAGATTCCGCTTTCTAACAATTGTCGTTGCTGTTGCCTCACTGTTTGGCGCGCTCGCGCTATCAAAAATGGTGGGAACAGAGTTTGTACCTGTTCCAGATAAAGGTGAAATTCGGATCAAATTTGAAACGCCCGTAGATGCTTCACTCGAATACTCTCAGGCAAAGTTAAAACAAGTTGAATCTATTATTCGACAGCATCCAGAAGTTAAAGGAACGTACGGCGTTATTAATGGGGTGACTGATCGCGGGAAAAACCACGTAAGCATCCGAGTCAGTTTAAGTCCTCGCCAAGAGCGCTCTCAGACACTGACTGATTTAACCAATGAGTTTCGTGATCGACTACAAACAGTGGCGGGTATTACCCTCACCTCTATTGCTTCAGCAGATGAAACTGTGTCTGGTGGTCAAAAGCCTGTCATGATTTCCATCAAAGGACCTGAGCTAGATGAATTACAAAAAATTTCTGATCGTTTCATGGTGGAAATGGCAAAAATTGATGGTGTCGTCGATTTAGAAAGCTCGCTCAAAGAGCCTAAACCTACCCTTGAAGTGCATGTAAATCGTGTACTTGCAAACGATTTAGGATTATCAGTCAGCCAAATTGCCAATGTGATCCGCCCTCTCCTTGCTGGTGATGATGTAACGACGTGGAAAGACGAAAAAGGTGAAACCTATGATGTCAATTTGCGCCTCTCTGAAGATCAACGTACGCTTCCAAGTGACATCAATAATTTATATTTAAAATCGCAAAAAGTGGATGCGAATAATCAACCGATCTTGGTTCCGCTCTCAAGCGTAACAAGCACACAAGAAAGTTATGGTGCATCTCAAATCAACCGTCGTGATTTAGCACGTGAAGTCATGGTTGAAGCCAATACTTCAGGTCGACCTGCAGGTGATATTGGTCGAGATATTAAAGCATTGCAAGATAACTTCGAGATGCCTGCCGGCTATGGTTTTGAAACACAAGGTGCAAACGCAGATATGGAAGAATCGATTGGGTACGCTGTTACAGCTGTTACACTTTCTATTGTATTTATCTATATTGTTTTAGGCTCTCAATTCAATAGTTTTATTCATCCTGCGGCGATCATGGCCTCATTACCATTGTCATTGGTCGGGGTATTCCTTGCATTATTCTTATTTAACTCAACAATGAATTTATTTTCCATTATTGGCATCATCATGTTAATGGGATTAGTAACCAAGAATGCGATTCTCCTCATTGACTTTATTAAGAAAGCTATTGATCGCGGTGAGACACGTTTTGATGCCATTATTGCTGCAGGTAAAACACGACTGAGACCCATTCTGATGACCACAAGTGCGATGGTCATGGGTATGGTGCCATTGGCATTAGGCTTGGGTGAAGGAGGTGAACAAAGTGCTCCGATGGCGCATGCTGTCATTGGGGGCGTCATTACTTCTACCCTGCTGACCTTAGTTGTCGTTCCCGTTATCTTTACCTACTTAGATGACTTTAAGAATTTTATGGTACGTCAAACACGAAAATTCATGTCATAATGTAGAGAATTGTCATGAGGTGTCATTCAAAATGTTCACCTCATTTTTTATCGTATAATCTTATGCTTTAACGCTCATTATTAGGACAAATTCCATGCGCGCGAGTCGCTTTTTATTTGCAACGTTAAGAGAAACCCCAAGTGATGCTGAAGTAATCTCTCATCAGCTGATGCTTCGTGCGGGTATGATTCGTAAATTGGCTTCAGGATTATATTCTTGGTTGCCAATGGGCGTACGTGTGTTAAATAAAGTCGAAGCGATTGTTCGCGAAGAAATGGACCGTGCTGGTTCACTACAAGTATTGATGCCTGTGACCCAACCAGCAAGTTTATGGGAAGAATCTGGTCGCTATGTGCAATATGGTCCAGAACTTTTACGCTTTAATGACCGTCACAACAACCCGTTTGTTCTCGGCCCTACACATGAAGAAGTCATTACTGATTTAGCGCGTAACGAACTCAAAAGTTATAAACAATTACCCGCTAATTTCTACCAAGTTCAAACTAAATTCCGTGATGAAGTTCGTCCTCGTTTTGGCGTTATGCGCTCTCGTGAATTTGTGATGAAAGATGCTTATTCATTCCATGCAGATCAAGATTCATTACAAGAAACTTACGACACGATGTACGATGCCTATTGCCGTATTTTTACTCGTTTAGGTTTAGACTTCCGTCCAGTTCAGGCGGATACAGGTTCAATTGGCGGTTCAGGTTCGCATGAATTCCATGTATTGGCATCTAGCGGTGAAGATGATATTGCATTCTCAACTGAATCAGATTACGCAGCCAATATCGAAATGGCTGAAGCGATTCTTGTAGGTGAACGTGCTGCACCAACTCAAGAATTAAAAATTGTTGAAACACCAAATCAAAAAACTATAGCTGATGTATCTGCTTTCTTAGGTACCGATGCAAAACAGTCTGTCAAAGCTTTGTTGGTACAAGGAATCGCTGAAGAAGGTAAAACTGCGCCTGTCGTAGCACTATTCCTTCGTGGGGATCATGAGCTAAACGAAATCAAAGCTGAGAAACATCCGCTGATTGCATCACCACTTACATTTGCAACTGAAGAACAACTGAGTGCTTTAGGCTTAACCGCTGGTTTTGTTGGTCCTCAAGGTCTGGTCGAAAAAGGGATTAATGTCATCGTTGACCGAGCAGCGTCAGTATTGTCTGACTTTGTTGCAGGTGCAAACGAAGCAGGCAA
The DNA here is from genome assembly GCF_056779695.1 of Acinetobacter sp. 25-47-122. Taxonomy (NCBI): domain Bacteria; kingdom Pseudomonadati; phylum Pseudomonadota; class Gammaproteobacteria; order Moraxellales; family Moraxellaceae; genus Acinetobacter; species Acinetobacter sp. 25-47-122. The sequence goes on from NZ_JBWYIJ010000007.1 coordinate 89,156, forward strand.
ACATGCGACAGGTGTGAACTGGGAGCGTGATGCTCAATTCACTGAAGTTTATGATCTTCGCAATGTTGTTGAGGGTGATCCATCTCCAGATGGTAAAGGTGTACTTCAAATTAAACGTGGTATTGAAGTTGGTCATATTTTCCAATTAGGTCAAAAATACTCTGAAGCTCTGGGCTGCAAAGTATTAGGTAAGGATGGTAAACCATTCACTGTAACAATGGGTTGTTATGGTATTGGGGTGACTCGCGTAGTCGCGGCTGCCATTGAACAAAATTACGATGAAAAAGGAATTATTTGGCCTGCTGCTATCGCGCCTTTCCATATCGCAATCGTTCCGATGAATGCTCATAAATCACCTCGTACTGTAGAGGCTGCTGAAGCACTTTATGCAGAACTTCAAGCTGCTGGTTATGACGTGCTTTTAGATGACCGTGATGAACGACCAGGCGTTAAATTCTCCGATATCGAAATAACAGGTATTCCGCACCGAATTGTTATCGGTGAAAAAGGTTTAGATGCTGGTACTTTTGAGTACAAAGGTCGTTCTGATACTGAATCAAGCAACCTGAGTAAAGAAGAAATACTCACTAAAATCGCCCAATAATTTGAGCATAAAAAATCCCGCGATTCGCGGGATTTTTTATAGACCGTTGATATTCACTTTCAAATCTTTCACAGATGTACCAATAGCCCCAAAGCTCCCCATTGAACCATTCGCTAAACCATTAAAGACCGTCGGACTACTCGCCCCCTCACGTCCCAACATCACATTGTTGAGACCAACATTCATTTTACTAGATTGTCCTGTATTTCCGATGTAAATACCTGAAGGTGCAACACCTGCATGGAAACCAGATAATGAAAAACCATTGTTTTGATCAGTAGCTTTAGCCTGAAAATCGAATTTTGCAGAAGAATTACCAGATACGAATGCAATAGGACAGCCTGAGCCTGTGCCACAGATTGATTGAATTGCGCCTCCAAACTGGACCATGTAGCCTTGAGGCACATTTCCTAATTGAACATTGATCTGAGGACGTTGGGATTGATTTAATGTAATTTCAAAGTTTCGATCAGCACTGCCTATTTCTAAAATTTTAGCGACACCGGGCACCAACTGCTTCAGATCATTATAAATCGATTTAGTTTGCGTAGTGCTAGACACCTGATTACTGCTGGCGATATAGAGTGCGAATGGACTCAATTTAAACCCAGTAATTTGCTCCGCAAAAGTGATACCTATATTGGCAAATGGCGTGCCATTACCTCCGTCTGTATCAATTTTTGCATTGATTGTAGACGAACCAGGGGTATGACCTAAAAATTGAACCTGAATTGGATTACCAGTTGGACCTGCGACCACTAAGCCAGCAGCTTGTGAATAATTTTTTCCTAATATTGGATCTTTAATTCCATCTTGATCAATGATCGCAACCTGTGTGAACTCGATCTTATCCATTCCAATACCAATACTAATCCCATCTTGACCAGTAGTAGACGAAAGAGACTGATCATCTAATGGTTGCATAGCAAAACACGGGAATCCCACCGCAGTGGTCAAAATAAGTAAACTGAATCGTTTTGTTTTTATCATATTCATGAGTCTATCCCTCAACTTTCCATATTTACTTATTAATTTCGAGGTGTAATGCGCAATTCACTATTCAAGCGACCGCCAGTAATGGCCAATTCGCCTAAACGAGCGCCAGCACCTACAGTTGGAGGATAGAAGTTGATGTCTCTTGCTCTAAAAACACCCGAAGTTGTCTTTTGAGGATTGAACATCAAGGCAGCATTCACACCAAATTGTCCCGCACCATTTTGATCTTTACTAACAACCAATGCATTATTAAATGCAATTTTACCTGTCAAACGGTCTAAACCAAGTGTTGAACCATTATGAGGATCGGTAATTTGGAAGGTGTTATTGTCACCTTTCAGCTCTAATTCACCTACAAAAGATAAGTTCTGACCATCTTCAGCAGCATTATTTGGAATTAAAGAAAAATCAACATCACCACCAAGACGTGATTTCACCACAAACATCACATCATCAGCTAAAGCAAAATTGTTATCTGGTGATGAACTTCGCGTAGCACATCCTGCTGCTCCACTATTTAATTTACAGGTTTTATAAATGGTACCTGGCAGATATCCCGCAGCAACTTCTGTTGATAAAACAATCAACATATCGCGCAAGCTGACATTTACACTACCATTTTCTACGCCCATATTTCCTGTTCCCTTCGCGTACAGATCAATATTACGTAAACCCATATAGTAATCTGTTGAAGTTGCCGTATCTCCACTGCCTACCTTACCTCCATCAACCACTAAAATTGACGTGGTTTTATTGCCTAGCGCTTGACCATTAGCTCGATCTACCCCAGAGGTACTCATTGCAAAAGACAAACCAATTCTTGAGGTATTACCCGCTGTAGCAATCATGTTTTTAACAACATCGGAGCCTGCTAATGTGTAATAAAAAGCTTGATCTGCACGAACTGATGTTCCATATAGAGCAAGATTGGCATTCAGATTATAAAAAGGCAGTGCCAAGCCCCACTCATTTTTAACATTTGTATTCGCAAACAAGTTAGCTCCTGGTGTTCCTGCACTATTGGTAAAACGTCCACGGCGGGAAATAGACTGAAATTCAGCACCACGAATCGCAGCAATCAAGCTGTATGGATTATCACCTGTTACTGCATTATGAATTTGGTGCTGATAATCAGTTGCTAAGGTTAAATAACTTCCATTACCAAAACGACTTTTTTGGAACACTTCGTTTTCAGGTAAGCGCAGTGTTTTTGTATCTGCTAAATTGAGATACACATTACCACTGTCAAAAGATGCTCGAGTATTTGGTCTTAACCCTGTTAAGTTACTAAACTCAAAACCGTATGCATTTAGACCTGCCCCACCAATTTCTAAAGTCGTTGCTTGGCCATCACTTCCGAGCATTGAATCATTGTCTTTGGTAAAGTCAGCTTTCATACGGAATCCGATTCCAGAATCACCAATTACACTATTACTGGATGAAGCCGTTGGACTATTGGCATTTCCTAGAACACTTTCCTTGCCTTTTGTACCACGAAATTGCAACGATGAATTGACCATTCGCCCGCTGGCACCTACACGGATGAGTCCTTTAGCTCCTTGAGGATTATTTGTATTGCTATTTAAAGCATATGGGTCATTTGAGCTCACGTTCTTATTCAACATTACTTCGATATTTAGACCTGAGTTTGTTGTTTCACCCTCAGCACCTGACTTACCATTGCCATAGGTTCCTGTGTTAATAAATCCTGCATTTTTTGAAGCCGAATTTGCAACACGGTTTAAATCCACATAACCCAAATTATCATTAGGCGTACTACTCATACCGGCAACATTATCTGTCGACCCTGTACGTGTATTCGACTGCATTCTCAATCCCTCAACCTCATCGACAAAAATGGCACCACGTGCTTTGAAGTTGAAATTGAAGTTGTTTAAAACAAGTTGGTTGAGTTGATTTCGTGCATCAGTCTGCCCTAAATAGATATTGGCATTCTTAATCCCTAGTGCGATTTCGCTAAGGTTCTCTTTGCTGAATAATCCATGAATCGTTCTAAGCGATAAATCAGTATTCGAAGTAGTTTGTAAAGCCAATTGACCCATTGAAAAACTACAACGGCTTGAACTCTCATTATCACAAATTCTAAGATTATTCATGGTCACTAAAGCAGGTGTCACACTGGCATTGAAGTCTAACCCTGCTTGGTTCGCATTGCTTCCAGCGTTAATTTTAATGTCTGCCCCTAGTGTTTGATTAGATACATTACTTTTTCGAATAAAGACATTATCTGCTGTTGCCTGCAATGTATTATTGGTTGCTCCACTACTGCCACGACCTGCTTGATCTTGCCAATAGACCTGATCCATGTTGGCTTCAGTCAATGTTGTCGAGATATGAACACCATCTTGACCATTCACATTTCGCAAAGCTTCGTCATGCATCACTTCTAAAGCAATGGCATGACCGCTTGCAAGCAAGATACTCAGGCTTAATGCATTCATAACCAGCAATGAGCTGTGATTATATTTTTTATTGTTCATCACATTTCCTTATGCATGTCTAATTTCAACAACGCTGGTGACTGCCGTCACAACCAAACATCATGACGTTACCCTGAACAGCTAAATTACCATTCATTTTTAAACCCATAAAACCAGTTTCTCGCCCATGGTCATATGCAGAACGAGGAGCATTAGATGAATCATAACGTGTCACTTGCAGGTAACCATAGTCAGCAGGACTTGTTCCTACACCCTCAGTGGTGGCATTACTGGTAAATTTATCCTGACCAAAAGCCAAAGCATCAAAACCAAAATTACGAATTTGAATTGGCTTAGATGCATCAAAGCTTAGTTGCATCGCTGCTTTAAGCTGATCAGTACCAGAATCATTTTTATAGCTGATATCTACACCATCCAAGCCAATCTTTTGAATATTTAGAGTACCCTGAATCCCTTTAAAAACAAGCCATAATTTAAAACCATCTGTACTACTTGCTTGACCATCTTTGATATAGCGATTATTGACAGCAAGCGCGAGACGACAATATTCCACATCCTTACACAGTGCATCATCAAAAACATAACGTTGAACATTATTCTCAGTCACTAACTTTTGGTTTAAAGAAAGTTTTAATGAGAGATCAGCTCCAGCTTGTCCTTCAACATTTTTTAAAGCTTCATCTGACATGGGCTCAAGTGCATAAGTCATTGATGCTATAACACTGAATAGGACAGCGACTAATGAATTTTTCATGAATGCTCTCCTATAATCCTTTTGTGGTGATTTTCATATGCTGAATAAGAACACCATCAATGACCGCAGAACCCATATTTTTAAAATTTGACGGTGGCAATGCGGCATTAGGCGTTTGGGGAATTGGATTGACTGCACCAAAACTTATACCTACTGCATCTGATCCTTTATAAGCACTTAAAGTATTATTCGCAGCGTTATAAGAAGTACTTCCAATAGTGATACTGCTATGTGTTGCATTCGTCCCTTGATAGCCATTCAACCCATTGGTACCACATTTATAAAAGTTACAGGTTGAGCCCGCATATTCTGTCGAGTTTGGATTGCTATAATCTGTGTATATTTTTTTATAAATTTCAGGTTTATTTGGAATACGCGTGAGTTCCAAACTAAAGTTTTTACCATCAGAGCCTAGAATCAAAGGCTGATAGAGTGAACCCAATACGATATTGGCATTCAAATTATGAATAAAGATACCCTCATTGGCATCAAATACTGGTGCCAGAGTATTGTTGATGGCAGGGGTTTGTAAATTAGGAGTGTCTGATGTTTCACGCGTACTCAGTCTAAGAATATTGGCTGTTTTATTCCCCGTCGTCAGATTTTGACCATCACCTGAGTTCAAACGCACAAGTCCAGCAACACCCAAGGTGTTGTTATAAAATGCACTCATGCCTGCTTGGTTATTTGCACCATTTAAAGTTTGAAAGATTTTTATATTACTTCCATTAATGGAAAAATTATTCCAAATGGCCTGTAAACGAAGTCGATTAGCACGATCCGCATTACTCGTTCCTGCTTTTTCCCCCAATTGGTAAAGTAGTGGATCCCCTTCTTTACGAGAAGGATCAAGCACAAAAGCATCCGCCCACATGGCCATCTTTAATTTATAAGCATCAAGACCATTAGCTGCATCTGTAGGACGAACTGTGTCCATTAATGGAGCTTCAAGCGTCAAGAATGGAACCTGACAGCTAGGATCATTACTTATACATGTTTTATTTAAATCAAAATTTGGAACCTGATTTTCAGTACCGACTCGAAGTAGCCATGGATTGGTTGCTGTTCCCCATGATCCTATACGTGCATCTTTGTCTGTCGCAGCTAAGCGCGTATTATGATTATTATCAGATTTAGATAATGCGAGACCATATACGAACAAATCAGCCTTACCGACGGAATGATCTTCTGACCCTACTGTTCCATTTTTATTGGTATCCAATGCCGCATCTGTTAAAGGACCCACTGGAATGAGATGAATATATCCAGTATCTTTTTGGCGATTCATTAAATCTGCCGCAGTTGAATTTTCCCCTTGAAAAACAAAATAAGCATCTTGAGGAATCATGGCGACACCCTCACCAGTCGTCGCACTTAAATTTTCATCCGAAAGAGGCTGCAATGCGTAGACCGAAACCGTAGTAAGCGTCATTAAACTTGCAAGTAAAGTCTGATTAAATATGTTCGTATAATTAAGTGCCATCTCGACCTTCCCGTATACGATGCCTTGCACCATATTTATATTTTTAATTGTTCAGAGAAGAATTCCATGCTTCTCTTTTAATATTAAGATTACATCACAGTTTATAGTATATAAATGAAGTGGAATTTGCAAAAAATTGCGATTGGGTTGGCATTTTTTCCGATAAATGAATAAGCTCAATTTTTCAGACACTTATAAAAAAAGCAAACTCATTGAGTTTGCTTTTTGCATGAAGTCTTACAATTCAATACTTAGGTTTTAGGTAAAGTTACACCTGTTTGACCTTGGTATTTTCCACCACGATCTTTATAAGATGTTTCACACACTTCATCAGACTCAAAGAATAACATTTGAGCAACACCTTCACCAGCATAAATACGTGCAGGTAAATTGGTTGTATTTGAAAATTCCAAGGTCACATGACCTTCCCACTCTGGCTCAAGTGGCGTCACGTTTACAATAATACCGCAACGCGCATAGGTTGATTTACCTAAACACACCGTTAAGACATTACGTGGGATACGGAAGTATTCTACTGTACGAGCAAGTGCAAATGAGTTAGGTGGAATAATACACACGTCAGCTTCGATATCGATAAAACTTTTATCATCGAAATTTTTTGGGTCAACAATAGCAGAGTGAACGTTTGTGAACACTTTGAACTCACGCGCACAACGAACATCATAACCATAGCTTGAAACGCCATATGAAATGAGTTTTTGACCATTTTCGTCTAAACGAACTTGGTTTTCTGCATACGGTTCAATCATGCCGTGTTTTTCGCTCATTTCGCGAATCCAACGATCAGACTTAATAGCCATTTATTTATTCCCAGAATACATATTCAATTACTGCGCTGTACTTTAACTGAAAACCCCGTCAATGGAAATAACCCACGATTTGTATTCCTGTTCAGTCTGCTGCGGTGAATCATCTTAAAGACTTAACAATGCCGAATAACTCATTGGAATTGAGAAACTCATCAGGACTAAGGATGCTGTTTTTTGCATATTGGACTGGTTTAACCATTTAATTTTATTATTGGCTAACAGCGACCCAATGAGTGTCCAAATAAAAGCGATGGGTAGGATCAATAAAATAAACATCAACATGTGCGCAATATAATAATCTACACTCACCCAAACAATTGCAGGGAAAATAGCCGAGGCAAAAAGCAAAGCTTTAGGATTGAGTAAAGTTGCACAGAATAATTCAGAAGCTTTGATGGTGGGCTGGTTCAACTGATGTTCTACGTTGGCAGTGCGCCATAATTTGATGGCCAGATAGATAATATAGAATGAACTAAATAATTTTAATATCACTGGCAAAATTGGCAAATGAGTGGTGACACGACCAATTAAAAACCCCCATGCAGTGATGGCAATAAGATAGCCTAATGCTTCCGCGGGTATTAAGCGAAATGACTTTTTAATACCTACCTGTATGCCTGAAGATGCAAGTAAAGTATTGGTTGGTCCGGGTGTGAATAAAATCGTGGTAACCAACGCAATAAAGAGCCATGAAATCATAGGATGACCTCGCTGATAATGCGCTCAGATTAATCAGGATTATTTCAATTGGCAAAATATTATTTGTGTGAAAATTTCTCAAGAATGAAACACAATTTTTTTTGTAATATTTTTCATCAGGTTAGTTTGTCATTTAAATTATAACTCTGAAGTCACACGATGTAATCGAAACGAAAAACATGATGTACTTTTGCAAAAATGCTTATAGCACGTTCTTCATCGATGAAATTCAGCATCACAGTCCATTCACGCTGTGATGCTGAGTTCAAGCATTAATTTGACTGTTGTTCAGCTTCTTGAACCTGAATATTTAAAGATTTCTTTTGGAATTCTTCAGGATAATCAACATAAGGAATAATGGCAGCAGAAGCTGTCGTTGACAGAATGAGAGAAATCATAACCATCTTCATTGCAGTGATTGAACGCATTTCTATACCCATATAACGTGAAATTTCAAAAAATATTTTAGGTAGAAAAATTAGAGTAAATAATCCTAAAACGACGAACGGTCAACAAAAAAACCTGCCTAAGTAAGACTTAGACAGGTTTAACATTGAGTCTTTTCAAATAGTTAGAAAATCCGACTTTGATCTCTTTCAGCTTTAGGCAATGCAGCTGCAATCTTCTGTGCAATTTCAATATAACTATCTGCGGCATCATCACCAATCAATACAGATGGTTTACCTTCATCGGCATGCTCTCGGATTTTCGCATTCAATGGTAAACGTCCAAGTAATGGAATATCGTATTGTTCCGATAACTTATCGCCACCACCAGTACCAAAGATTTGCTCTTCATGGCCACAGTTTGAACAAATATGTGTCGACATATTTTCCACCACGCCCATCACAGGAATTTGAACACGGTTAAACAATTCAATACCTTTGGTCGCATCCATCAATGCGACATTTTGTGGTGTCGTCACGATCACTGCACCGGTCACTGGAATACGTTGTGCCAGAGTTAATTGAATATCCCCTGTTCCTGGTGGCATGTCGATCATTAATACATCAAGATCAGGCCAAAGGGTTTGGTTGAACAGTTGCATCAATGCGCCTGTTGCTTTTGGACCACGCCAAGCCACAGGAGTATTGTGATCTCCTGTCAGATGACCAATCGACAACACCGCCATACCAAAAGCATCCAACGGTACAAAATGTTCTGCCTCGATCATTGGGGTTTTACCGGCATTGCCAAGCATCGTTGGGATACTTGGACCATAGATATCTGCATCCAACACACCTACTTTCAGCCCGAGCTTTTGTAATGCCAGAGCTAAATTTACCGTAGTGGTTGATTTCCCTACACCACCCTTACCTGACGAAACTAAAATCACGTTCTGGATACGTGGATGCTTAGGTACATCACGTTGCTGTGGTGCAGCTTTTTGAATCGGGGCTTCTTCTTGTTGAGGTTGGTAATTCGCATTCGCTTGTTTTACCGCATCTTGGCTTGCAGATGCATCTACAACAGGAGGCAGATTGGATTTTGGGGCTTCGGCTTTTTTGCTTGAACAGCTTTCACCTGCTGCATGGTTGTGCCCACAACCACCTTGTTGTTGAGCATGACTTCCTGTTTTCTGCTGAATGACATGCATATTCAGCTCTTTAATCCCACACTTTTCCAAAGCATCAGCGAGTTCATCGTGAATTTGCTGTAACTGATCTTTTTCACTTGGCACGGTATTAATGGTAATTTGCAGTACATCACCTTCAACATTGACCTGTGTGATTCGATCTTTCAAAAAATTGTCAGAATTCGGCAAAACGTAGTGTTGTAATACGTGTTGTACAGCCTCTTCATTCACCTCCTTTGAGGGTGAAAAAACAGATTTGAGTGAAGAAAGCCACGACATACCGTACTCCAAGTCTGGACAGAAACTGATAAAGGAATAGTTTAACGAGAAATATCAACAAGGTTAAGCAACAATATATTGATCCCCGTTTGAATAGAAATATGTTAGTCGAATTCCAACTAAATTAGTCAGCTTTTTTATTATTTTTATTGGTGTATTTCCGATGCTGTCATTGATAAGGGCTATAAACTTGATTTCACTGTTAAACACCTTGATTCATGTTGCAAGTGATTCATTCCTTCAACAAATACCAACACAATAGCGAATTTTTCACATTAAAATTGAAAAGAATATAAAACCAAGATAACACTTCGATATGTCTTTAAAACAAATAAATCTGAAACTTAAATTAAAAACACGCTCAATAACTGCCTTAATGAGCACAATGCTCCTTCTACCAATTTTAGGCTATGCCGCCAATGAATCCCGAAGTTTTCGTACTCCTTCAGGACAAATCATCAGCTTAGGTGACTCTTATGCAAAATTAAGCTCACACATGAAGCAGACGCCGACTTCAACACAACATTATGAATGGAAAGAAGGAAAAAATCGTTTTACGGCTTATAGCTATACCTACGAATTTCATGATCTGATTTACACGTTTACTGTGGTGAATAATGAAATTAGAAAAATCGAATGGATTAGAAAAAATTAAAAAAAAAGCTCATCTGATGATGAGCTTTTTTGTGATCAATTTACTTTTTCAGTTGATCAATTTTCTCTGATGCTTTTGCTTTAAGATCCGCAAATTTTTCACTCGCTTGATCTTTAAGGTCATGCAATTTATCTGCTGCTTGCTCTTTTAAATCTACCGCTTTATGTTTTAAATCATCTAAAGTTGAATGCGCTTCAGAAGAATTTTGCTGCGTGTCATGTTTAAGATCATTCAGTTTTTTTTCACCTTCAAGCTTGGCTTCTGCTGCACCATGCTTCACTTGATCCAATGCTTTCTCGCCTTTCAGCTCAGCTTCTTTCGCCTTCAATTTCAGATCATCGCCGAGTTCTGAAGCTTTGTTTTTTAAGTCATCAATTTTATTATTCGACATCTTCAATCCTCTTTATCGCTTTGATAGTGAATCTTAGTTATATCGAAGATTTGCAGTGCTCATCGTAAATGTTTCGAATCACTACAATTTCTCACATGATGATGTAGAACAACACTACGCTGTAACTTTTGATTTGAAAATGATGAATTTAGGAGCGAATACTCGACATAAAGTTCAATGCAGAAAACAACCAAATAAATAAAATAAAGCTTCGTGCTTGTGTGAAATGCTCGACATCCGTGCCATGCAAAATATTATGACGTGTCGCAGTCACATTCGAGCTTGAATCCATTTTATAAGCCGCGAGTTCTGCAAAGTACGGATTAAGCTCAATGGCAATCTTAGATTTATGCCAGAGGCTCTTAATTTCATTGCCTTTCAAACCCGGTACAATTTTATAAACATCGACTAACTTCGTGCCATTTTGCTTTAAGAAACCTTGTTGAATCAGCACATCTGTCAGTAAACCTTCAAGTTGGGCATAAAGTAATGGTACACAACCTGCATAACAGCCGAGTTTATATATTTTAAAAGCTTCTATAATCACAGGACGACGCAAGGCTTTATTCTGCTCATCGATCTGCATAGCATCGAAAGCGGTCAACACATCTTTTTGAAAAGCTTCAGTGTTAATAACATCAAGTAAGTTAAAACTTTGCACATCTTCATAAGCATGAATTTGTTGCCAAAAGCGCATCAGATTTAACGCATCATTGGCAACTTTCGAACCGACAGGTTGATCCAACTGATCGGCAAGCACATTAAAATATTCATCTTGCTGGGCAAGTTCACGTAAATGATTGACTAAAAGTGTATGTTCGCCTTGTGAGATTTGATCAAGATAATCCTGTGCCTGATTAAGAATTTGCTTACCCAGAGTTGGTAAGCCCTGCACATTCAATTTGATGCGTTTTACAGGTTGCTCATCTTCATAATCATCAAAATCGTCATACATCGTCAAACACTCAGGTGAATAGCAGGATATCTATTATCCCTGATAAGTATGTAACAAAGTAGCCTTTCCACGTGCTCTAACTTTGTTAATAAATAAGAATTCATCAAAAGGCTTATGCAAGTCTCGCCTATCTCATGTAAAATTATCGCCCATTGCATAAAATACGAATGAGAGAGTCAGATCCGTGCGTAATATCTTAGTCACTAACGCCCTTCCATACGCCAATGGCCCGATCCATATGGGTCACTTACTCGGTTATATCCAAGCAGATATTTGGGTACGTGCGATGCGTGCAATGGGTCATAACGTGACTTATGTCTGCGCGGACGATGCTCACGGCACAGCAATTATGCTACGTGCCGAAGCCAACGGCATTACTCCAGAACAGCAAATTGCCAATGTGCAAAAAGAACATGAGCGTGACTTTGCCGGCTTCAAGGTTGATTTCGATCACTACGACTCAACCAACAGCGCTGAAAACCAAGCACGTGCTTCTGAGATTTATATTAAGAACCGTGAAGCAGGAAATATTGCAGTTCGTCCTGTAACCCAGTTATTCGACCCTGAAAAAGGCATGTTCTTGTCTGACCGTTTTATTAAAGGCACCTGCCCGAAATGTAAAGCGGAAGATCAATACGGCGACTCATGTGAAGTATGTGGTACAACCTACAACGCAACTGAATTACTCAATCCAAAATCAACTTTGAGCGGTGCGACACCTGTCGAGAAATCTTCAGATCACTACTTCTTTAAACTGCCTAACTTTGGTGAATACCTACAAAAATGGACACGTGACGAAGGTCGTTTACCTGTATCGATTGCCAACAAACTTGATGAATGGTTTGAAGCAGGTTTGTCAGATTGGGATATCTCGCGTGATGCGCCTTACTTTGGTTTTGAAATCCCTGATGCACCGAACAAATATTTCTACGTTTGGGTGGATGCGCCAATCGGCTATATGTCGAGCTTTGAAAATTACATCAAAACTAAACGTCCTGACTTAAGCTTTGATGACTATTGGAAAAAAGATTCTAAAAATGAGGTGTATCACTTCATTGGTAAAGACATCGTGTATTTCCACGCATTGTTCTGGCCTGCAATGCTTGAAGGTGCCAACTACCGTACACCGACAAGCCTATTCGTAAACGGTTTCTTGACTGTAAACGGTCAGAAGATGTCAAAATCTCGTGGTACGTTCATTAAAGCGGAAACGTATTTAGAGCATTTAAACCCTGAATATTTACGTTACTACTTTGCGTCTAAACTTTCTGACAAAGTTGAAGATTCTGACTTGAACCTTGATGATTTCGTTCAAAAAGTGAATTCTGACCTTGTTGGTAAAGTGGTGAACATCGCAAGTCGTTGTGCGAAATTCATTAACACGAAATTTGACAATAAATTGTCTGCGACTTGTGCAGAGCCTGAGTTGGTTCAAAGCTTTATTGATGCTGGTGATTCAATTGCTCAGGCTTATGAAGCTCGTGAGTTCTCAACTGCGATTCGTGAAATCATGGCGCTTGCGGACAAAGCTAACCAATATATTGATGAGAAAAAGCCTTGGGCTTTAGCAAAAATTGAAGGCGAAGAACAACAAGTTCATGATGTGTGTTCAGTGGGTATTAACCTATTCCGTCAATTGGCGGTGTACCTTGCGCCTGTATTGCCAACATTGGCAGAACAAGTTCAAGCGTTCTTACAGCTTGACAGCTTCAACTTTGAATCTCGTAAGCAAATCTTGGTTGCACATGAAATTGCATTGTTCCAACCATTGATGCAACGTGTTGATCCGAAAGCGGTTGCTGCCATGGTGGATGCATCTAAAGATTCTTTAGCTGCCCCTGCTGAAGCACCAAAAGCTGAGAAGAAAAAAGAGAAAGCCAAAGAGAAGAAAGCTGAGCCGAAAGTGGGTGAAGCTGAAATTATCGGTATCGAAGACTTTATGAAAGTTGACCTACGTGTAGCGGAAGTTCTTGAAGCCGCTCACGTTGAAGGTTCGGATAAACTTTTACAACTCACTTTAAATGTTGGTGAAGCTGAACCACGTAACGTGTTTAGCGGTATTCGTGAGTTCTATAAGCCTGAAGACTTAAAAGGCAAATTGGTGGTAATGGTTGCTAACCTTGCACCACGTAAGATGCGTTTTGGTATTTCTAACGGTATGGTGTTAGCTGCGGGTAATGGCGAAGGTGTTTGGGTGATTTCACCTGAATCTGGTGCTAAACCGGGTGATAAAGTTTCTTAATTTTTAGACACTTATAAAAAGCCCTGCTATATTCTTAGTGGGGCTTTTTTATACAAATGATTTAAATGAAACTAACATTACAAGAAATTAATGATGTCATAAATGCTATTTCTAACTCTATTGATGCTGAACAATATGATGAAGCATTGTTAGATTCGGAGAAGATCTTAAATGAACTCGAAAAGTATGAAACTTCCGAATCAGTATTACATTTATTGTTTAATTTAGCAGCGCAGTTTATAGACGTAGGTACATCTTTAAGAAATAAAAATGCTGTTTCTAAAGGTATCCAAATTTTAGAAACCAACTCAGAGCATTATGAAACTCAATCAAATATTAACTATTATTATAATTTAGCAAATGGAAAATTATCTTTAGCAAATGACTGTGGTTATTCCGAAGAAAAAGTAAATTTTAAAAATTTAGATTTATATAATGATGTTAAAAACCTATATTGGAAAGCATATAAATTAATTAAAAAGGAAAATAACTACGATTTATACCAGCAAAATATAATTAATCTTGCAAATACTCTCAAACAACAATTTCGTTTTTCAGAAGCTTTACAACTCTATAATTCCGTAATTGAACAAAATACTCCCTACCCTCAAGCATGGTTAAATCGAACATCATGTTTAGAGCAATTCGACCAATTATTAGATCATCGCACTGAAAAAATGATTACTGAAATAATCAAAGGATATAAGTTTGCTAGCGAATCTCCTTTAATACCTAAGGCTTGGATTCCCTATTACAATAGTAAAATAGATTATTTAACTCAAAAATTAAGTTCCAAAAATTTAGATATTGACGAATTAGAAACCCATAAAGAATATTACTCAATGAGTGAATTTCGACAATGGTGCATAGATGAAAATTTAACACTAAATGTCCATGGAATGTATTGTTCATGCATCGCTAATGAACGAGATAATCTCACTTTATTAGGAGGTGTGATTTCTTCTGACAAAATTCTTCAATACGAACAATACTTAAACCGTATTAAAGCTGAGTTCTCTTTGGTTCGCGTTCTCTACTATGAATCTAAATCTACCGAGAGCTCGAAGCTTGATTTTGAAAGTTGTTACTCAGAATTATATGATCAAGAGATTATTAACATAAGATCTGAAAAATTAAGAACTTGTTTTAGATTATGCTTTTCTATACTAGATAAGTTAGCAATTTTTCTTTGCCAATATTTTGGATTAACAATTAATAAAAATACGGCTTTTAATAATTTTTGGCATACAAATAAAGTAAAACTTGAAGAAAAAGAAAATTTTGCTTTGATTGCGATCAATAGTCTTATATATGATCTGAATGAAAAAAGTGGGCAATTTGGATTTTATAAAAATTGGCGAAATGCATTAGAACATCACATTTTATTTTTAGTTCCTGATTCATATGAGTTCACTAATGACTCAACTCATACTTATGTAAAAATCAACGAATTTGAAAGTAGCCTTGAAAATTTACTTCAATTTACTCGATCTGCCATCTTTTCAACAGTATTTGCAATTGTTGAAGATTTTCGCCAAAAACGACCTCATGATAGTAAAAATGTAATAAAAATTACGGTTCATAAAAAAGATTTTAATCAAATTTATTAAGTAGCTAAAACAGTATTTAATCACATGACATGCGACATGGATGTCGCCCGTTCGTTAGGGGAACACGGACGTGCCCTCTAACGAACAAAGGGGTTTTGTTACTTTTGCCCCGACAAAAGTAAGGCAAACATTTTAATTATTAGAATTCCCTCATCCCAACCTTCTCCCAAAGGGAGAAGGAGCATTCCACTAGTTTTAATTTTTCGCGATAAATATGATAAAAAGAAGCAATCCCTTAAAACCGAAAAGAACATATGAAAACTTTAAAACCCTTATTCTTTATATTTGCTCTAAGCACCACAGCCCTCACCACCCAAGCAGTTGAACCCACTACCATCCCAGCGCAAAAACAAGTCGCTGGCTACTACCATCACCAAATCGGTAATACCCAAATCACCGCCCTACTCGATGGTACAAACTACCTCAATCCATCTATGTTTAAAGGCTTAAGCGACAGTGAAAAAACCGAGATTCTTAAAAAATACGCTGCGGTGAATGACAAAGGCATCCAAACCTCAGTCAATGCCTTTCTCATTAATACAGGCAATCAACTTTTAATGGTCGACAGCGGTGCGGCTAGCTGCTTTGGCACTCATTTAGGTTCAATCTATAACAACCTTAAAGCATCGGGCTATGAGCCTACGCAAGTGAATGGCATCTTCCTCACTCACTTACACCCTGACCATGTTTGCGGTATTTCAAACAATGGCGTAGCGAATTATCCAAACGCCACCCTGCATATTTCAAAAACGGAATATGACTATTGGATGAGTCCAAATACGGTTAAAAAACTACCAAAAGACAAACAAGCAGGTTTTTTAGGAACAGTAGAAAAAATCAAAGCAGCGCTTGCACCATATGAAAAAGCCAAACAGATTAAAGTCTTCTCAGACAAATCTTTACGCTTCGGCGATGTCGAATTTAAACCATCCTTTGGTCATACACCAGGACATTACAGCTTTAAATTGAAAGCTGATGGACAAGAAGTGGTGTTTATTGGTGACATCGTACATTCACATACCTTGCAGTTCGACAAACCTGAAACCGCGATTGAGTTTGATATCGATCCACAAACGGCAATCCAAACTCGCTTAAAGTACTTTGCTGAATATGCCAAAGATGGACAGTTGATTGCAGCACCGCATTTACCATTCCCGGGGCTTGGGCACATTTATTCCAAAGATGGACAAAGCTATCAGTGGGTGCCAGTTCACTTTAAAGATTAAACTAAAGTCACGCAATGGTTGAAATTTCAAGTATTTTTATTTAAAGTTCCCTCGCTTAAAAACGGGGGTAAACTAATGAAAAAATTATTAATTTCAATTATCGCAGCAACTTCAGTATTGGCGACAGGCTGTTCAGTTCGTATGGCGGATATGACAGTTGCTTCAACTAAAAACTACAATCTTAACTCTAATCAGTTCGTGAAAGGTGAACGTGTAACAGGTGAAGATAAGGTCCCAGTTGTCTTGTTCCCTTTAGGGGTTCCAAACTTTAAAACTGCTGTAGATCGTGCTATTGAAAAAAATCGTTGCGCTGTGGCTCTTTCTGATGTGGTGATCACTCAATTGAATCAAGCATTCATTGTTGGTCAAATTGGTTATCGTGTAGAAGGTACACAAGTAATTGACCGTTCACAGCCTGAATGTAAGAAATAAGATTTTAAAAAAGCCTCTAATACGTTTAGAGGCTTTTTTATGGGCATATTTAAATCAAAAATTAGGTGTCTAAATTTACGTTCTGTCTTCGGTCGATATATTCAACATAACCTCGCCCCTTACGTTCAGTTCCATTCAGCAAACCACTCCACTGATAAGAACTCACATAACCTGCAGCTAAACCATAACAATATTCCGTATCTGCCACCGCAAGAATATCTAACACTTTCTCACCTTGATGATGTGCAATCCATCTGAAAGACTGAGGCACCTCCATTTCAAAACCGTCAGGTGTTATTTTCGGATCAGGCTTTAATGCGATCACTTGAAAAGCAACCTCACCATCATATTGAATAGAAGTACCATCAATATGGCGATAAGACACGGCGGTATAAGTAGGTTCACCTGCAAAACCGATATAGGCCAAGACCAATTGTGACTCATCATCTATGTTGATGACTTGATAACTAAAACTGTCTAAAGGCACCAATCCTGTGGTCGGTTTAATGGGAGTCGGCAACATTGAGCTTGAGACTGCTTTCCAATGTTCCAGTGTACATAACCCTTTAACTTCAACACGTTTTCCATGTTGGGTCAAATGACCGTCATATTGCATCAATACACTAAAGTGCTGATATAACATGCTATGTGCAAACCACGTAATGGCAGGCGTTGGGGTTAACCAAAGATCAACTTGCAGATCATCACGTTCAGATACTAGATGATAACTCCCTTCTATTTCAGCAAGGAAAGATTCTCGACCAAACTCAACCTTAAATGGCTTTTGATGGAATACAATTTCGTCTTGAATGTTATAAATGCGAAAGGCTTCTTCATCTGTCGATAAGGCTGTTCCATGGACCAAAGTAGCGGTATTTTCAGGACTAAGACCCGAAATCGACTTGGGTAAATGCGTTATCTTCGCACCGACATCACCAATGACAGAAGCATAGGACAGATATCGAAAAGGCTCAGGCAAATCTGGAATCATGATTCCATAATGCGTACTCGCGAATTGACGATGAAAAACATGCGCGTCTAAATTATATTCGCGCGGTAAAAGTGCTTGTTCTTCTGGCTCTACTGCACCCAAAAGGTTTTTGGCCATTTGACCCAATTGATAGTAGAACTTTTGTTGTAGACTTTTATTTTTTGAATGACTACTGAGGAGAGAATACATAACAAACTCACAAACAATGAGAGATGTTTACACCCTAAACAACCTCTCCTCAGTTCTTTATAGCTGATCAGGACTGGCAAATGTGAATTCAGGTCAGATCATAAAAATTGTTAGACAAGATTAAAAATGTGATCTACTTCACACCAAAAATCAATTTCAATCCGAGCACAGACATCACAATGCCCGCACCACGATCAAATACTTTCTTAAATTTTAAATACACCGCACGTGGCTTTTCTGCTGATAAAGCAACCGCCACCAACGAGCACCAACCAGCATCGATAAAAAAGCACAGCATTGGTAACACAAAGTAAAAATACAACGGAATCTCTTTGGGTAATAAAGCTGTGAAAATACTGGCAAGTACAATGGCAATTTTAGGATTCGACAATTGAGTAATTAAGCCTGTGGTAAATGCACGTCGTAAACTCATCGGATGCGATGCAGAATGATCAGCTTCGATTGGATCTTTGGCATGTTTAATAATTTTATATGCCAAAAACAATAAATATAATCCACCGCAGATTTTCAAAGCCAAATATGCTGAAGGCACTGCAAGTAAGAATGCCTGTAAGCCTAATACTGCCAATAAACCAAAAATCGCAGCACCGAGACCAGTTCCCAGTGCAGTAAATAAACCATGTTTACGCGAAATAGCGATTGAATTTTTAGCGACATAGATTGAAGTCGGCCCCGGACTCATTGCGCCCAGTAAAAGTGCTGCTGCAATCGAACCTAAAATCCAAATTGATTCCACATTAATTCCATAGTAGATGATTGATTTATCGCGTTATTCTACTTGGAAGCCTTATGAATATTTCCCTAATTATTTGAGTGATTTTTTTAAATATTAAAATTATTCACTATTTATTTTATTATTTTTAGCGAATTAGTTTACTGTATAAATTAAATACAATTGATTTTATAAAAATAGCCAAGTCATGCTAATCATCATCTGACAGTGCTTCATTATATGCAGTTTCGTGCGGAGACAAACGATAGTCCCTTTCCTGTACAGGTACGCCAGCAATAATCATACTTCGTGCTTCAGTTTTCGGTTTGTTTAGAAAGTCCTGCTCACAGCCTAAGGCCGTTAAAACAAACAAACCCAATAATAAAATGGATAGAGATTGCTTCATCCCACCCTCCCAAAATTCCGTTTTCTTTCAGATTAGCACTTTTGATTATTTTTTAAACATATTTTTCACTGTTTTTCAATTTCTCCAAGTAAGAGCTAAGATTCGAAATCCGATATACTCTTAAAAAACCAAATACTCGCACTATGTTTGATACGATTGCCCAACAGGTTCAAGATCAGGAAATTTCTTTAAATGGTTTAAACATCACCGTTCGCCGTTTAGACCAAATTCATCCACATATCTCTGGAAATAAGTTTTATAAACTGAAATACAATTTTATTGAGGCAAAACGTCAAGGCTTTGAGAATGTAATGACCTTTGGTGGGGCTTATTCAAATCATATTGCCGCCACAGCGTTTGCTGCGCATCAATTTGGCTTTCAGTCTATTGGGATCATTCGTGGTGAAGAACTCAAAAACTCAGCCCGCAATCACACCCTCGCCACCGCAGAACGTTTTGGTATGGCGCTGCATTTTATCTCACGAGAAGCATATCGACACAAAAATGATCCTGAGTTTTTAGCTCACTTAGCGCAACGCTTTCCTGAAAGTTATTTAATTCCAGAAGGTGGTACCAACTCACTTGCCATTCAGGGCACCCAAGAAATTTTAAAAGATGCTGATCAGACCTTTGACTTCATTTGTTGTGCTGTCGGAACAGGCGGTACGATTTCAGGATTGATTGAGCGCAGTTTAAACCATCAAAGAATTATTGGATTTTCTGCATTGAAAGGCAATTTTCTGAATGATGAAGTAAAACTACTGACGGGTAAAAAAAACTGGCATATCACTGATGATTATTGCTTCGGAGGCTATGCCAAGACCCGATCTGAACTGATTCAATTTATTGAAAAGTTTGAATATGAATACCGTATTCCACTTGAACAAGTCTATACCGGAAAAATGATGTTTGGCATTCAATATCTTATACAACAAAACTATTTCCCCAAAAACGCTAAAGTTTTAGTCATTCATTCGGGCGGGCTTCAAGGTCGAACGATTTAGTTGATCTTGCTTCTGCTGCTGTTCGCTTGAATTAATCCGATAATGCTCAGTTCATCTTAATTTACCGTTATAATTGCGCTGTTTCGTTTTTTGATTATTTTCATGTCTTCCAAGCAATACGATGTTTTAGTAATAGGTGCGGGTGCATCTGGTTTAATGACCGCATATATGGCTGCTCAACGTGGGCGTCGTGTCGTGGTGGTTGAAAAAGCCAATAAAGTGGGGAAAAAAATTCTCATGTCAGGTGGCGGTAAATGTAACTTTACCAATCTGTATGTTGAGCCTGATAACTATATTTCACATAACCCGCATTTTGTTATCTCAGCACTCACTCGTTATACCAATTGGGATTTCATTGGCTTGGTCTGCGAATATGGCATTGAATACGAAGAACGTAAACACGGTCAGCTCTTTACCCTCAACGGCGCGAAAGAAATCTTAGCCATGTTACTTGCTGAATGTGATAAAACTGGTCTAGTCGACATCAAAACCAGTTGCGAGGTGAAAGCCGTCAACGCCCTTGAGGAGCACGGTTTTCAAGTGGCAACCAATTTAGGTTTTTTTGAAGTTGAATCTGTCGTGGTCGCATCTGGTGGTCTCTCAATTCCGACGCTTGGTGGCTCAGGCATTGGCTATGAGATTGCTAAACAATTTGGACACTATGTTTATCCGACTCGTGCAGGTCTAGTCCCCTTTACTTTTTCTGATGGTTTCAAAGAAGTGACGACACGACTCAGTGGCAATGCTGTTGAAGCGACATTAAGCAATCATCTCAATAGCTTTACTGAAGCACTCTTGTTTACGCACCGTGGTTTAAGTGGTCCAAGTTCTTTACAGCTCTCAAACTATTGGGATGTGGGTCAAAGTTTTAAAGTCGACTTTTTACCAAGTATCGATCTCTTCAATTTTTTTAAAACTAAAAAACAAAATCAACCTAAAGTGTTACTTCGCACCTTACTCGCTGAACACTTACCGAAAAGTGTCGTAGTTGAATTGCAACAGTTGATTTGGGTGGATCAAGCTGAAATATCAATCGGGAATATCAGTGATGAGAAGCTAGAGGCGATTGCCCAGCGTCTTCATGCATTTGAAGTTAAGCCTTCTGGTACTGAAGGATACCGTACGGCTGAGGTTACGTTAGGTGGAGTTGATACCACGGAAGTTTCCTCAAAAACAATGGAAAGTAAAAAGCAAAAAGGACTTTTCTTCGTCGGAGAAATACTCGATGTAACGGGACATTTAGGTGGATTTAACTTTCAATGGGCTTGGTCATCTGCACATGCTGCCTCTGAATATGTCTAATTAAAAAACCAGTATTGTTCATTTTGTAATTAAAGGGGGCATCCTTTGCCCTCTTTGACTATCATCCCTATTGATCAATCGAATGCTTCATTATTCATTTATCTTTTCTAAATGCAGCAATTTATGAGGGTCTTTGGGCGTTGGTATCAGTTGAATCAAGCATTTGTGTGGTTGGATCTGTTACTGCATCATCAATAGATGGTGTATTGAGTCTGTTGTTTTCAGTAGCTTTTGAATTTGCAAAAACAAAGCGGTAAGCGCTTGCTAAAAAACCCACGGTGATACCCGCAATCACTATTGGGGCAAATAATTTATTAAATTTCTTACTCATAATTTTTTACTCTTTTTCATGAGGATCAGCCAAACCATGCTGACTGATCCCGACACAAAATTACATGTTATTTAGGGTCATTTTTAGGCGGCGTATTTTGATCCGACTCTCCTGTAGATCCATAAGGATTATTCAATGGTTGAGTTGGTGCCTCTACATCAATTTGCGTGGGTGGAATGTCTTCGTCTTGATATTCTTCCGCGACAGTTGAAGCATCCATTTGCTCAGTAAGTGGTGGCGTGACTTGTTCAGGCTGATTTGGTCTTGGCTTATTCGCGTCAGATTTCGCTTTATCGATTAAGTCAGTCAACAATCGCTCTGCAGGTTGGCGACCACCTAGACCAAATGCAAGTGCAAAAGCGACAGCAACCGCTCCAAGTGTTAATCCAAAGGCTAAATTTACGATCGAGTCAGCGATTCCCATTGCACGCAAGCCCATTGCCACGACTAAACCAATGATCAGTACTCGGACAAGATTCGCTAACCAATGTGCGCTATTGGTCTCACCACGTTTCACCACATTGGCAACTAGATTTGCTAGCCAGAAACCAATGACGAGGATAACCGCACCTAAAAGTACATTCGCTCCGAAGTAAATGAACATCGCAATCAAATCACTAATTTGATCGAATCCTAGTCGATTTGCAGCTTCAGACACCGCAAAGAGCATGGTGAAGAATACAATCAAATGACCGACAACTTTTGATATTTTGGTTTGACCCAAAAATCGTTGCATATCGAGCTTTTGAGGAATGTTATCAACACCTGTCCCAGCGATCACTTCAACCACAAGATTAGATACGAAACGTGAGACCACATAAGCAATGATCAGGATTAAACCTGCTGCGATGATATGCGGAATTGCATTCATGATTTCATACAACATAGCCGTTGCTGGTTGTGAAATCGCGTCTACACCCAAAGCCTCAAACGCAATAATCAGTGAAGTAATGATGACTAAGGCGAATACAAATGATCCTAATAGCTTAGGCAGATTGGAATTTTTAAAAACTCCGATTTTTTCAGCTTGCTGTTGAACATTCAAACTTGAAAGTAGCCCTTCGACAATACCGCGTACAATTTTTGCCAAAATGTAACCAACAAATAAAATCACACCTGCCATAAAGATATTCGGCAAGTATGCAACGGCTTCAGTCACCATATTCTGAACTGGATATAACAAACCATTTAAGCCCAAAATAGACAGCACGATCGGTAAGAACAGCAATAAAATGAGCCAGTAAACAATTTCACTGATATTTTGGCTAAATGAGCTCACACCTACGTCTTGACTGAGTTTTTCATCCAGTTGTGTACGACTGAGTAGTCGAGTTAATCCAACTTTGACCAAATTGGCTACGATCCATCCAATAAAACCAACTGCTACTGCAGCCAATAATTGTGGGATAAATAGTAAGAATTGTTGAACCATATTACTAAACGGACCACTCACACTGGTCAGGTTTAAAACATTGAGTGAACCGATAACAGCAATAATGAGAATCAGCCAGAAAACGACTCTGGAGATGATATTTTCTATATTTGAGCGATGTCCTGTCGCGCTACTCAATTTTTGATTGGTATTTAATTTTGCAAGTACCTTCTTAACCCCTGCGGCAACGATTAAAGCGATGATCCATCCTATGAGTAAAATGGCCACTGCAGCAATAATTGGTTGGAATTGCTCCCAATAATACATTGCATCAAAGCCCCCATTTCGAGTGAAGCCGTTATATTCATCATTCATTGGTTACGCCTCTTCTTATGTTAAGTGTTCTGAATTACGATTGATTTAATTCTTTTCCCTAGATCATTTTTCGATCGCGTCATCACACCATAAATTTCGAATATTTTTTAATCAACTCAAAGCATCATAAATACAACACATTGTTGCAAATCAAGAAAAAACCCAGCCTAAGCTGGGTTTAAACATGAAAAGTGTAGTGGTTTATTGATCGTTTGCGACTGCAGTAACGGTATTATCCACTGCTGAATCTGTTGCCGTTGCTGTATCTGCATTATCCTGAGTTGCAGGAATAGTCGTATCAGCAGGAATTTGACCTGGTGTTGGTTCACGATCAGCGAGCATATAGAAAATGAAGGCTGCTAAAAAAATACCAACGATAATCAGAATATACACTGGGATCTTACTTTTCTTCTTTTGATCATTATGGGTCGGATGATTGGATTGATCTACCATGATGCCCCTCTTATGTATTTTGATGATTTTTTATACTAGCAATCTATCATGTTGTTTTGTGTGAAAAAACATTATCAATTCGTACCGATCAAAGCACATGAGCTGTGATGCAAAATAGAGTATAATATGCACCCTCCTCATTTTTATTGTCGATCTGTATGACCTATCGCCGACAAAGTGTCTCTTTAGATTTAGACACAGATGTCACTCATGCCTGTTCTTTGCATCATACCCGTGATGGGCATTTGATTGGAATTATTGAGTTTACGAAACCAAGCTATGTGCTGAAGTGGGGTGACTTAGAGTATTTCCGCCGTCGCACTGAAGAGTTTTCGGTGATGCCCTTTCCTGAATGTGTCAACGGCATGATCATCGACATTCGTAACATCGCTTGCTTCTTAGATAATGAAGTGCCCATTATTCCTTGGCGTTTACTTGAGGAAGAATGCCCAATTCGTTTAGTGGTTCCACACGATCGCTTGGAACATTATGCAGGTTTATTTGAACCGACTTGGCTCACGAGTGATGTCGATACTGCGATTCAAGAGATTCGTCAATTTATGGATATGTTTGTCCATTAAGTATGTCGCATAGTATTCCTATGTAATTTAGAAAAAAACCTCCGAGATGGAGGTTTTTTGTGCCGTAATTCTCCTCGTAGGATAGGGTGATTAGGACTTACCAATAGTTCTCTACTGCAATATTTCCTTCACCACGGCGATTCATGGTCAGGCCGCGAGCTTTCAGTGCCTCTTTTGTATCTTCAACCATTTGGGGATTCCCGCACAACATGATATGTGACGTTTGCGGATTAAAATCGACACCTACGGTTTTCTCTAACGCTCTATTTTCGATTAATACTGGCAATCGATCATGCAATGGTGCATTTGGATCACGTGTAATAATTGGCACAAATTTAAATCCTGTATGACCTTCACCAAAGGTATCCGCGACTTCCTGAATTCGGTCTACGTAAGCCAATTCACTTGCTGTTCTCACACTGTAAACCAAATGAATATTTTTATATTTTTGCCATACTTCAAAGTCTTGCAACATAGAAATAAATGGTGCGAGCCCCGTGCCTGTCGCCAATAACCACAGGTCATTTGGCATAGGTAACTGGTAACGTGCTAAGGTCAAAAATCCATAAGGAATCTTTTCCAAATAAAGTTCATCACCAACTTTGAGATGTTGTAAATTTGATGTAAAAGCACCATCTGGTACAACAATTGAAAAGAATTCTAAAGTTTCATCAAAAGGCGATGAAACGACAGAATACGCACGTACCACCAAATCATCGCCAACTTTCAAACCAATACGCGCGAACTGCCCTGCGGTAAATTTAAAATGTGCAGGACGCGTCATGGTAAAGCTAAATAAAGTGTTGGTCCAACGATGTACAGAAAGGACTTTTTCTACGCTAAATTTTTCAATTGACATAATTTCTACGTGGCATGACAGACTGCGCTCATGGTAGCATGACAATATAATTTATTAATATTTTTTCACATTAAGGCTTCATTCATGCGCATGACATTACGCCAACTGGCTGTTTTCGTAGCTGTCGCTCAAGAGGGTACAGTAACTAAAGCAAGTGATGCTGTACGACTCACACAAAGTGCTGCAAGTATGGCGTTAGCAGATCTTGAAGATGGTCTCGGTGCACCATTATTTGATCGCTTAGGAAAACGACTTCAACTGAATGACTTGGGTCGTTTTTTACTCCCACAGGCGCTTGAAATTTTAGGTCGATGTGAATCATTTGAACAAGCGGCAAAAGGCGAGCTTCAAAGTATTGATCTTCGTATTGGGGCGACTTTGACCATTAGTGATTATTTGATGCCTGATTTAATGGCTGATTTTCTTCAATTACAACCACAAGCACATTTGCAACTTCAAGTGGGCAATACGCGTCAAATGATTGAAGCTGTTAATCAATTCCAACTTGATTTAGCACTTATCGAGGGGTCATGTCATTTACCTCAATTACAATCGATCCACTGGCGTGATGATGAGCTTGCTGTGTGTTGCTCACCAGATCATCCCTTGGCGAAATTAGACCGCCCTCTGACCATTGAAGACTTTAAACAGGCTGAATGGATTTTACGTGAAGAAGGTTCAGGAACTCGTGAAGTCTTTGACAACGCAATCCTTCAAGACTTACCGAATGCCAATATTCGTTTAACTTTGGGTCATAATGAAGCTATTTTGAAAATTGTTGCTGGTGGTTTAGGCATGTCATGTATTTCAAAATTAGCTATTGAACCATTAAGAGAAAAACAGCAACTGGTGATTTTAGAAACGCCGTTCTGGCAACTCACACGGCCTTTATTTATGTTAGTACACCGTCAAAAATATCAGGGACCTGGTTTAAAAGCCTTTATGAAATTCTGTGATGCTTAATTAAAAAAAGCTCCTCATCGGAGCTTTTTTTATTTCTCAGCTTCTTTCTTTTGTTCTTTGATAATGTGTTCTTGTTCTACCGCATAAATTTTTGCTTTTGCGTCTTGCTCTTCTCTGTATTGCTCATATTTTTGAAATCCCCAAACACCCAGATTAATGAACACTAAAATAGGGACAATACTTGCAAATATCCATGGATTAAATTGCTTGTTTGGATCTTTTATCTTCTTGGCTTTTTTCTTAGATTTTTTATCAGCTCCGAATTCATCAACACGCGAACTCGTAATGAATTTTTGCGCATTAAATTTTAATTGAAAATGCGTTTTAACATCAGGGACTTCTTTACGTACAACTTTTGGTGGGCGCCCTTTTGCATGGGTTGGCTCGGGTAAATGATCATCTACGTTCTCTTCAGGCGCACTCTCATTCAAAGGTTGAACTTTCGTGAGTGGTACGACAGCTGACTCATCTAAGACTGGCACACGGCGACTTGGCTTTGATTCGAGCATTTCTTTAATTTGCTCTTCCTCAAGAGGTTCACCTAAAGAAATTTTAGTTGCTGGATCTGAAACTTGATCTGCATGATGTTCAGCACCAGAACCATCTAGCACGATTGATTCTTTGCTCAGCGTATTGAAATTTAGTTCAAAATCTTGGATTTCTGTTGGTGAGTCAAGCGTATTTTCCTGATCTGCAAGACGCTTTTCGATCAGCTCATCTAGCTCTTGTTCAAACTTCTTAGACTCACCTTCTAAATCTTCGTGCGCACGATAAAAAAGTTGATTCAAGGGTTGCTCGACCCGTGCATGTTTATTGTCTAACCGCACGATAAATTTTGCATGACGTTGGTCGTCTTTATCGACCACGATACATTTCACACGCTCACCAATTTGAGGCGCGATACTGGAATTTGCCATGTCATTCAATACGAAATGTACATCAAAATCATGATCATTGATTTTGATAATTCCTGCTTTTAATGCAGGGTCGTACGAATGTAAAACACCCCTGTAAAACATGTTATTTCCCCAGCATAAAAAAGATTGATTCTTAGTAATTAGTTTTTTTAAATTTATCGATGAATCAAAATCTTAATAAAAAAGGAGGCCTTAGCCTCCTCTATAATTTAATCAAATTTTAATCTTTTTGTACAGAACCAAAAATTTTATCGCCAGCATCCCCAAGACCAGGAACGATATAACCATTCTCGTTTAAACCGTTATCCACAGCTGCGGTAAAAATGACAACATCAGGGTGTGCTTCTTCCACACGTTTAATGCCTTCTGGTGCTGCAACCAAAACCATCACTCGGATATCTTTACAACCACTCGCTTTAAGCACATCAATAGCAGCAACCAATGATGAACCAGTCGCAAGCATTGGATCAATAATCATCGCTATACGGTTTTGTACGTCAGGTACCAATTTCTTATAGTAAGTACGTGCTTCTAATGTTTCCTCATCACGCTCTAAACCAAGAACAGAAACTTTTGCACTAGGAATAAGATTTAAGAAACCATCAAGCATACCAATGCCAGCACGTAAAATTGGTACAACAGTAATTTTTTTACCTGCAATACGCTGTGTTGTCACCGGGCCATTCCAGCCATTAATTTCGTGATCTACAACAGGTAAATCTTTGGTTGCTTCGTAAGTCAGTAACATTGTGACCTCTTGCGCTAACTCACGGAAGTTCTTCGTGCTGATATCTGCACGGCGTAATAAACCTAATTTATGACGAATGAGCGGATGACGAATTTCTTGGATTGGCACGGGAGAACACCTGAAGCATAAATGTAAATTCTGTCTATTATAAATGTTTTTAATATAAGAAATAAGAAAAGCCCTCAATGAATGAGGGCTTTTTTTGTTAACAACAATAGTTTTTTTAGATTAATCGATCAACTATTGAAGAACGATATGTAATGGCGCGATCAATTGTGCTTGATTTGCCATCGCAATGACTGGATCTGGATATACACCGATTACAAGCACTGCAAGCGCAGCAAGCAATACCATAATACCACCCACTTTTTGACCCCAATGTTTATCAGCATCAATACGTGGAGTGTCTGGTGGCGTCATATACATGACGATCATGACACGTAGGTAATAGTATAGACCAATACCAGAACCCACAATAATCATCGCAGCGAAGAACCAATGTGCTTCAGACACAACTGTCATGATCAGCATGAATTTACCGATGAAGCCTGCAGTTAACGGAATACCTGCAAGAGATAGCATCATCACAGTCAGTGTTGCCGTCAATACTGGACGACGCCAGAATAGACCACGGTAGTCTGCAAGTGATTCTGCTTCGTCATTGTTGTTGTATGGGCTAGACATCAACGCTACAGCACCAAACGCGCCAATCGTCGTTAATACATACGTTAATACATATAAACTTACTGACGTTAAGCTTAAGAAAGATGTCGTAACAACAGCAAGGAATAAGTAACCAAAATGCGCAATTGACGAGTATGCCAAAATACGTTTTAAG
The DNA here is from genome assembly GCF_056779695.1 of Acinetobacter sp. 25-47-122. Classification (NCBI taxonomy): domain Bacteria; kingdom Pseudomonadati; phylum Pseudomonadota; class Gammaproteobacteria; order Moraxellales; family Moraxellaceae; genus Acinetobacter; species Acinetobacter sp. 25-47-122. Next base: position 118,412 of record NZ_JBWYIJ010000007.1, read on the forward strand.
TTCACTTGTTTCACTGCAAGCATGTTACCAATCAAGATTGATAACACTGCAATGACGATCAAAATCGTTTTGATCGATTCGATACCAATTACTCCTGAAGACAGTAAGTAACGTACGAATAAACCAATCATTGCGACTTTAGCTACAGTAGCAAGGAATGTTGCAATTGGTGCTGGAGCACCTGCATACACATCTGGCGTCCATTTATGGAATGGCGCTAAAGACAATTTAAATGCAACAGCTGCGATGATTAAACCAAGACCTAAGATTCCAAATACAGTGGTAAGTTTCTCACCAAATTGAGGAATATAAGCTTGCAGCGCCATCATCAATTGAGGATCTTGAGACTTAGTTAACGCCCAGAACATATCATCCACTTGACCCGCAAATGATAATGAACCTAGAACTGAGTAAACATAAGCCATACCCATCAACAACATTGCAGAAGCAGTTGCTGAAAGTACAAGATATTTAATACCCGCTTCGAGTGACTTACCGCGTTGGTAGGTATAAGCAATCAGACCGTACACTGGAATCGACATTAACTCTAAGCTAATGAAGAATGATGCAAAGTGTGAACTTGTTACCATTAACATTGCCCCTGAAACAGAGATCAACATTAATAGATAAAGTTCTTCACGATTATCTTTATAGGTTTCGATATATGCATGTGACAGTGTGCAACAAGCCAATGCAGCAATCAAAATAATCACTTGATAGAACAGACCAAAAGCATCAACCATAAATAGGTTCATGACATTTGGTGAGATCTGAGAACCTGTAAACAACGTGAATAGAATATTCAACAATGCAAGGTTAAGACCGATAACAGATACTGTCGCAATTAAATTATGATTACGTTTGATTGCAGTCAAAATCATTACGATGATTGCTGTTAAAGCAACAATCATCACAGGAGCTAATGGCATTAGCTCAGAAAATGATAGTGTGAAGTTCATGACTTATTGCATCTCCACATTTTCGAGTTGAGTTGTGGCTTGTTCAACCACTTCAACTACTTCTTGTACTGGAATGTAGCTATTCGCAATCCAAGCCAAACTTGATTCTGAAATATCAAGGAAGCTTTGTGGATACAAACCAAGCCATAACAGACCGAACGCACAAATTAACAAAATACCAAGCTCACGCGCATTAAGATCTTTTAATGGGTTCGCATAGTGTTGTTTTTGCTCTTCGTTTGGCACACCAAATAACGCTTTATGAATCAGGATTAAACCATATAGACCCGCAAATACTAAGCTGATCGCAGCAATAATCGTGAATGTAGGGAATTGAGCAAATGCACCCATCAAGATGAGGAACTCACCAATGAAGTTACCTAAGCCAGGGATACCTACAAGCGCAGCAATAAAGAACATCAAAAAGAATGGTAAATACTGGAATTGACCACGAATACCACCCATCAAGCGTAAATCACGTGTGTGAAGACGCTCATACACTTGACCACACATAATGAATAATGCTGCTGACGATAAACCGTGAGCCAACATCATGATCATCAGACCTTGGAAAGTCAGGATGTTACCTGCGTAGATTGCAAGTAAAACAAAGCCCATGTGTGAAATCGACGTATACGCCAACAAACGTTTCATATCGGTTTGCTGGAAAGCACACCAAGCACCGTAGAAGATACCGATTAAACCGAAAATGATTGCTACATCAGCAAACTGTGCTGAAGCAACTGGGAAGAATGGAATGACGAAACGAAGTAAACCGTAAGCCGCTGTCTTAATTAAGATACCCGCAAGGTCTACAGAACCTGCTGTAGGTGCTTGTGCGTGCGCGTCTGGTAACCAACCATGCAATGGGAATACTGGAAGTTTGACCGCAAAACCAATAAACAAACAAATCATAAATGCAAAGGCAATTGATGACGTTTGTGGGTTAGCATCCAATGTATTCGCAACAGCGAGTAAATGGTTATAACTGAAGCTGATTGTATCTGTCATCATGAAACCGTAGATCACAAGACCTAAGATACCAATCAACATGATCAGACCAGCCACCTGCGTGTAAATAAAGAATTTAGTCGCAGCGTAAACACGAGATTTACCAGAAGCACCTTTGTGGCCCCAGAGTGCAATCAAGAAGTAGATTGGAACGAGCATCATCTCCCAGAAGAAGAAGAACAAGAACAAATCAACAGCCAAGAATACACCGATCACGCCACCTAAAGACCATAAAAGGTTTAAGTGGAAGAAACCAACGTTCTTCTGAATTTCACCCCAAGAACAGCCAACCGCCAATACACCTAGTAAAGCAGTTAAACCGACCATTAGAAGTGAAAGACCATCCACCGCTAAGTGGATGTTAATGCCAAGGGTTTGAATCCAAGGTACATAGAACTCTGCAGACCAAGTCGGTACAGTTTCACCAATTTGGTAGCTGTAGGTACCTGATTGCCATAAAGCAACGGTGATGCCCAAAGTAATGAGCATACCCACAAGTGCGATATAACGTGGTAGGTGTTGATCTAATTTATCAACGACCCAACAAATAAAACCAGCAATGAACGGAATGAGGATCAGCGCGGGTAAATACCAGTTATTGATGTTTTCCATCTTATTTCCCCACGATCTGAGTCACGATCAGAATCATGATAATCACCACGATACCGAACGCCATGCTCGATGCGTACTCACGCAAAGAACCTGTTTGACGTGAACTAGTGAAGCTATGACCACCTTTAACAATCGCTGGCAATACAAGCCATACGCCATCAATCGGGTCACGACCAATCATTTTTGCAATAAATAAGTAAGGTTTTACAAACACAAGGCCATATAACGCATCGAAACCAAGCGCATTACGACAGATATTTGCAAGTCCAGCACCCAATGAAGTGCGAGCAAAACCTTGAACTGCTTTATAAGCAAAAGCAAATAAGACAACACCAACCGCTAAACCAGCAAGTGCGATTGCAATAGCGACATATTCTGCACCATGCGCACCAGCTTCTAGCGCTTCAGGAATAACAAATGCAGGGATTTGTGCAGCATCAAGAATACTCATGACTGGTGCTTTAAGTACGATTGCCAAACCTGTAGAAAGGACAGCAAGAATCGCTAAAGGAGCCCAGTAAGTTGCACCTTTGATTTCGTGATATGGCGTTTTCTCTTCGCCAAAGAACACAATCCAAATTAAACGGAAAGTATAGATTGATGTTAAGAATGCACCAGCAACACCGACCCAATACAATGTATTGAATACAGGTAAGCCTGCGATATGACTTTGTGTCCACACAGCCGCCAAGATTGCGTCTTTTGAGAAGAAACCAATCGTTAAGAATGGAATCGCTGCTAAGGCACCGCCACCGATCGCGAAACAAGCAAATAAGAATTTATTACGCTTGAACAAACCACCCATTTTGAAAATGTTTTGTTCGTGATGGTATGCAAGAATCACCGCACCTGATGACAAGAACAACAACGCTTTGAAGAATGCGTGTGTCAACATGTGGAATAGACCAGCTTGGTATGCTTCAGCACCTACAGCCATAAACATATAACCCAACTGACTCATGGTTGAGTAAGCAAGAATACGTTTGATGTCGGTTTGAACCAGTGCAGCAAAACCTGCAACTAATAATGTCACCGCTCCTGTGATTGAGATAAACACCATGACTTCTGGTGCCATTTCAAATACAGAGAACATACGGCAGCATAGGTAAACACCTGCTGTAACCATGGTTGCAGCATGGATTAATGCAGATACTGGTGTAGGACCCGCCATCGCGTCTGCTAACCATGTTTGTAATGGGATTTGCGCAGATTTACCTGCAGCACCCAAGAACAACATTAACGCAGTCCAAATGGTTAACGATGAGCTTTGTGTCATTACCACAGGCGCAGCAGCAACGATTTCAGCAATATTCAATGTTCCAAATTGTTGGAAAATTAAGAATAATGCGATGAGTAAGAAAACGTCACCGATACGTGTCACGGTGAATGCTTTAATTGCAGCAGCACCATTTGCTGGATTTTGGTAATAATAACCAATCAGCAAGTATGAGCACAGACCAACACCTTCCCAACCTAAGAATAACAACGCAAGGTTGTCACCCAACACAAGCAATAACATACTTGCAACGAATAGGTTGAAATAAGAGAAGAAACGTGCAAAGTCTTCTTCACCACGCATATACCATGATGCAAAGATATGAATTAAGAAACCCACACCCGTAATCATGCCAAGCATAAGTAAAGATAAACCATCTAAGTGCAAGCTAATGCCTGGTTCAAAACCACCCACACTGAACCAAGTCCAAAGGTGAGTCACTTGAGATGTTTCACCGCTGTTGATGAAATTCATACCAGCCAATAATGCACATAGTGCTGAAAGACCAACTGAACCCACACCAATAATGGCAGCTACAATTTCAGGAAGCTTATTACGCCCTGCCGCTAAAAGGATAAAACCAATGAGCGGAAATAATATGGTTAATGCTAATAAACTCATCCGCGCATCTCACTAGCAGCATCTACATCCAAATGATGGAAGCGATGATAGAACTGAAGGACGATCGCAAGCCCGATACACGCTTCTGCCGCAGCAAGCGTTAAGATCAAGATAAACATGATCTGACCATCTGGTTGCACCCATGCACTACCAGCGAGGACGAATGCAAGCGCTGCTGCATTCATCATGATCTCAAGGCTCATTAACATAAATAAAAGGTTGCGTCGCACCATTACACCGTAGAAACCGAGTGCAAAAAGAATGGTTGCAACAATCAAACCATGCTCTAAAGGGATATTACCCATTATTCTTTTTCCTCTTCTGCACTTGGTTCACGTTTGCCTAAGTGGAATGCAGCAACTAACGCAGCAAGCAATAACATTGCGGCAACTTCAACCAATAATAAATATTGTGTAAAGAGTGCTTGACCAACTTCTTTAGGGCCTACAACTTCTGTACCCATTAAAGGACCAGAAATGCTGTGCTCTGAAGTCATTGTCCAAACTAAAACCAGACCCATTAAAAAGCTCATCAATGCAGGGTAAGCCCAAGCATCAGATGTTAACCATTTACGTTCTTGTTCAACTGTTTGAGAACCAAGGTTCAACATCATCACAACGAAGACGAAAAGAACCATAATTGCACCAGCGTAAACAATAATCTCAAGTGCACCTGCAAATGGTGCACCCACGATCATGAACATACCAGCAACTGCAAGTAACGAAACGATTAAGCTTAAAAGTGCGTGTACTGGATTCGCATTAGTCACAACACGAACCGTAGAAACGATGGCCACAAGTGCCATCAAATAAAATGGCCACATCATGGTAATAAGCTCCGTACATCGACAGGTGCGCTTTCACGCTGAGCCTGACCTTTGTCTTTACCAGCTACAGCCATACCAGTTACACGGTAGAAGTTATAGTCTGGATATTTACCAGGACCAGAAATGAGTAAGTTTTCTTTCTCATAAACTAAGTCTTGACGAACGTATTCACTGAGTTCGAAATCAGGTGTCATCTGAATAGCAGTTGTAGGACATGCTTCTTCACACATACCGCAGAAAATACAACGAGAGAAATTGATACGGAAAAATTCCGGATACCAACGACCATCTTCTTTTTCAGCTTTCTGTAATGAAATACAGCCAACAGGGCAAGCTACAGCACACAAGTTACAAGCTACACAGCGCTCTTCACCATCTGGGTCACGTGTCAATACGATACGGCCACGGAATCGTGGTGGAACGATTTCTTCAGCTTTAACTTCAGGGTATAAAATAGTGTCACGTTTACGTGTTGCGTGGCTAAATACCATCCACAACGAACGTACAATTGACCCAAACCCAGCTAGAATTTTATACATAATGTTCTCCCTGCTGTCCTAGGCCTGATTCATCAGAATCACAGCACCAGTCACCAACAAGTTGACCAACGCTAAAGGCAAACAAATCTTCCAACCAAAGTTCATCACTTGGTCATAACGTGGACGCATTAATGAACCACGTGCCAAGACAAACATCATCACAAAGAATGCTGTTTTAATCATGAACCAGAATGCTGGAGGTAGGAAATCTAGACCAAATGGTGCTAACCAACCACCGAAGAATAAGGTTACGATCAAAGCTGAGATCAGGACAACGTTGACGTATTCCGCAACGAAGAACATCCCCCACTTCATACCACCATATTCGACATGGTAACCTTCCGCCAATTCTTGTTCCGCTTCTGGTTGGTCAAATGGGTGACGATGCGTTACCGCAACACCTGCAACCACGAAGATGAGGAAACCTAAGAATTGTGGAATAACAAACCATACATCTTTTTGAGCTTCTACGATTTCACGCATGTTGAATGAGCCTGCAATTGCAACCACACCCATCAACGAAATACCTAAGAAGACCTCATAAGAAATCGTTTGCGCTGCTGAACGAAGACCACCGAGTAATGCATATTTGTTGTTTGATGACCAACCACCAAATAAAACTGCATACACTGCAATACCCGCCATTGCCATAAAGAACAATAGACCGATACTCATGTCTGCAACACCTAAATAAGGTGATACAGGGATAACCATGAACGATAACACCGCAGTTGCCATCGCAACTGCTGGAGCTAAACGGAAAGTCAATTTATCTGCAAACTTTGGTGTCCAGTCTTCTTTGAACATGATCTTCAGCATGTCGGCAACAATCTGGAACATACCCCCAGGACCTACACGGTTTGGACCGTAACGGTCTTGCCATAAGCCAAGTAAACGACGTTCAATGAAAGACATCAACGCAGCAATCAAAACTACAACGAGTAAGATCACAATCGCTTGAACTACAGAGTAGGCAATTGGCCAGTTCTCAGCCCAAAGCGGCGTTTGACGGATTAATTCTTGTTCCATGAATTATGCTCCTACCGCGACTGATACAGGCTCAGCTAACGATACCGTTGGCGCGAGACCAATTGGGTAACCAATATAACCTGTAGGTAAATATTCAATGACTTGAACAGGAAGAACGATCGAAGCCTCACCTGCTTTCACAGTAATGTTTTGGCCGTCTTTCACATTCAAGCGCGCTGCATCTTGCTCACCCACTGCAAATACCGCCTCTGGAATACGGGACTCCATTGCAGGTGTTTTCACTGTGAATTCACCAGAACCAAAAATATGATGCATTGGAACAAGGCGGAAACTCTCAGCATTTACAAGAACTGGTGCTGGTGCAACGTATGTGCGTGCTGGTAATTTCGCAAGGCGATCAAATAAACGAATACCTGAATCACCGCCTTTTAAAGAACCACCCACTGATTCTTGAAACTTATTCCAAGCTTGTGGTGAGTTCCACCCTGCTGACCACGCAAATGGAACTAACGCTGACGGCGTTTGGTTCCCGACATAACCTTCCATAGAGAATGTTAATGCAGAGTCTTGATCTGTTGGTTGTTTAGGCTCATGAACAGACAACGGCGCACGAAGTGAAGTACGACCAGAGTAACGACGTGGTTCACGTGCCACTTTAAGACCATGGACACGGAAACCAGCATCTGGTGCTACATCTTGAATCGCTTCAAGCGCAGGTACATTCTTGGCAACTGATTCGATGACATCATCAAGCACAGTCCAAGAAATTGCTTTGCCTTTCACGCCAGTTTCAATGGCATGTAACCAACGCCAAGATTCTTTGATCGCAAGTTCTGGTTTGTAGTAACTTGGGTCATATACTTGATAGAAACGTTGTGCACGGCCTTCTTGAGATACCACAGTACCGTCACCTTCAGCAAAGCTCGCTGCAGAAAGAACGATATTCGCTTTTTTCACCGTTTCAGTTTCTGAATGGTCAAGCACGATCACGTCTTTACCAGACAAAGCAGCATCTACTTGCGCCGCAGGTAAACGACGATAAAGGTCGTTTTCTACAATCACGACAGTGTCATAGTCTTGTGCAAATGCTTGCTCAAGGCTGTTACCACCAAAGATTGCTAAGCCCATTGAGTTCACTTCAGGAACAGTCAATGTTAGACCCGCATTGCCCAGATTCTGTGCAACTTGTGCAGCAGCTTCCATAATTGCAGCTTCTTGCAAGCTTGTACCAGAGATAATCAATGGTTTTTTTGCAGCTTTTAAAGTGTCAGCAATGGTTTGAGCAAATGCTTTTGCATCTTCTTCTAAACCAGTAATACTTTCACCTTTCACCGCCGCAGCAACAGCGAAACCTAAACGTGCGATATCATTTGGAGAAGCAACGACTTCACCAGTAGCTACGTCAGATAAACGTGTTTGAGTCGCAGCCAAGATATAAATCGGTGATTTTTCGTCTTGAGCAATACGTTGTACTGGCTCAGCCAACCATTCTTGTGTACGGCGTTCTGCAGCCATTTCTTTGGCTTTGTTCTTCGCAGCTTGGCGTACAGACAATGCCATGCGTGGTGCAGTTTGTGTTAAATCTTCACCGAGAATTAAGACAGCATCGTAACTTTCAATTTCACGCATACCTGGGTTATATACACCCTCGGTTTGCATAATAGATGCAGCAAGTTCAACCAAGTTTTGCTCTTTTTGAGACATACCTGTTGAATAGTTTGCTTGTCCAACCAATTCACGAAGCGCAAAGTTAGACTCAAGAGATGCACGTGGAGAACCAATACCCAACACTTTTTTGCCTTGGATTTTCTCAATCACGGTGTCTAGCGCTGTATCAACTGAAACAGTTTCAACATTTGAACCTGAACGGAATTGCGGTTGACGTGGACGGTCTTCACGGTTCACATAACCCGTACCGAAACGGCCTTTATCGCACAGGAAGTATTGGTTGACTTCACCGTTAAAACGGTTTTCTACACGGCGTAATTCACCATAACGCTCACCCGGAGAGATGTTACAACCTGAAGAACAGCCTTGGCAGACGCTTGGCGCATACTGCATGTCCCATTTACGGTTATAACGTGCAGAGTGTGTTTTGTCTGTGAATACGCCCGTCGGACATACTTCAGTTAAGTTACCCGAGAATTCAGACTCTAAAGTACCTGATTCTGGACGACCAAAATAAACACGTGAAGCGTTTGCATACACACCGAAGTCTGTACCACCTGCGTAGTCTTTATAGTAACGAACACAACGGTAACATGCGATACAACGGTTCATCTCGTGTGCAATGAACGAACCAAGTTCTTGGTTGTAATGCGTACGTTTCGTGAAACGGTAACGACGACGGTCATGTTGTGTCATCACAGTCATATCTTGGAGGTGACAGTGACCACCTTCCTCACAGACTGGACAGTCATGTGGGTGGTTCGTCATCAAGAATTCAACAATAGACGCACGGAAATCTTTTGCTTCTTTGTCTTCAATCGAGATGTAGGTATTGTCAGCTGCAGGTGTCATACATGACATAACTAAACGACCGCGAGTATCTTCTGGATTCGCGTATTGAGTTACAGCACATTGACGGCAAGAACCGACAGAACCTAAGGATGGATGCCAACAAAAGTACGGGATATCAATACCCAAAGACAAGCATGCTTGTAGCAAGTTCTCTGAGCCATTGACTTCATACGATTTGCCATCGACATGAATTGTAGCCATAGTCGAATTCCTTAAGCTTGTTCTACGTTGCTAACTTGAGCAGCGGCATTCACCACTTTCGCTTCAAATTCGCCACGGAAATATTTGAGTGCACCCATGAGTGGTTCCATAGCACCAGGAGCGTGAGCACAGAAAGTCTTACCAATCCAAAGCTTACGTGTAAGCTCTTGCAAATGATCGATGTCTTCTTTCTTGCCTGTACCATCTTCAAGTGCTTTAAGCGCTTTAACCGCCCAAGGTAAACCATCACGACATGGTGTACAGAAACCACATGATTCACGCGCAAAGAATTCTTCTAAGTTACGTGTTGCTGAAACCATACATTGAGTTTCATCAACCACCATGAGCAAACACGTACCTAAACGCGAACCTGCTTTCATGATGCTTTCCGCATCCATTGGAAGATCGATGTGTTCAGCTGCCAAAAAGTCAGTTGATGCACCACCTGGTAACCATGCTTTAAGCTTTAAGCCATCACGCATACCACCCGCATGATCCTCAATCACTTCACGTGCAGTTGTACCGAATGGAAGCTCCCATAGACCTGGGAATTTCACTTTACCTGATGCACCATAAATTTTAGTGCCAGGATCTTTCGACTTACCTGCAGATAAATTGATATACCACTCAGGACCACGCAGCATAATTGCTGGTAAGTTATTGTAGGTTTCTACGTTGTTAACAATCGTAGGACGACCCCAAGCACCTGCAACTTGTGGGAATGGTGGTTTTGTACGTGGATTTGCACGGCGACCTTCAAGCGAGTTGATCAATGCAGTTTCTTCACCACAGATATAACGACCCGCACCAGTGTGCACATGTAGTTCAAAGTTCCAGCCAGAACCAAGGATGTTTTCACCCAAGTAACCTTTGGCACGAATTTGCTCTAAAGCTTGGTTCAAATACTTCGCAGCTTCGATGTATTCACCACGGATAAAAATATAACCATGGGTTGCTTCGAGTGTATAACCTGCAATTAACATCCCTTCGATCAATTGATGAGGAAGTTTTTCCATCAACAAACGGTCTTTGAATGTACCTGGTTCCATCTCATCGGCATTACAAATCAAGTAACGAGGACCTGAATTGTCATTTGGCGCCATGAGCGACCATTTAATCCCTGCAGGGAAACCAGCACCACCACGACCTTTAACAGTCGCTGCTTTAATGATTTCCAATACATCTTTAGGCGGCATTGTGAGTGCTTTCTTGAAACCCTCATACCCTTCAAGAGATTCATAGTCTTCTACACTATGAACAAATTCTTGCTTGCTCAAACGCCATGTTAATGGGTGAGTTTCTGGGTTACCGTCGCCATAAATCGGTTTTGGTTCAGTATTCATACATACTTCTCCAATAACTGTTTCACTGAAGAAACTTCTACTAGACCGTGAGTATCTTCATTAATCATCAAGGTTGGACCCTTATCACAGTTTCCTAAACAGCAAATCGGGAGCAAAGTAAAACGACCATCAGCAGTCGTTTGACCAAATGAAATCCCGAGTTCGCGTTGGAATGCTTCTGCTAAAGTTTCTGCACCCATCAAGAAGCAAGCAATAGAATCACAAAGCAAAATTACGTTGCGACCTACTGGCTGGCGGTAAATACGGTTATAGAATGTTGCCACACCTTCCAAATCAGCGAGGCTCATTGACAACATCTGCGCAATCGCATTCATTTGCGCATCATCCACCCAACCATTACGACGTTGAACGCATTTAAGCGCATCTAAACATGCCGCACGTGGGTATGGGTAATGACCAATGTGATGCTCGATTTCGTGGATTTCTTCCGCAGTTAAAATCCCTTCGACATTCACACGTGGCTTTTTATCAGTCAAAATCATCATAATGCGTACCCCTTAGCGATCCACGTCAGCCATTACGACATCAATCGTCGCTAAATAAATGATTAAGTCAGATACAAGACTGCCGTTAATTACAGAAGGAATTTGCTGTAAGTGCGTGAAGGTTGGTGTACGAATACGGGTACGGTAACTCATCGTTGACTTGTCTGAAGTCAAGTAGTAGTTAGATGCACCTTTTACCACTTCCGCCATAACAGATGCTTCACCTGCTGGCATGACAGGACCCCATGACACGCTTAAGAAGTGCGTAATCAAAGTTTCAATGTCTTGTAGTGTCTTATCTTTCGGTGGTGGAACAGCCAATGGGTGATCCGCTTTATAAGGACCAGATGGCATGTTATCCAAGCACTGCTTGATGATTTTTAAAGATTGTTCGATTTCACGGTAGTGAACGATCACACGTGCATATGCATCGCCTTCGTACTCTACAGGCACTTCGAAGTCGTAATTTTCATAACCGCTATATGGACGATATTTACGTACGTCAAAATCAATACCTGTTGCACGTAAACCTGTACCTGTTACACCCCATGCCAATGCAGATTTTGCATCGTATTGAGCAACATTACGGGTACGACCTTCAAATACCGAGTTTTTCAGTGCTGCAGTATGATATTCCTTCAAACGTTTAGGCATCCAATCCAAAATTTCACGGATCAAATGTTGCCAATTGTTTGGAAGATCATGTGCTGTACCACCGATACGGAACCATGCTGGGTGCATACGGTAACCAGTGATTGCTTCAATCGCGTCATATATCTTTTGACGATCGGCGAACATATAGAATACAGGGGTCATACCGCCGGCATCCTGAATCGCTGTACCGATGTAAAGCAAGTGGTTATTAATACGGAATAGTTCCGACATCATGACACGAATACATTGTGCACGTTCTGGCACAGTGATCCCTGCCATCTGCTCCACACCCATCACATAAGGCATGTTTTGCGCACAACCACCTAAGTAGTCAACACGGTCTGTATACGGAATGAATGAATGCCAAGTTTGACGTTCAGCCATCTTTTCCACACCACGGTGGTGATAACCGATATCTGGCACACAGTCTTTCACTTCTTCGCCATCTAACTGCAAGATCACACGGAATGCACCATGCGCAGATGGATGGTTAGGACCCAAGTTCAGGAACATGAAGTCTTCATCAGCATTACCGCGTTTTAGACCCCAATCTTCAGGCACAAAACGTAAATGCTCTTGTTCGAAATCTTGTTTCGCTTGGTTCTGACGATAAGGTGTGTATTCAGTCGCACGTGCAGAATATTCTTTACGCAACGGATGACCTTCCCAATACGTTGGCAATAAAATACGACGGAGCATTGGATGCCCTTCGAAGTTAATGCCGAACATATCGTAAGCTTCACGTTCGTACCAGTTGGCATTTGGCCAAATGTTGGTTGCTGTTGGAATATTGAGATCAGACTCATTCAACGCAACTTTAATACGAATATCCGTATTACGCTCTAGTGACAACAAGTGATAGAACACAGTGAAGTCAGACGCAGGTAACCCATCGCGGTGAGTACGTAAACGCTCATCTACCGCTGACAAGTCAAACAACATCACGTAAGGACGTGACACTGTACGCAAGAACATTAATACGTCTTGTACACGTGAGCGCTCAACCCAGACTGTTGGAAAGTCTTCAAAAGTCGTTTGCACGTAGAAATTCTCACCAAACTTGGTTTTGAGCTCTTCTACAATTGCAAATGCTGGGCGTGAATCAACTGGAGTTGATTCTGGCATAGCAATGTCAGTTTCAGCCATTGGCTTGGCTTCCTATTTAATACAAATTCATTCAACCAAAACGACAATTACACCCAAGCGGGTGCATCAATATTATTTGCCGTTAAGATTATTTAATTTCATCCATAGAGCGTAAGTGTTTTACTGCAATACGTTCAGCATTCTTACGGTCACGTTCAGGCTGCATCTTTGGCTTATAAACTGGCTTAAGATCATCACCGATCACCGCAGAAAGCGGACGACGCTCTAATTGAATTTGGTCTTGCAATAACATCAACGCTTGGATTAATGCTTCAGGACGCGGTGGGCAACCTGGAATATACACATCCACTGGAATGATTTTATCGACACCTTGTACAACCGAGTAAATGTCATACATACCGCCAGAGTTTGCGCATGCACCCATTGAGATCACCCATTTAGGTTCTAACATTTGCTCATAAAGGCGTTGAATTACAGGTGCCATCTTGACGAAGCATGTACCCGCTACAATCATCAAGTCCGCTTGACGTGGTGAAGCACGAATTACTTCGGCACCAAAACGTGACAAGTCATGCACGCCTGTTAAAGTCGTTGCATACTCTACGTAGCAGCAAGATGTACCAAAGTTGAACGGCCAAACTGAGTTTTTACGACCCCAGTTTACTGCTGTATGCGCCAAATCCTCTAAACGAGTCATGAACACATTCTTATTCACTTCTTCTTGTAGAAGCGGATCTTCTACAACGATACGCTCTTGAAGTGGATACTGATCAGCATCCGGATTCGCACGGGTTAATGTATATTTCATCCCGTATTACTCCTTATCAGATGATGTAGTCGTTGGCGAAGCTTTTACACGACCAGATGATTGCGCTGGAATTTGACCTGTAGGGTCAACCACCAACTCCTCAATTGAGTTGAAGCGAGTAATTTCTGCGAGATCCATATTTGGCGAACCAATTTTAGGTTTAATCCCTGCTGCTTTACGCTTATCAGATGGCGCCCAATTTAATGCACCAGTAGACAACTCATAAATCAAGCCAACGAGTAAAACTAAAATAAATACAGCTGCTGCTGCAAAACCGATCCAACCCACTTCACGAACTGACGTAGCCCATGCATAGAGATAGAGCGCTTCTAAGTCAAACACAACGAAGAAGATTGCAACCAAATAGAATTTTGCAGATAGACGAATTCGTGCTCCACCAGCACTAACTACGCCTGACTCGAACTGCTCTTGCTTAGCACGTCCCCACGATTTACCCCCTAGGAGTAGCGGGACAGTGAGCATAAAGACGCATAAAAATGTAACGCCGATCACGAAGGCAATTATTGCCCAATCGTATGGAGTAATGGCACTCATGCGGGGATAACTCCTGGCAGGCCTATTTATTAACAAAGAATGTATGTATTGGCCTTCAAATACACCAAACACAAAATTAATCCCGCCAATTGTACCTGATTTATGATTTCTGTTGCTAGCCAATCCCTCTAAGTCTTTAGGATGAATTTTGCCCTTTTTCCAGATTTGATGGTGATTAAAGTCAATAAAACCTTATTTAATCGTAGAAAGTTATCAAGGTGATAATACTGATTATTTTTTCCGAATAATCATTCAAAAAATTCAAGCGGCCTCAATCCACCTACTATTACTTTCTTAGTTTTACCATTCGTGTTAGGTCAGCTTTTTTTGCACCAATATGGCTCAATTATTTTTGATTTATTCTATTTTAAAAGTTTTAAATTTTAATTGCTTACAATGTTTTAATTAACTTTATACAAATCGTGCTGATTTTCGTTATATGCTCAATTAAATAATAAGGAGAAGATCTATGAGTCTAGAATTCACACACAAACCTAACTATTTTTTATTTGCTCAGTTGATCGTCCATCATTTAGACAGCTATATCAAAAAACATCCTGATGCAACGAATGCTATTTTTGATTTACGCGATATTTATCAAATTTTCCGCCAAGACCTCGCCTCTACAACCACTAATCTTGATGCTATTCTCAATATCGCAGATGAATATACAGTTGAGACCATTCACGGGGATCAAAAACTGATTAGCAATTATCATATTGATGCAACCAATAACAGTTTACTGATCGATTTCAATGCCGATGCCTTAAATGCACTTAAACAAGGAAAACGCATCATTGAACCGAATGCCAATAATTACCAATAAAAAGCAATATAAAATATAAAAAAAGCGCTTAATCGCGCTTTTTTAATTCTTGCTTTATTCTGATGTTTGACTGGTTTGAACAATCTTCTTCTTTTTAAATCTTTTAGCTGGCCATTGCATAGTAAATCGTGCACCGCCCATTTTAGGACTTTGATCCACTTGAATCGAACCGCCAAACCAATAAGCGATTCGACTTACAATAGACAAACCTAAACCATATCCGCCTGAGGCACGTGTACGACTATCATCCAAGCGAGCAAAAGCTTCAAAGACTCGCTTACGATCCTCTTCTGGAATCCCCGGACCATCATCTTCAACTGAAATATACGCCATTCCCTGCGCATCAATCCCACCAGTGATCAGCACTGTATCATCGCAGTATCGGATCGCATTTCCGACTAAGTTTTGTACTACACGATGTAAATAACGGCGTTCAGCATCCACCACCAAAGCTTGTGATGGCAAATGTAATTGAATATTTTTATTGGTTTTTAATGCTTTAGTTTCAATAGCGACTTGCTCAAGCACTTCGTATAGTCGAATTTCCTCAAAATCAATAGAAGGCATGCCTTGCTCAAGCTTAGCATAGGTCATGATTTCATCAATGAGGGTATTTAAAGCCTCAATGTCTTTATCAATCATTTCTACTTGTTGCTGACGATACTCATAATCCTCTTCATCAACCAACATTTCCATACCAAAGCGAATACGTGCTACTGGCGTTCGCAGCTCATGTGATACAGCTCTCATTAACTCTCGCTGAGCTTCGATCAAACGCTGTATATGATCTGACATACTGTTATAGCTGGCTGCCAAATGTGCTAACTCATCATATCCTTCGACAGGAACGCGAACGGACATATCCCCTTTTTGCATAACATTTAAGGCTGAGTTAACTTGCTTCAACTTGCGTTGCATTGGGACAATCAGACCATACACACCAAGCGACAAAATAAACATACTCAGCAAAGTAATCCCTGCCGCCAATTGGAATGGCATCCAATTGAACATTGGCACTGGTCCCATCACCAAGACATCACCAGACGAATTCGTCATTGGAGAAATGACAGAAATCGTAGTACCACGAATGCTAGCGCTATCCTGATACAGGATAACCCCTTGATCCGCACGTAAACGACCAATTTGCTCGGAATCTAAATTGAGATCAGAAAGATTTTGAATGCTTAAATCATAAGAAAAGTGTTGCTTAATTTTTGCAAGATATTCCCTTTCCTGCCCTGGATAATAAACCAAGTATTCCCATACAAAAATTGGCAAGGCCTTCATTTGACGCTCACCAATATTATCCACTTTCACATAAAGTAAATGCTCAGGGTCATCTATTAAACCAATAATGACATAAGCAATACTTTCTTTGGCGTCATACCGCACCACTGCTTTGCGCTTTTCTAAACGATATTTTTCGGTGCGTGAAAGTTCGACTTTATCAGATTCTAGATAATAGATTGGAAGTTCGAGCAAATCAGATGCATCTGATATCCAATCCATTCTTTGTTGCATGGTTTGTTGTCTTGAAACACCCTCGCTAATGACGTACGAAATCCCATCAGTCAATGACTCACGGTATTCCTGCGCGCGTTGATAGTTGATGATTTGCACAAGCAAATAACCAAATATGGCAACCAGCACCACCAAAATGACGAGACCTGCGTAGATACGCAGGAATATACTGTGTTTAGACACTAAGGTATGACCTTCTGAGGAGTGAGGGCATTACCGCGGGGATGTGATTACATCCCGTTGGTTTCTTTAACGAATAAATATCCTTTACTACGCACGGTTTTAATACGTTTAGGATTTTCAGGATCATCACCAATTTTTGGACGGATACGAGAAATACGAACATCAATTGAGCGGTCTTGACCATCATATTCAATACCACGTAGACGCTCAAAAATGTCTTCACGTGAAAGGATACGACCAGCATTAGATGCCAACAACCATAATAAGTCATATTCTGCACTTGTGAAATCTACAAGCTCACCGTTTAAGGTTACAGAACGACCACCATTATCAATCACTAAATCATCAAATTCGATACGTTGAGCAACTTCATCCTCTGGTGTTTTGTCTGTACGACGAAGCAAAGCACGAATACGCGCTAATAGAACGCGTGGCTGAACTGGTTTCGCAACATAATCGTCTGCACCCATTTCAAGACCCAATACTTGATCCATGTCTTCAGTACGAGCAGTCAACATTAAAATCGGTTGATGATAATGTGGACGAACCTCACGACAAACAGTTAGACCATCAGCACCAGGAAGCATAACATCCAGCACCACCATATCCGGTTGCTCTGCGATAATACGACGGATTGCACGATTACCGTCTGGTTCTACCCCAACTTCTAATCCATTACGAATTAAATACTCTTGCGTTAAACGCGCAAGACGCTCGTCATCTTCAACGATCAAAATCTTTGGTAACTTTTCTTCTTGGCTCATAGAATGCCCCTATATTGTTACGATATCTGCTGATTAAACTTCACAGATTTACATCGATATGTTTTGCAATATACACACGTTTACATTGTAAACAAGAGCCTGTTCACGAAACTGATACACGAGCGTAGTCTTTTGTTATCTTTTTATTAACTATTGATAAATAGATAGTTTTGCCAAGTCGATCAATATTTTCAATCAACTTTAAACTTTCAAACACAAATCAATTTGATGATATTTTAAACAAAATATTTCAAAAAAATTATTTTCGAGAAGCAATTTGCACTTTCAGAGTTATCCACAAACTTATCTATAAGCACTCTAAAAAGTCTCTGTTATGCTTAGCACCCTGTGACGCTGACTACATAACAAAATGGCTGAACATGGAAAAAGTATAGGGAAATTTGAGTGTTAAACTCAGAAAAAAAATTATCAAAATGTCAATATTGATCTACCCTGAAATTTACCGTATCTTGTGTCTTAATTTACATTAAACCACTAAGTCTTGTGTTTACCCTCAAATATCGCGATAGCTCATTTTTTGAGTTTGTATCCGATTCAAATGGTCCATAAGCATAAAAATGATGAGAATGGAGCGACGCTGAAATGAGCGCTAATACAACCCCTGGTCAACTTCAAGTGATTAAACGCACTGGTGATGTTGCCACTTTTGATGCAGATAAAATCTCTGTAGCAATTGGTAAAGCATTTTTGGCTGTTGAAGGTCAACCAAGTGCAGATTCGAGCAGAATTCACGATCGTATTACTCAGCTGACTGAGATGGTGATGAACACGTTTAAGCGTCGTTTACCTTCAGGTGGCACGATTCATATTGAAGAAATTCAAGATCAAGTTGAATTAGCTTTAATGCGCACAGGTGAACAAAAAGTGGCACGTGCATACGTGATCTATCGTGAACAACGTGCTGAAGCGCGTAAAGAGTTAGGTGCTCATCATCACCCTACTCTTCAGATCACAGGTCAAAATGGTCAGCTCCAACCATTAGATTTGAGTCGTTTACAAGCGAAGATTGAAAAAGCTAGCGAAGGCTTAGAAGGCATTGATGTTCAAGCGATCATCGATGAAACTGTAAAAAACCTATACAACGGTGTTAAAGCATCAGACATCTCTACAACGATGATGATGGCGACACGTACACGTATTGAACAAGAACCAAACTATACGTATGTCACTGCACGTTTGTTGCGTGACAACTTAGTTGCAACCGGTCTTGAGTTTCTTGGCCTATCTAAAGACACGCTTGAAAATGATGCGCTTGAAACCTTCTTGAAAAAAGGTGTTGAGCTAGAGCTTCTTTCTCCAGAATTATTAAATTTTGATCTTGTAAAATTAGCGGCTGCGATTAAACCAGAACGCTCTAATCAATTTACATATTTAGGTCTTCAAACATTATTTGATCGTTACTTCATCCACTCTGATGGCGTACGTTTCGAATTACCACAATTATTCTTCATGCGTGTTTCTATGGGCTTGTCGCTCAATGAAGACAACCGTGAAGATCGTGCAATCGAATTCTATGACTTACTTTCTAGCTTCGATTACATGGCATCTACGCCGACTCTATTTAACTCAGGTACATTACGTCCTCAGTTATCAAGCTGTTATTTAACAACGATTGATGATGACTTGTTCGATATTTATGGCGCTATGCGTGATAACGCAATGTTGTCTAAATGGGCAGGCGGTTTAGGTAATGACTGGACACCAGTTCGTGCCTTGAACTCATACATCAAAGGTACTAACGGAAAATCGCAAGGTGTTGTTCCATTCCTTAAAGTAGCGAACGATACAGCCGTTGCAGTTAACCAAGGTGGTAAGCGTAAAGGTGCGGTATGTGCATATCTTGAAACTTGGCACTTGGATATCGAAGAATTCCTAGAGCTTCGTAAGAACACGGGTGATGACCGCCGTCGTACACACGATATGAACACTGCAAACTGGGTTCCAGATTTGTTCATGCAACGTGTATTTGAAGATGCTGAATGGACACTCTTCACCCCGTCTGAAACACCAGATCTTCACGATTTAACGGGTGCTGAATTCGCAGAACGTTATGCTTACTATGAAAGCATCGCGAAAGAAACAGACATGTTGCATAAGAAAGTCCGTGCGAAAGACTTATGGCGCAAAATGTTATCAATGTTATTTGAAACAGGTCATCCTTGGATCACATTCAAAGACGTATGTAACTTACGTTCACCGCAACAACACGTAGGTGTGGTGCACTCTTCTAACTTGTGTACTGAAATTACATTGAACACAAGCAAAGATGAAATTGCGGTATGTAACTTGGGTTCAATCAACCTTGTTCAACACGTTCAAGGTGGTCAATTAGACCGTGAGAAACTTGCTCGCACGATTAAAACTGCAGTTCGTATGCTCGATAACGTCATCGACATTAACTACTATGCAGTTCCACAAGCGCGCAATTCAAACTTGAAACACCGTCCAGTGGGTATGGGTATCATGGGCTTCCAAGATGCACTATACGAAATGAAAATTGCTTACGGTTCTGATGCTGCGGTTGAGTTTGCAGATGAGTCTATGGAAGTGATTTCTTACTACGCGATTCAAACTTCAAGCGATTTGGCGGTTGAACGTGGTACGTATGAAACATTTAAAGGTTCATTGTGGGATCAAGGTATTTTACCAATTGATTCTCTTGAGCTGGTTGCAAAATCTCGCCCAGAACGTATGTTTGAAGTCGATCGCACACAACGTTTGGATTGGGACACGTTACGTGCCAAAGTCCAAAAAGATGGTATGCGTAACTCGAACGTGATGGCCATTGCACCAACTGCAACCATTTCAAATATTTGTGGTGTATCTCAATCTATTGAGCCAACATTCCAAAACTTATATGTGAAATCGAACTTGTCTGGTGAGTTCACTGTCATCAACCCTTACCTCGTTCGTGCATTAAAAGAACGTGGTCTTTGGGATTCTGTGATGGTCAATGACCTGAAACATTTCGAAGGTTCAGTACAAAAAATTGCGCGTATTCCTGAAGAGTTAAAAGCAATTTTCGCGACAGCATTTGAAGTTGAAGCACGCTGGATTGTTGATGCTGCATCACGTCGTCAAAAATGGATCGACCAAGCACAATCTCTTAACCTTTACATCTCTGGTGCAAACGGTAAGAAATTGGACATCACGTATAAGATGGCATGGTTACGTGGTCTTAAGACGACTTATTATCTTCGTGCATTGGGTGCGACATCTGCTGAGAAATCTACGATTAACACAGGTGCATTAAACGCAGTTAAACCTGCGACAGTTGCAGCAGCAGTTGCTCAAGAAGCTAAACCTGAAGCAGCAGCGTCAGAAGAAGGCTTCGAACAAGCAGCGCCAGTACCAATGGCATGTTCAATTGACAATCCTGATTGTGAGGCTTGTCAATAAGTTAACCGAATTAGGAATCAACCGAGATTTATCTCTTAATTGCGAATTAGCAATGGTTGATTCTTATGAGCGGTTAGCATAAGAATTCACTTTTGCTAATTCGTTATGAACGATTCCTTAAAAGGAATAGAACATGTCGAAAAAGCTTAAAGAATTTAAAAAGAAAGTTCGCATTGTACGCAAGGAAATTCAGATTTTTTGCTTCACATGCTTATTACCTTGCTCAGTTGCAATATTGGTTTCAATTAACCAAGCGAATGAACAAAAGATTGAAGATATTAAGCCAATTACTCAGGTAGTTGCTTGATACAAATCCCCCTACATCCCCCTTTTTCAAAGGGGGACCTCCGTGGAAGCAAAAGAATTCACGGAAAACCCCTCCTTTAATAAAGGAGGGGTTTGGGGAGGATTTAATTTTTTCTAACAAAAGGAAACCACCATGCACCATATGACCCATAACTATATGTTAGGACTAGCAGTGCTGGTGTTTGCCTTTATTTTCTTTTACACGCCGATGGTCTATGCATTTTTAGCCATTCGCAAACAACAGAAGCGTAAGCAAAATAAGTAGTGCGGAAATTCAATCTACTCAAACGAACAAATTGAGTACATTCATCGGCAAAACTTAATTTTGCTTACACAATATAAGCGTATAGTAGGATGTCTCACGTTGAGATGTCTGAATAAAAAGATATAAGCAACGTAGAGAGAATTGATATGTCTATCCTCAGTTGGGACGATTTCGAAGATGATGAACCGAAACAAACTGCACAAGCACAGCAGTCTGCGCCCATCGAACCGCAAAAAGCGCCTAATCCACAAGTGGTATCTGATGCACGCAACGAACCGACGCGTGTGGCAGCTGCACAACCCGCTCGAACCAGTTCAAACGGAACAACAAATTCAGCCGATCCGTTGGCAAGAGCATCTAACGCCTTAGAACATTTGGACGTTGCTCCAGGTCTTGAAGAGTTAGAAATGGGCGCTCAACGTGTTCAAGTTGATGATAAAGCAATGATCAACTGTCGCGCTGACTTGAACCAACTTGTACCATTTAAATATGAATGGGCTTGGCAAAAATATCTAGATGGTTGTGCAAACCACTGGATGCCACAAGAAGTTAACATGAACCACGATATCGCACTTTGGAAGTCAGAAGATGGCTTAACTGAAGATGAGCGTACCATCGTGATGCGTTCTTTAGGCTTCTTCTCTACTGCCGATTCGTTGGTTGCGAATAATTTGGTTCTTGCGATTTACCGACACATTACTAACCCAGAATGCCGTCAGTATATCTTGCGTCAATCATTTGAAGAAGCGATTCACACGCATGCTTATCAATACTGCATCGAATCTTTAGGTATGGATGAAGGCGAAGTCTTCAACATGTACCGCGAAGTTCCATCAGTTGCGCGTAAAGCTGCATGGGGCTTGAAGTACACTCAAGAATTGAGTGATCCAACATTCAAAACAGGCACCCCTGAAACAGATCAAATCTTGCTTCGCAACTTGATCGCATTCTACTGTGTTCTTGAAGGTATTTTCTTCTACTGTGGTTTCTCTCAAATCTTGTCAATGGGTCGTCGTAACAAGATGAATGGTGTTGCTGAGCAATTCCAGTACATCTTACGTGATGAGTCAATGCACTTGAACTTTGGTATCGATATGATTAACCAAATCAAGATTGAGAACCCTCATTTGTGGACTGCTGAGTTCCAAGAAGAAATCATTCAAATGATTCTTGAAGGTACGATGCTTGAAATCGAATATGCACGTGACACCATGCCACGCGGTGTATTAGGTATGAATGCTGCAATGATGGAAGAATACTTGAAGTTCATCGCAAACCGTCGTTTAGCTCAATTAGGTTTACCTGAACAATTTGCTGGTGTGAACAATCCATTCCAGTGGATGTCAGAAATGATGGACTTACGTAAAGAGAAGAACTTCTTCGAAACCCGCGTAACAGACTATCAAACTGGTGGTGCGTTAAGCTGGTAATAGATCCGTCACGCGACACATAAGTTGTCATTTGCGACACATAAAATGTCATTGCGCGACACATAAGTTGTCATTGAGAAACCGCCATTCATGGCGGTTTTTTCTTTAATCTAAATTGAATTTTGGTAACATGAGTTAATCTAATTTAACTATTTGATCACTTTTCCAGACATAAACTTGTTTATGTAAGTGTTGATTAGTTCTGAAATATTCATGTATCTCTTCATTCCCTTTATAGTTTTGTCCTCTTTCTCCCCATAAGATCCATATAAAAGTTTGTCCAGTTTCTGTCAGATATTTTTGGAAAAGATCTTTTCTCAAATATGATAAATGACCTTTCAGATTCCCAACATCGGTCTTGAATGTTCTGAAAATAGACGCGACTCCATGAATATCATATAAGTCTGGATCGCCATTATGATATTTTAAATTTAGTCTTTGACATAACTCAGGATTTGGAAAGTCAATTCCCCCTGCTTGATTCAATGAACTATGATAAGACTCCCAAGAATAAGACTGCACAGGCACTTCTATTAAGAAGCTTGATTCATCCCATTCATCAAATCTTACTCGACTACTTACATCTTGATTCAGATTTAAAAATGTATTGCCCAAAACCATTTCGCCTGCATATTTGTAATAGTTTTCAGGAATTTGTGGCAATGCATTATTACCAAGATAATCCGTATTTCTTACAAATTCACGTATTATAGATATATATTCATTTGCAACAAAAAAACCTCTCATAAATGTAAATATTTCACGATAATCTGTTTTTGAATCTTCTTGTATAAATCCGTTAAGTAAAATCCAACTATCACCTTGAGTAAACTGCTGAGTCTCCAAAAGATTAAAATAATCAGGGATTGGTCCATGTAAAATCCACTCACCAATATCATTTGGAGAATTAGTAAATATATCTGTAAGTTCTGGATTCCAAGAATTATCAATTTTAGGGAACGTTGGATCGATGCTCACATCGCTACATCTTTCATTGTCCCGCCATTCATCTAAAAGATCTCTATCAGACCGCCATCCATACATTTCGTAGAAAGCAATCCAACTATATTTTTTACCATATCTATCAATTTTTTTATCATTCTGATAGCGAGAGTTTGAGCTTGAGGATATATTTCTATCTATTTCTTGAAATTTTGCTGGAACATAACCAAGTTGTGCCATTCTTCTCAATATAGTCTTTCGTGTTTGGATGTAACCAGGATGTGAATCATCATAATTTCCCCGTTCAGGCACCAATCTACCAATAGTGTAGTTATTAAAATCCATACGTAAGGCTGATTCCTTTATAGCCTGAATTTCTTCATCACTTATATCAGGAAGACTATCGAACAGATCTGGTAAATGCTTATAAGGCTTTTGACAATAATCTAAATATTCTTGACTGACAAAATTTTGATTTACCGTTGAAGCATAATTAATAATACCTAGGAAATATTCTCTTAGAATTGTATGAGTAGTTGAGAATTTTGCATCTGGCTCAAAACAACATTCAATTATTCGTGTCGCAAAATCACAAATATTACTACTTATTTTTTCGCCATCAATAAAATCAGCACTTAAAATAGCCCCATACGCTGCAGCAAAAGTTCTTTCTGGCACATATGGATCGGTAATATCTAATGAATTAATTGCCATCTCAAAGAATGCTCTTGGATCTTTTTTAGCATATATAGAAAGTACTTTTGTTGCTTGATCTCTTAGATCTCTATGGTTAGTTGTTAATAACCATTGGACCCATATAGCTCGACCTTTTTCATTAGAACCAATTTGTATTTCAGACCATCTTTTTTCAAGGACCTCTAAGTCATTTTTAAGTTCTCTAGAATTTCTTCTTATCCATTCAGACCATGTTAAATCACGATATGTGTTTCCCATCGCTCTTAAAGCTTTGTCTAAAAAGTTTGCATCAAAGGGATGAGCATATGCTGACCGAGTTGTTTTCAGTTTTGTAAATGCTTCAAATGCAAACCTCTCTGAGGATAATAAATATTCCTGGAACTTCTCGATTGTTTCTCTATTGATAAGAGCCGCTTGCTCTTGAGTTGTTTGTAAAAGAGCTTTCTCTCTAAAAGCCCCTTCCAGTAATTGCCAAAATTGTTTTCTAGAATAATAATTAGGATATAAGCCAACTAATGAGTTAAAAACATCATAAGCCAAACTATTTGAATCTGGTTGATGATATTGAATTTTATTTATATTTTGTATAATCCAGCTATTAAAATCACCTTTCAATAAGTATTCAGCTATTTTAAAGCCAGCCATTAAATCATAAGCAAAACCTATCTCTTGATTACCATTTTGTGATCTATACTTTAATAATATACCCTCGGATTCAAGGTTTTTTATTAAGCTGCTTCCTGACCTCACGACTTCATTAGCAATACTACGAGCCTGATTAAAATCTAATGTCCTACGATTTTCTGTCCATAAAACTTCAGCAATTTTCAATAAAGTATCTTCAATATCTTCATGATATAACCTTTGATTTGACGGAGATAAATCTACAATATGATCAATTGCTTTTTCAAAATATTTCTCAAATATAGCAACTTGAGAACGGGGTAATGCTTCTACACCTACAACTATTCTTCTTTCTGAATTTGCTGATTCACAGTAAAGTCTTAATGTTAAAGGATGTGAAAGTAGTTCGATTGGTATATCTGCATCTAAAGCATCTATTTTGTAATGTTCAAAATAACAATGTATCGCTGCAATTGGATCATCTACAAACCCATTCAACTCAAAAGTTAGAATTTGTTCTGGAATACAATCTCTATAAAACTCCCCTCTTAAAGTTAACACTAGTAATATATTTGGATAGTTTTCTAGTAATACATTTGCTTTAGCTACTTCATTTCTCCAATTTCTTGGATCTTCAGATTCACTTAACCCATCAATTACAATTGGAATACGTTTACAAAGACGTTGACCTGCTGCATCTACAGCTTCAAAAAGATCCTCAAATGTATTAACAGGTCGTCCATATATCTTAAAACTTTTGACTAAATGATCTAAAGTTTCGCCTGCATTTAAATCTTTTCCTAAAAAAAGAACTCCAGCATTAATGCTATCTCTTGGTCTACATATGTCTAAAGCAAGATCTGTTTTACCATCGCCAGCCTTACCAACGATAGTAATGACCTTGGTATTTAAAGCATTCCTTACCCTTTTTATTTCTTGTGAAAAAGCATAAAAATCTGCTAACAAATTTGCTGCAAACATAGCAGTATGGCTTCTGTTAGCTCGTAATCGAGCTATCGTTTTCCTATATTTAGACCCATCACAACTTAAATCTTCAACCAAAAGCTCTTTTGCTTTTTCAAAATTTCCTACTGCCAACTCTGAAAATAAAGAATTTAAAAAATCACTCAATCTTTCCCCATCTGCTATAAAATCGGGCAAGGTTGTTTTGACATAGCTATCATCAAGATTAACTGCATCTTTGACTATTTTTAAATTATTGTTTATAGATTTTTCAAGGCTATCTAGTGAGTCCCAAGAAGAGTGTCTTCCTAAACATTTTTCAATTATCTTTTCAGCTTTAACCGTTTGGTGCACTTCCGGTTGAAACTTCTTACTATGAGTAGATGCTATGATTTGGTAATGTTGATTTAGTACTTGTTCATCAATTACCAACTCACCAAAATAAGCCTCTCGCAACGCTAATGCAGGCCCAATCAATAAACTTTCAATGTCATCACAAGTTTGAAGATGAAGTTTAAATGGATAGCTAGCTTGCAATCCGTAAAACCACTCTTGATCAACTTTAGTTAAAATATTTTTCGTCCATAGAACCCAATCGGTTAGTTCCTTCAAGGAATTTTTAGATTTTTCAATTGCATCAACAATTTGAGATCGTCTTGCTGCCCCAATATTGGTTGCTTTAGCGATCTCATACCATTTGCATTGCCATCCATACCATCTCGTTGAATCCCCCAATTCACACTCTTTATCTAACTTTAGATGGAACTCAACCCCAGCCTGATTAGCAAGCTCTTTGAAGGAACCATATTGACCATAGTGTCTTTTTATTAATGATCTACAAAGTTTTTCAAAATTAACATCAGCAGCACCAGATAAATTTTCAAATTTATTCCAATCAAGTTGAGACATTCTATTTTTCCTCAACTTGCTCAGGATTCTCAGGATAAAAATGCTTGGAGTAAACTTCTACTTTTGCACCAGCATCCACAAAAATTTTAATAAATGCAGAGATATCAATCTCTTCTGTATCAATCGTTATCTTATTTCCATCTCGTTCTAGATAATAATCAGAATTAAACTGATCTATTTCTAAAGGTGACAAATGATAAATTTTATGTTTTTTAAGAACCTCTAAAACTTCTTTAGAAAATCGATGATTTTCTGGAGGCTCACCAGATAAATAATAGCTTTCATGTTCAGAAATCTTTTGTAAACTCTTCACTAAATTTTCTACATTTTCAGCATCTTTAGCCTGAACAAATGAACCTATTAACACCAAATTCATTGAATGCTCTGAACCATAACTATTCCAAATTTTCATACTTATCCCTTACTTATCTTCTTTTAATAACTTAAGTGTATCTAAAATACTTTTGTCACCAATTT
Source organism: Acinetobacter sp. 25-47-122 (assembly GCF_056779695.1). Taxonomy (NCBI): domain Bacteria; kingdom Pseudomonadati; phylum Pseudomonadota; class Gammaproteobacteria; order Moraxellales; family Moraxellaceae; genus Acinetobacter; species Acinetobacter sp. 25-47-122. The sequence goes on from NZ_JBWYIJ010000007.1 coordinate 146,266, forward strand.
GCTGACCAATATTTGAATATGAGCTACTTTTTAATAAGCCTAGAGCATCTATATGAGCATAAGCATTAAGCCCAGTTTCCATCAAAAGTGGGTTACATATAAAATTTGACTCAAGACCGATATCACTTATAGTTAAGCGAGTTTCTCCACTATAGCCTGTTATCCAAATCTTCATTTTTTCATAAGAATCTTTTGATAAACCTTTGACATTTTGAGTGGCTTGCTGAGGTAAGAGTAGAACTTCAGATATATCAAACTTCCTTGCAATTTCCGTGACCTGATCAAGATTCTGTATTGTTGAATCATTAATTACAATATTAAAACCTAATGAACTGATTTCCCTTGCTCTTTCAATGCGCTCTATTAATTTATCAAATTTACGACCTCGAAAGCCCTCATAGGTCTGCCCCACTCCGTCAATACTGATCCTTATAAAATGTACATTTCCCTTCAAATTAGATAGTAACGTGTCTGTTAAACGATGCCCATGTGTTGTAAATGTCACCGCCAACTCTGTTTCATTTGCCGTATATTTACAAATTTCTGAAAAATGGGGATATAAAGTTGGCTCTCCTCCTCCAAATCCAATACCAAGAGTACCCAGTTGATCTAGCTCTTTGATCCACCTCTTTAATTGATCTAATTGGAGTGAAGCCTTTACTTTTGGCGCATAGCAAAATTCACAATGCAAATCACATACATTTGTGAGAGCAACAGAAACTTGCCTTGGAGCTTGTGACCACTCATTTTCAGGAGGTATAACTTCATCGATTAAAATATTTAAACCTGTGAATCTATCAAAAAAATGAATCCCATCTGGTCCTATTCTTTTTTTCATTTTAAATTTATAAAGTCATTAAGATAAAAGTATTCTAGCTTCAATTGTTAAGTTGACTAATAAATTCTATAGTTTTTTTATCTAAAGCATTAAGCCAATCTATTAATTCAATTACATCTATACGTCTTTCTAAAATTTCTACTTTAGATACATAAGACTGCGGCTTTACCAAACGACGCGCAAGCTCGACCTGAGTCACATTTTTTGACTCACGAAGTTCTATAAGTTTCTTAATAAGGTCTTGATACCTAGGGTCGTGTATTGAGCGCATGGCTCAATATCAGTTACAATTCAAAATATCCCAAAATAGGATATTTTCATTTAACCCTATCTGTTTATTGATGTTTTTATTTTGGATAATGATTGAACGATAGTTTAGGAACTCAATGTGAAGCAAAAATTTTCTGTAACTCAAATCAATAGCATTGTTAAGAAACATTTAGCAGGTGCTACTATCGAACAGGTTTGTCAGGAATATCAAATTAGTGTGGCAACATTCTATCGCTGGAAAGCAAACTATCTAGACATAAGTGAGCAAATTCTCACTCGTTTAGATAAACTAGAACAGGAAAATCTAGTTTTAAAACAAATGTATGCAGAAGAAAAACTTTCTAAACGATTAGATGTATGAATTAAGTATCATAGTAAGACTTACCATCCAAAGACTCTATACGAGTCTTTGAGGATCCAACCCTATTTTTACCATTATTCTTCTCTTCCAAATGTTGAGAAGCAACTTTTAAATCATTAGACCAATAGTTATCTCTGAAAGCTCGCCAAAAAACAACCATATCGAGCCTTATATTCGGTGCTAAAAAAACATGATTTTTAAAAGTAGAATCAATAAAGTCAAATAGGTCTGGATGTACTTTAAAATACAATGGATGCGCTGCGATCTTAGGTGTCAGCCCAAAGTATAAATTTAAAGCTAACTGCCTTAAGTCTGGTGAACACAAGTGTGTCGATTCATGTAACATCAGAATCGCAACAACTAAGCAGTCTACTTCACCTCTATTGATTAGAACTTCAATAATCTCATCGTTAAATGGTCTTCTTTTTACACCAAAATTTTCAACAGCTCTGACCAATAAAAAGTAAATTTCAGGTTTCATTAAACCAATATATTGATCAATTTTTTCATAGGTCATCCCATCTTGGACTAGAACATCCCAAAGAACATGGTTATATAAATCTCTTGATCCAGGGAATTTTTGATTTACAAAATCAATATATTCAGGTTTAGGTGAATGAAGTCCATTTTGGTATTTATCCCAACGATATAATTTTTCTAATGGTTCTATAGGTTTGTCTCTCAGAATTAGCTCGACTGAATATGTTGAAGCATCCACCGATTGTTTAATGTATTCAACCCAAACCCTTGTCTTCAGACTTTCTATCGGATGCCTAAGCTTGCGACCTCTTTTTTTTGGTTCAGTCATTATTATCTCTGTCAACACTGCAAGAAATTCAGCTATTTCGTGCAGTGTTGTAACACATATATGAGGGGCTAATATAGTGACAGTGCGCTACTAAGAATTATCAACATGCGAATTGAAAATCAAAGAGACGAAAAAGTTATTGAATTAAAAGAAAGATATGGAGAATTGATAGGAGGTTACGATTTAGCAAAATTAATGGGCTATAGATCAACTGCTTCATTTAGGCAAGCACTTTCTAGAAATCAAATATCAATACCTATTTTCTCAATTGAGAATCGTAAAGGAAAATTTGCCTACACAAGCGATGTAGCTAAGTGGCTTAAAGATTTAAATCATAAGGAAAAAATATGAAAATTATATAATTGCAATAAAAAACGGACCCTAAAAGGATCCGTTGGTGGCTCTATACAAAAAGTACAAAGACGTGGTAATCAAAGTATCTTCCGTATTCAGTCACCAGTCAAGCCTTGTAGCTTAATTTTAAGCAACAAGTAATTTCACTCACCCTAAATTTAGGGTGCTCCGAAATACTGGATACACATTTATGTACCTTAACCTAAACTATGAGCAGACAAAATCTGAACATTATATTTTCGAACAAATAAAAACGGCCTTTGCAACTGAGCCAAATATTGCAGCAACCATTCATGGACAACGTAAAATTTTCCAAGGCTGCTATGGACGTAGAACTGCCCTATTCCCAAGTAAAAAATGCAGTGGTGCTATTCCTACAGAAAGTCGCCTAGAGCTAGCTCATGCTATCTGCCTAGAAAGAAACCCCTGTGTAATCAACTATAGATCCCAAGCTTTAAAAATCAAACTCTCCCATGAACAATACTCCTATCCAGATTTTCTAATTCAAACGAGTGATGGTTGCTATGAAGTTCATGAGGTAAAACCATCAATAGCATCATTAGCTTTAGATGAATATGTCCGTTTTGATCGTCTTGCGACATTACTCACTTCAGTTGGAATTACATTCAAACTCATCGATCAAACTGAACTTCCTACAGAAAAACATCTTCAGCAACTTCTTTACTGGTATCAAAGAGGGCATCGTTTTGATTGGAGCAAATTTGAAATTGAATACGCTTTAGACCATTTAAAAACTAAGCAACCTTCAAGTCCAATTCAAGTCTACAAAGAACTTCAATCTATCGGTTTTAAACAAGAACTAGGGGATTACCTTTTTTTCCACAATAAATTTACAGAATTTCCCCCTAAATATAATCATCAAGGAATATTTTAATATGGAAACTCCTCTTTTTATCCCTCAATCAGGATATCGCTTTTATTTTGCAGAGCATCCAGATTATATTTTTGAAATAGCATCAATTGCATTAAACACAATTCGTTATGCCGCAATAATAGGAGGAAAAATATGCACCCTGGATCTAAATGAATTTGAAAATCGCTATAAATCTGGTGAAATCATTTGTAGTTTTGCACCTGAGAAGCTTGTTCTAAATCCTCAATGTAGTCAGGATATCCATAGAAAGGAACGTTATGTTTTATCTGCACTTCAGCAGTTAGAATACCCTACAAGCCTTAACCAACTCTCACCATTTATTCAAGAAATTGCGACTTTGATAGATGATAAATCTCCTCCTTCGCCTAGAACAGTTGCAAGATGGATTTTTAAATACAAAAGTTATTCTCATAATAAACTTTTTCTAAAAAACGAACGTAAGGGTAATAACTCATTACGTTTTAGCCCTGAAATTTATCAGATTATCAATCAAACCATAGAGGAAGTTTATCTAAAGCCCGAATTTCGAACGAGTAAAGATGTTCATGCAACCATGTTAGGTAAATTAGTAGAAAAAGGAATTTCTTTAGATCAATTACCTAGCCGCAGATGCATACAAAGGTATATTAAAAAGCTTGACCCATATCTAATCGTAAAAGCTAAGAATGGAAATCGAACTGCAAAAAAAACTTTTCAAGCTTCAGGTAGAGGTCTTCTCAGTCCTTTTGCTTTATATATGGTTGAAATTGATACGCACTATCTTGATGTTATTGTGATAGATCCAAAAACAAATGTCGCTCTTGGTCGCCCTTTTTTAGCTTGTGCAATTGATACACATACTCGGGCAATTGTAGGCACTTATATAAGTATGTATCCACCGAGTGCAACAACAACGCTAGCAGTCATCAAAGATATGATCACTCGACCGAATCAAAATTTACCAGGCGGTATTCCGAGCATTATCATTCCAGATAACGGAGTGGAATTTAAAAATAATTCCCTGGCAAGAGTCTGTGATCAGTTAAAAATTACTTTAACACCTTCTCAAATTGGTACTCCAAACAACAAGCCTCATATTGAAAGGTTTTTTAGCACCCTTACTCACGGCATTATTCAAAAACTGCCTGGAACAACTTTTTCAAATCCATCAACTAGAGGAAGCTACAATTCCACAAAAAACGTTCAATTTACGATAGAGCAACTTCAAAAATATATCGATATGTGGATCAGTGATGTCTATCATTGCTCAATTCATAGTATGACTGGTCGCTCACCATCTGTTATGTGGCAAGATGCTATTACCGATATTAAACCGAGCGATATTTCTGAAGTTGATGCGAAAATTTTATGTCGAAGACCAATCGAACGTACAATCCATCAGGGCCAAGTTAAAGTTGATGGCTTAAGTTATTTTTCTCATGCCTTAACTACTTTACAAATAAAAGGCATTAAGAAAGTCACCGTACTCATTGATGATCTTGACTTAAATGAAGTTTATATCGTTGATCCAAATGATATGAATACCGTAATACAAGCGAATTCTACCAACCAAGACTACACTTCTGGATTATCAAGGACAATTCATCTAGAGGCTCAAAAAAGAAAAAAACAGCTGTCTGAACAAGATCAACAAAAATTAGGAAAGTTTTCAGACTTATTTGGCCTCTACAAACTTTTACATGAAATTCAATCAGATTTAATTAGGAACAGACCAAAGTTAAAACCAATAAAACTTGAGCTTCCCCTCATACTTCAAAATATCGAAAAGAATTTATCACCTATCGTAGAGATTCACGAGAAACCGAATATTGAAGCCTCTTGTGATAACAAAAAGAATAATTTGAGTTTTGGATCATTTGAGGTGATGAAAAATGGAAAAATTTGATAAATATTTTGAACAAATTAACTCGATCAATAACATCGTAGTCACTTCAGATGAGTTTATGACAGCCTTTCAAGGAATACAAAATTGTGTAAAGAGAAGCATAGCCTATAAAGAGCCTATAGGAAGCATGCTTCTTGCGAAGGGAGGTTTAGGGAAAACGACTTTGTGTAAAACAATAGTCAGCCAAATGCCTAAATCTACTAAAATTGAAGAAGATCATAAAAAAACAATTATTCCAGCATTTTATGTTGAAGTTCCTTCTCCAGCCACTGTTAAATCACTCGCAATCACAATGCTGCAAGAACTAGGTGATCCAACTTATAACAGTGGTACAACATCCTACTTGACTGACAGATTAAGTTATTTACTCAGTATGTGTGAAACTAAGCTCGTATTTCTAGACGAATTTCATCATTTATTCGAGCGTAAACAATCATATACACGAATGAACGTAACCATAGGAAATTGGCTAAAAACACTTGTTAACCGAACAGGCATCAGTTTTTGCTTAGTCGGTCTTCCAGAATTTGCAGAAATATTACAAGTCGATAGCCAAATTGCCCGAAGATTTCCATTTATCTATACATTAAATCCTCTTTACATCGAATCCTCTCAAGGACATGGCACAATTTACGCATTTTTAAGTGAAATTTCTCGTAAAATGGCACAAAAAAATATTTCATTTTCACCACCTCTCGACAATCCACTCATGGGTATGCAAATTTACACGGCTACTAAAGGTTATCACTCTTATATTATTGGTTTAATTAGAGAAAGTATCGTTAATGCATTAAATGAAGGTCGAACCATCGTCAATAACCATGATTTTAGTGAGGCATGGAAACTTGGAATTACTGACTATATTTCTAAACTCAACACTGACCCTTTTAAAATGTCATTATCACAATTGACCACTCACGCAAGAAGTCAAATATGAATACAAACAAACGACTTCTTATTGAAGCAACACCTTATCCTGATGAATCAGCTACGAGTTACTTAATAAGAACTGTTAAATTAAATGGTCACACATCAGTCTATCAATTATTTGGCAAAGAAAAATTTAGTTTTTTGACTAAATTAGCACCTAATTACACTTTTTTAGACCAAAAACGCTTTAAATATGTATTAGAAAACTTAAGCCTTAACCCTGATTATATTACCCTCGCCTTTGATCGAAATAAATTAACCAGTAGATCACCCAGAATTTATAGGAATGTGATCATCGATCTTCGTTTGTTCAAAACTAAAGGCCATTCATATTGTCCACAATGCTTAAAGGAACAACCATACTTCAGAAAACTCTGGCTTTTAAGACCTGTATACTCTTGCCCTATACATTCCATTTTACTCTTAGACAGCTGTTACATGTGCGGTTATAAGATCAGCTTACAATCAGGCTCTATTGTAAAATGTTCAAAATGCTTAGCAGACTTAAGAGAGGCTCAACAAATTCACTATTCGGAAAATTTTTTAATTCATTGGTTTATCTATATTTTAAATCAAAATTCAAATGAGCTATTTCAAGAATTTACATCTTTTTGGTTTGCATTAGAAAAATTTGCAGCATTAGATGAACCACGCTCAGATAAAGATTACTTAAGAATAGTCTACGAATATTTCGTAGATACTCCCCATTCAATAATCACCATGAGTAATTGGATTAACAATAGAATTCAATTAGCTCATCCAAGAGTTCAACTATTACCATTTTACAAAGAAGATAAAACTGTTAGGTTTAAAGAGAATTATCTCTCAAATATTGAGAATAATTGTATTTCTTATCGACATAATACTAAAAGTAAAAATATCCACTTAACACTCGAAGAGTCAAGGCTTTTACTTGGAATTGGACGACTAAAACTAACAAACCTCCTAGCTTCTAACCGACTAGAATTCGTAGAGAATAATGATGGTAAACAACTTTTATCAAGCACTGATATCGAGATGTTTTTAACCGGAGAAAAGAGTTTAGAAATAGTAAATCGCCCCATTTCTACTTCCAACATGCAAAATGGATTACTTACAGTAGAGATAAAATTGGCAGCTGAAATACTGAATACAAATTCAGATACGATAAGAAAGTTAGCAAAATCCCATTGGCTCAATTATGATGAAAAAAAGAGCAATTTTCCGCTACAAATTCCTTTACATAAACTAGAAAGTTTTCATAAAAAATATGTAATCGCCTCTACTCTTGCAAAAACATTGAATGTTAATCGAGGAAATTTTGTAGAAAAAATGATAAGTATTGGAATCAAACCTATTAGTGGCCCTCATATTGATAAACTACCTGTAAATATTTTTTTTAGGGATTCTATTAAATATATTACTAAAGAACACATAGACCAGGTAAAAGAATACTCGACAAAAACTGGTCGAAAAAGAACAAATTTTAAAAGAAAAATGAATGATGATTCTTATTCACTGAATGAAGCATCAGTAATCTTAAAAATTAGTCCCAACCAAGTCATTACGTTAACACACTTAAAGATTTTAGAGCGGGAGAACGAGTTTTTAACCCCTATTAAAATTAAACGTATTTCTCTGGATAAACTAAAAAACATAATCGAAAGTGAAGACTATATTTCGACTAAGGATGCTTCAGAAAAGCTCAATTGTAGAATGAACTGGTTCAGTCAATATTGGTGTAAAACAGGCTTTTTAGACATTAAGGATTTAACTTATTGGAAACTTGTAAAGAAGAGTCAACTAGATGAAATCATTAAATTAAAAGAAGAGTATTTAACAGGAGCTGAAGCTAGCTCAATGTTGGGAATGCGCCATTCACATATTACAAATCTACAAACACAAGGGCTTATAACACCTTACTATTTTGGTAAAAATGATGAAAAGATTAGGCTTTTTAAGAAATCTGATGTCTTAATATTAAAAGCATAATATTATTTACAACTAGGAAAAAATTTATTAAAAATTGAACAATTAATTTTCAATTTAATTTTATTAAAATCTTGCTAAATTATTGGTTTTGAAAACTTAAAAAAATCATAAAAAAGTGCGATTACTCAAGCTTTCCTACAAAAAGCTCATATCCATTTTCTTGTTCTTTTAATGTCGAATATACGCCATTTTCATGTAATTTAAGCTTAACGTTTTTATCCATTTTTTCAAAATTCTTTAAATATGATGGCATGTATTGATAATCTGTTTGATAAGCAATAGCTCGAACATATTGAGGGGCATTTTGACGATAGTAAGACATAATTTTATCATGACTAGATGCAAATAAATAAATTGTGATCAGAGCACCAACGAAATGAAATATAGAAAAACTTTCAAAAAATTTTGGTTTAAAAAATATTGATAAAACAGCATAAATAATCATAAAAATAAAAAATGTTGCCACTCCAAGCCCTGTAGAAATAAATAAAAAAGCTGGCAGGTAACATAAAAAAGTAAAAAAGCTTACAGTATAATTAAAGTCAGATGAAGGTAATCCTAATCCGTAACTAACAACTTTGCTTGAGTATACAGTAGCTAACCACAACACTCCCAAATGAAAAAACAACCAGAAAAATTTAAAATATTTTAATTTTATGTATTTCTTTGAATTGGCATAAATCCAAATAATAAATCCAATTTCAAATAAGATCATTGAGATATAGGTCATTCCAAAAAAAATATTTGGTTTTTCCTGGCCTACAATAACTAACGCTGTTAAAAAAATAATTATCGCTACTATATAGATTTTAATTGATAAATCTTGCTGCTTGAAGTGAAGCCAAAACTTTAGAATCATTTTCTTCTTTTACCTTACGAGAATGACATTTTATAGATTGTCAGACGAACATTTAACATTGTTCAACACACAAGTTGTAAGTGAAAAATTTATTTTGCATATTGCTTTGCTTTTGCGACACATACCACTACTTGTAACCAAAACACCTTCAGCAATCATATATCCTAAAGGAAAATATTGGGAACGCTATGATGAGAATTGGAAATGCCCTGGTTGTTTTAGGAAGAAATATGAATGTGTAAGACCTTCAAATAAAAGTAAATGGGTTCTCGAAATAAAAAGTGCACCATTTTTTGATGAGATTTTAGATGTAAATAATCAAGCTGAGCCAATGTGCATAGATTGTATGAATACAGTAATAGAACTAGGTCGGGAAGTAATTAAACAAACTGGAGAATATTTTGACTTCCCTAGTTCTGCTGTCAGTCTAGAGAAGTTAAGACAAGTTGTAATCCCTAGACCTCATTCAAAACATTTGTTTAGAATTGAAATTATTAATCAAATTATTCCAAGTATGACAAACAGGTTTAAGGAATTTTTAGAACAAAGTAAAATTAAATAACTACCTGATTATCATATTCTAGATATATAACCCTGATCCTCTTATTCCTTAACTTTAAAACTAAGACAGTTTTTAGGCATTTCAACTTACATAAGAGATCTATATTACTTGAACAGTAACTTTGTTGAAATTTCTTTGAATTCTAAGGTTATATTTTGTTTATTCGGGATATGCCCATAAAAATATTCATCTTTTTTCTGAAAAAATAAATCAAAGCTTTGACTCATCATTGAGTCAACTTGGCTCTGCTTTTGATAGATAGGTGCAATACGGTTAATGTAGTAATTCATCCAGTCAGTTTGATTCGTAAAAGATGCATAGTCTTTTAGGTCAGCATAAAGGTTTTGTAGGTCTTCAGAAATGGCTTCAATATTTGGGTGAAACAACCAAACCGTGATATTCATTGGCTTTATTGCTGTAAGCTCATAAGGCTCCAATGGAGAAAAACGTTGAATGGTATAAAGTTGTGCACCATATTCACTGTAACTTGAACAAAGTAATTTTGTGTTTTCGACCTGAAAGTAGCCTCTACCTAATTCTAGTTCTCTGATTTGCCGTGATATTTCTAAACATTGAGGAAGCTTATTCATGTCTGATTGAGTAAGTTTCTTAAATAACTCAATGGCTCGACTAATCACATAGTTTTCGCCCGTTCCAGTGATAATCCCTTTATCCCATGATTGAGTTTTAGCAATTTTTTTAGTATCAAATTGAGCTTCGCCTGTCTCTTTTAAAATAATTTTCTTATTGTCTGTAGTGACAATAATGCTATCATTTAACTGAATTGCTATGATAAATGTCATACTTTTAGAAAAATTAGTGAATTAACAACATTTATATTATGCCAAATTAAGGTTGAATTTTATAAACTTATAATAAATAGGTAAATCTATGGCTGGTGGCTCTCAGATCATCATAAATCAAGCTGGAATAACTATCATTACGCCTGCAAAGTTTGAGGCTAAAGCAGGACAACATCTTTTTCAGTCAGGTGCTCAAGTTCCAATGCTTAAAAATGTTCTACCTGAACCTATCTGCATTGAATGTCTTGTGAAAGCAGCGAGAGAAGGTTTAGGGATAGTTAGAAGATGAATTTACAAAATTATAATCTAGATCAATTAATTAATAATCAAATTATTAAAGATTCATTTTTCTTATTAGTTGATGGGGCACAAATTGATCGTACTGGGATACACAATATTTCCTACACATATGGGGATGGTATTTATTTATTCAAAGGAACATATGAAGAGGAAGCCCATGAATATGGACCGATATTGTTTGATTTATCAAAACTAAGACAGGATCAAATAAGTAATCACATAAAACTTATGAAAGCTAAAGACTCTATGATTTTGATCAGAAGTTTTTTGGATACAAAACAATTAAAAAATAAACTATTAGAAAAACTCTATCTTGAATTGGAGGATGGTGGAATTGGAATTCTTAGATATTACGACCCTCGTGTAATAAATCGTTTTTCTTTGATTTTTACAAATGAACAAAAAAAACAATTCATGGAGGGTTTGGAATCAATTTCTTATTTACTTAACCACCTTATATACGAGATAAAAAACGATGCTTAAGTTAAATAAAAATCAAATAGATAGCTTAGAAAAAGTAAAAAATAGAGAAGAGTTATGTGAAAAAATTTATCATTATCTCTTAGATAACAAACAATCTTTTTTTGAGTATCAAGTCAATTATGAAAAGTTAAGGCCAGCAATTTATGAAAGTTTTGATTTATTGATTTCATTGTTATTAACAGATAACGAAGTAATTTCACAACTTATTGTATGGAATACCATCATAAGAAAAGATCTGCTCCAGGATGTAGATGTACAGAAATTTATATATGCGTCAAATCTTAGAGGAAAAGATCTATTGTCGACCTTAGAATTTCATGAATTAAGGGAGAGTTAAAATGGCATGGGGTTTACTTTTAAGATTAGCTACAGCTGGTGGTAGAAGTGCATCAGTTGGAGGTAGAGTTGCAACAACTGGAGCAAAAGAAGTAGTTTTGACACAAGGTGGAAAAACTATTGGTATTGAAGCGACTAAAGGAATGGCTGCTGTTGTTTTAGCTAAAGAGGTCACTAAAGATAGAACCAAGCAAGAGCGATGCAATAAGTGTGAAGCCTATCAGTTAGGTAATAAACATCTGATTAAGCGTTCAATGGGCGCCGAAGTTAATACAGAGTATCAAATAAAAATATCAAATTTATCTAGTTATCCCTTAACATTTAACTCCTATACGCCATATATAGCAGATGGAAATACAAAGGCTACTACTCCAATCGAAGAGTGGAATTTGGTTGGTACATCATTTGATGGGCTATGGCCAATGGAATGTATTTTGGTCGAAGCAAAAGGACAATATTCACAATTTTTAGACCCTAAAAAACCTAGATTTCTAAAAATGGATGTTTTTAATGGGTTAGTTTTAGAAGCCAGAAGGCAAAAAACTGTAATTACTCCATATAAAACAACAAAACTTACTTGGTATTTTTATGAGAGAGAAGCAAAAACATTCTTTGATAGTAATGGAGGGCTTATTGTGACCTCTATATACATGCCATTATAAATAGGATCGAACATGAGCGAATTTTTTCTTAATACTCGTTTTTTTAAACGACTACCATCATCAAGCAGTGATATTCAATCACAGTTGAACACATTAAAAGAAATCGTAAAAAAAATTGTTGTAATCGATCCTATTTTTTCTACATGGTATATTAATAATCCAACTGGGAAAAACCCTCCTCTTGATTATCCATTTCCTTCAGAAAAAGCGGATAATTTTTTAATAACATTAAGAGAAAATGATCCATTTCAAAGTTTTTCCTTATGGAATGGCGAAGATAACTCAAATTTCGGAAGTATTAATTTTGATACTTTTGACTTCAGAATGAACTTTGAAAAAATAATGACATATGAGCAAGTAGTGGAAATTCTGAAAGTTCTACTTGAACATATCCAATTTAAATATATGTACCTAAGTAATAATTTTTTTTCAGAGATAAATGTATACCCTCATAGACTTGTAACCACTTCAATTTGTTATGTATCTAAAACTATTGATATAGACTCTATTCCTCATTTATATAAAAATATTGAAATAGATAATGATTTAAATAAAGGTAATATCCTTGTTTTTGATAAAAATTGGACAAGTGAATTAGATGAAATGAAGAGAAAAGTACAAGAAAACTCTTTAGCCTTAGTTGAACTTGGAGTGATTCCTGAAGCTGAATTACCTGAAGATTTTTTTGAGCAATAGCAATTCCTAAAATCAAAGTAATAGGTGTTATAGACAATTATTTTCATTTATTAGTTTAAATCACACTCTTATGACACAACGAAAAAACCCGATCATTTCTAATCGGGCTTTTTTGTCGTAGCCTTCCGTGATTTCTTTTTAAAGACTGTTACACGGTTTTATGTGGTCTATCATAACTTGCAAGTGGCCAAACTCCCACTTTGACTAAAATAGTTATTATTTTCATAACTTTCTTAAGATGTTTAACTACATTCACGATATTCACACTTCATATAAATCAATTATCTAGAGGTATTTTTAATAATACCTTTAAAACCCTGTATTTATCAAAATGACACAGGTTGTGTCGTTTTATCCAAAAAATGACATAGGTTGTGTCGCTAAAAATGTCATTATGTGTCGCAACGATCGTTAACTTATTGATTTACACTTAGCAAAATGACAACTTATGTGTCGCGTGAGGAGATCACGCTATCGTTAAATGACAGTTGATATGAGATTTTTGACACATATTTCAAGATTGTTACCTTAAGATGTTTCAAACTTGTTACATTAACCCTTAAAAAAAATAGAGCCTAGATGGCTCTATTTTTTTACATATATTTAAATAATCAAATAGCACTAGTAAAATGTTACATTACTATTTAACACTACAAAGATAGATATTAAAAAATTCAAACAAAGATACTATGGTAAAAACAACACCTAAAATAGAAGTAAATAAAAAGGTAGAATTAAATAACACTCTATACGAATATTTTTTTGTAAAACTACCAAGATTAGTATTACTTTGTGCAAATTCCACATCTTCATTACTAAATAAATAATATTTAGCATCATATTCTTTTTCTAAATTTTTTAATACTCTTTCAGCCTGTTTAATTAAAAAAGCTGTTCTTTGATCAAGTTTCCAAAATATGTATGAAACAAAAACTAGAAACAAACCTAAAAATACCCCTAATAAACTTTGATTTTTATTTTGAAGTATATAAGTCAAAGCAGATCCACTTGCTGCAATAATTACTAAATAGAAATTAAATAATTTAATACGCTGATCAGAATGGATTTCAAAATATTTCCAAGCATGATCAAGAAGGGTTTGATTTATTTCGAGCCTATTCATATTTTACCTTAAGAGTTTAAGTAAATTTTTTTTAAAGTATAAATCCAAAGTAAACGCACTATTTTTTGCAGCATACTCTTGAAAATTATCATTTTTTTCAGAATCAGCAAAATCACAAACACCTTTAATTGCAAAATAATAAACGTTCTCAAAATGATAATAGCAAGCACTGTACAGACCAAAAACTTCCATATCAATGCCTAATAAGTTTCGATTTTGGGTACTTACAATGGTCGTTAGAGTATCATTATCTGCTAAAACTGTAGAACTTGAAGCCATCGGACCGATGCGCAATTTAGGAGAATAAGAAATACCTTTAATTTCATTTTTTAAACTTTCAAAAGCATTTTCTTGAGAAAGATTTTGAAAGTCACGTTTAATAGGATCTTGAAGTGGAATATATTTCGGTGAATATTTAAATACAACCCCATCCGTAGAAAGTTCCCTTTTACCACTTTGATGATCCCATGATGTAGAAGCAACAATTACATCACCTAACTTTACTTCATTGGAATTGCCAGCACATATACCAGTCATACAAACAACTTGAGGTTTTAATACCTGAAAAAGTTGTGTTGTTAAAATTGCTGTTGGAACCATTCCCATTTCTGTAGCATGAATAGCTGCAATTTTAACTGTATTGTTCTCAATAGTAATATCACCACTATGAATTAAAAGCCCATTGTCTGAAATTACTATTTTTTTCCAATTCCAAGGCAACTCTAAAATAGCAGTTAATTCAGGCTCGAGAAGTGCATTAACAATTAATACAGCATGATGATAATTATTCTCTACACTTTGATTTTTATGAATTAAATAATTAATATAAGCCAATAATGTTTTTAACCATTCATCATTGGAATCCGAATATTCAATAATCTGCCAAGTAAAAGCTTGAAACTTTGATTGGGTATTTTCTAAAATTGATTTATCAGAGGTTATTCCTATAATTTTTTCTGGTTTTTGAGTACATTCATCACTATGTAAATAGTCAAAAAAATCTAAAGAGACTTGTTTATCTGCATCCCCATAATTGTAATAAGGAATTAAAATATCCAAAACAATTAAATCATAATAATTAGATTTAATTAAATTTTCTGCAGTATTTACACAATCAACGATTTTATAATCATCCTTAGCTAAACCTAAATTATCTAGTTGAGTAGCCAGCTCAGAATATCTACGAGGGTTATCATCAATAATAAGAATTTTCATAACTTAATTAGATCTTCGATAGAGTTTTTAAGTTTAATTTTCCAAGTATCATATGTTGAATTAAAATGTAAAACATCAATAATATATTCAGGATATTTAACAAGAAGATCAGCTTTTATCGTATTAATATCTACAGGTTTAGAGTTCTTTTTACTAAAAGCTTCATAACCAGTGATAATTAATGTTTTACAAATTATTTTATCAATCTTTAAATTTTTTAACACCTCAATTCCTCCAAAACCTTGAGGATTACCACCAAATTCTTTTTTTTCTAGGTTAATATCAAAAGTTGGAAGTGACATATCTAGAATCAGTAAGTCAGGAACTACTTCTTCAATACGATCTAAAGCAGAATTTACTGAACATGCAAACTCAATACTGTATTCATGTTGAAATTCAATAAAAATTGTCTCAATAAAAGATTTAAGATGTTCTTTTTTAGGAATTTCATCCTCTACAAGCAAAATTTTCATTATTCCTCCTCTAAATCAAATTGTTTAACTACAAATGAAAGTACTAAATCAACTTTGAACTTAGTATCTCCAATATAATCAAATGTGATTGAACTTTGCTTAGACTGAGAAGCTAAATTTGCTAATTTAATTAAGCCACTTTTACCTTCTAAACGTGTTCTAGATGAGAAGTTATTACTTTCTATAAGTTGTCTAATTTCATTAACAATTGATATATTTTTTGACTTAGATTTAGGACTACAAGTATTTTGCATTGATATATTTAATGTTTTCAAATATTCATCAAATGAAATAACACAATCGATTTCAGGATTTTCTAAATATGAATGACGAAGTACATTATTTAATAATGTAAATAGTACATCATTAATAAATGGAAGATTAGAAAAAGGAATACTAAGTTGATTAGTTGATTTAGAAGTATCTACATTATAATTTAGATTATTTAATGGTTTATCTAAACATTTTTTAGCAGTATCAAATGCTAATTGTATTATTTCGTCCGGCGAAAGATATTTTGTATGTGCTTCTAAATCACTTCTTGTAAACCAACCCCCTACTTCTACCAAAGCTCCTTGAACATCTCCACCACATTCAGTTATCTTTAAATCAAAATCGTAGAACTCAGATTCAATATGAGGTAACTCTCTTTTTACTTGTGCTTTTAACTTATCGAATTGCAACCCTATCTGTTTACTTATTGTGGCAGTAATATATTCTCTTGTGGTCATTAATGACGTATTAATCGAGGCCCATAATAAGTCAATAAATGTATCTAATGAATCACTTAAAGAAGAATCAAAATATACTTTTAAAATCTCAATTAAATTACTAGAAAAAGATGATTGAATTAAACCTGCTGGTTTTTCATCTGAACGTAATTGAAGTTTTTCATCTTTGAGATTTATCAGACATTCATCAAAAGATTTTGAAAAATCATTAAAAATTGGGCGCAGTTTTTCTCTACAACTATTATCTGAATTGCAAAGGTTATCTAACCAATATTCATTATCTCGATAACTACCATTCTCAGTAGTTTTAGTTGTTATTAATTGGCTTTTTTCAAGTGGAGCACGTAGTTTCCCAATAAATGATTGGTGTCTAATCCTTTTACTTAAAAAGAAATCTAACCCGAAACTCGAATTAAATAAGAATGCATTTTGAAGTTTTCTAACAATATTCATCAATAATGCATCAGCATCACTTGTAGGTTTGAACGAAGATTCAGACGGGCCACCATCAATCATATTCTGAAGAATTTCAGAATAGTCTGTATTTTGGATATTTCCTTCAATCTTTAATAAATCAAGATATCGTTCAAAGTCTTCACTAACTTCATCTATAGCCCATTTTTTAAAACCTTCTGTATCAACATGTATTCTTGAAGCAGCAACTAACCGTTGTCCTTCATCCAATAGCATTCGATATCTAATTTTCATAATTTCTTGTTGATAAATCTCACTGTACTTTTTATCTACTACTGTCAGATTTTCTAATATTTTAATACGTTCTTTATTAACCTCCTCAGTACTAGATAAAATCTTAATACGTGAAAGTTCTAAATTACTAGGGATACAAACATTACTTAAAAAATTAATTAATTCTTCATCCTTATCAGAAATATTTTTTATTTCTGATGGTAGATTTACTCTATAAAAATTACACACTTCTTTTATACATCTTCTAGTATAAGTCGATAAATCATCATTACTAAGTAATATGGAAGCAAAATGCAAAAGATTAACCTTTTTCAGAGGATTACCTATTTCAATATAATGCTCTTCAGTAAATTCATTTAATAATATTTTCAAATATGAGCTTCTATCCTTATATTCAGTAATAATATTTTTATCTAGAATAAGCCGAAGAATATCATCAATATTATTATTTAAGAAATAATTATTAATAAGTATCTCATCCTTAAGATTATTAATAATAATTGATTCAGTAGATATCGAATCCAAAATTTTTATGGATTTTGGATAATCAAGATTTTTAGCTTGCACTGTTGATTCAATTAAGTTTGATATATCAATAGCTTTTTGAGGATCAGTACTTAAAGTTTTATAATTCCATACCCTACTAGCAAGTGATTCATAATCATAATCACACCCTTCCTCAATACCTATAAGAGGACTATTGAGGGAAATTTTTTTAATTTCATAATTATTACTAGGTCTATCACTATAAAATTGATCTAAAAAGTTCCTTAAGTCCTTTACTGACTTAAGTAAATTGAAATTTATAGAAGTTTTAATTAAATCATTATGTGTTTTACTCTTGTTCTTTGTAGAACTTAAAAAAACAAATAGATTTTTACTCAATATATCAATTAGGCTATCTTCTTCCTTATTATCTTTTTTAATTAGGCTTAAATATAAATTCAACCAAATATCACTATAATACCTATTAGATATAATTTTATTTTTTTGCTCACTATAATATTCCTCTATATCATTAAAAATACTGTGAAAGATAGAGTTATCTCTTTCCTGAATATCATGAAACGACATAATTTTACTTTTTTTGCCATTTAGGAAAATTTTAATTTTCTCTAATCTATGATCTTTAATTCCATCAAAATGGATCAAGCTATTATCAATTAAATTATAAAATTCTGTTTTATTTTCATAAATACATTTTTGAAAAAAACTTATTGTAGTTTCATATATATCTATAATAGAGTTTGTTTGCTCTACCATAAAAATATCAGAAATTTCATCGATATTATTTGGCCAAATATTACCCAACCTATATAACAAATAATTTTGTGTCCATCTTGTCTTTTTATAATATAAATGATTATTAACTCTTTCTTTAATATCATCCAAATATTTTGAAAAAATAGTTTTATCTTCGTTTCTTACACTTGTAAAGTAAGTAATAAAGGATAATAAACCTTGTTTATGTTTAGTTCTTATTTGATTTGAATATGTTTTTTGTGCTTGAAGACCATTAAAAAAATGTTCAACAGCGATTCTGAATTGTATAGTTGTAAGTGATGCTCCATGCTCTAAATCAAATTTTTCTAATAATTTAACCGTAAGAGCATAATCGTTATTAAATATATAATTTTCTAATTCAGAATTTACCTCAATAAAAGCATTAATCTTATCTTTATTATTTTTTATCAAATAACTGATCCATTCAACTTCTTGATGTAAAGGCAATTTTTCCATTTTTTTATAAAGACCTGCCGCATCACAATATGTCGTAGTTGAATAATCATTGTAATCCTTGACTTGTGACGTTACTTGGGTATATGTCCAATTAATAAAGTAATTCCACTTATTTGGTGGTACTGCAAGTCTTGCATTAAATAAAGTTTCAGAGACATCACGTCTTAATTTTTCATTTAAGAGATCTACATTCTTACCTTTATAAGTTTTAGAAGAGTCCTTTCTAGTAGCAATATGCCCTCGAATTTTATTTTGAAATTTAATAAGTCTCTGATCTTGCATAATTTTCTTAAAATAAATAATGTTCTTTTTATAGTATATGTAATTTTATGTATAAGAGACAATTAATATATTTCTAAATCACTCAACTTTATGATTTTCAGTTTATTAGGGCTTTGTTGAACAAAGATTTAAAAAATAGAGTTTTCCTAATCTACTCAAATTTAAGTGACAACTTGGGTATGAGCTCAGCCTAGTTCCGTAAATTTATTTAATACTGCCACACGTGCATGAATCTCTTTCACTTTGCTTTAAAAGTTCCTAGCACTAAGTTTATCTCCCAATAATTTGATGCAATGCATCTTGGTTTCTACTAAGCTTCGGCGATGATACCCAGACCACTTTTTCCAAATGGTTATTCCTAGGTGCTTGAGCGTTTTCAATAATTCATTTCTCTCTAAAGATCTCAGCTTTTTGTCTTTCCAAGGCTTCGCATTTTTTCTTGATGGAATCACCGCATATGCCTATCGATCTGAAATGACTTTTCTGTAATGTTTCGTGTCATAAGCCCCATCTGTATAGACAGAATCAATCCGCTCATCAAGTGAAATTTGATCAAATAAATCCCCGAGTACTTGTAAATCACTGACATTATTTATCGTGAGCTGAACTGCCCTTATTTGCAGCGTTTCAGCATCTATACCAATGTGAAATTTACGCAATTGGTGACGATATTGAGGCTGATGTTTTTTTACATTTACATTCACCTAAAAACTTCAAGCCAGTAGAGTCGACGAGTAGGTGGAGACCATCACGACTTTTTTAATAGCTAATTGCAATATCAATATGCTTTTGTCTTCTACAAATAGTTGAATACGAATATCACTGAATTCGGGGCTGCTAATCCACAAAGTTTAATGAGGCTCTGAACAAAGCCAGTGATCATGCATAAAATAGAGATTTAATAATAAGACAGCATTGAACAGCGGCATCGGAATAGGTTTAATTTCTACCATGTTTGCCTTTTGATTGTGCATACCATTGAGTAGTCGGATCAAATCAGATCGAGAGGTTTCCTCGATTTATTAAAGCTCGGTTGTAAGAAAACCAATTGGTTGTACGATAGGTTTTAGGAGTAGGTTTATTCATTTTGAAATTATAGGACTGAATAAATCTTCTAGGCTAGGTTTGTGCAACAAAGCCTATTCTATTTAATAACGTTTAAAAAACAGGTCTAAATATAGAGATGAAAATCTCTTTGGAGTAGGAATTTAATTTTTTGAATCATTACTATTTTTTATTATCAATAAATCCTAAACAACATTTTTTTATGATTAGGTCTACCCCTGATAACTAACACATAAAGCTCTATAAAATGGTGCTTGGATATGATTTTTTTGTTGCAATCGCGTCTCCATAATGAATTTTCTTTTATTAGAATATTTTCCAAATGACGAAATAACAAATAAAATGTTTGTTCTTCAAAAATTAAGTTATTCAAATTATTAGTATTTTATTTTTTTATACCAATTACTTTTGATTTCACATTTTTTAAAAATAAAAAGAGGTCTCGAAAGACCTCTTTTCATTTGTTTAATTAAATTTGATTATATTTTAACAGTTCATCGATCGCATAAAGACTGCTATCTGTATTTTGCAGAACAATAAGCTCAGTTGGGTTATATTTCGTTTTAGCCCCATCAGTATCAACACTAATCACCGTATTTGCACCATCTTGTTTGATCGTTACAAATTCACCAATGTTAGACGATGTAACATTCTGATCTTTTAATAAAGCAGAAATATCAACTCGATCACCTTCAGCTTGATTAAAGTCAGTCCAAATATCTGGACTTTCGGTATGTTGAGCTTGATTGAGCACATCATAAAGGACTGTATCAGCACCTTCACCAAGAGTAAAAGTATCGATTGAAGCAGATGCTTGTACGGTATCTGCCTCATCACTTCCAGTTAACGTCATCGAAACATTAATTTCAAGTGTTGCAGATTGTGATGTTCCCGCTTTAGAAACTGTTGTATAGGTGAATGTTTCCAGACCTCCACTTAAACCTGATGGTTGATACTCATAGGTGCCATCTTTGAACACAGTAAGGACACCGTGCTTACCTTGAACTGTGAACTCTTGACCACCTTTAGCTGGATCATTTACATAAAGCTCTTTAGATCCAATTTTCAGAATATCAATTTGGTCGATAGCTGTATCATTTTCAAATAAATCACCCTCAATCAATGGTGTATCAGTTGGAGTAATATTATTGATCATTATTCCAGTAATTGATGCACTAGATACATTCACTGAATTAAATGTACCACTCGTTGTGTTAATTGAAATAACATAATCACCTGCATCGAGCACTTTGCCATCATCTAAAATAATTTCTGAAGCATAAGTCGTTGATGTCGAAGGATTAAATGTTGTTCCAGCTGGCCATGTAATACTAACATTTCCGGTATAAACTTGTTCAAGCACTTGTTGTTCAACGCCGTTGACAAGCTGAGTAGTCACCTTATTAATCACAACACTCATTGAAGGATTATCATTAGTTAAAGTACGAGTGATATTCCCTTGGAGATCTAAGCTACTAATATAAGATCCTTCTTCAACTTTAAATTCTAATGTACGACTTGCAGATCCAATAATTCCAGACTCTACAGATTCATTGAGCGTTGAATAGTTTGCAGCTTGAACGTCTACAACTTCTGCATCGTTAGCTACTGTATTGGTATCAATCTTAATATTGAGAACTTCAATGTAAGTTGTGCCATCTGCTCGTTCCACTACAACCTCAAAACGATCAATCTCACCATATGGTGGAGTCCAACCTACTGTACTTTGTGGAACTGTAACATTGTATGTATAAGTACCGTCAGTATTAATATTGAGTGAGCCATATTGACCCTGTACAACTAAAACTTCTCCTTCCACTACATCAGTGTTATTCACCAATATTAATTTATCTGTCGTAATCGGGGTTGCATCACCTTGAACTGATCCAGTTATCGTTTCTGGGTTTGCATAATCATAAATATTGACATCTGTAACTTGAGCCGATGCTCCTCCAATTACGTTTACACCACTAGTTTGTTTGATAATACCAACGTAAGTACCCTCACCAAAACTCAATGTTACCGGAGTTGAAACACCACCGCCGATGATCACTTGAACAAAATTCGGAATTTCATGTACTTGAACCAACTGTTCAGTATTCTCATCTAAACGATAGATAACCAAACTAAATGTTGAAAGTAGCGTTACCCCGCCCGCGGAACCAGTAAAGGTCATTTCTTGGAAAGTACCGTCTTCAACAGTAAAGTCCATGACACCTTCCGTACCAATTACACTTGCAGACAACACATCACCAGCAATACCTAGATCAAGTAAATTCAATGCGACTGCATTTGAAATACCTAATGCTTCGCCTGTGGTTTCAGTTAAATCAGGAGTAACATCAAGTAATACTGTATTATCAATGATGGCATTTTCATCTGTGGCAACACGCACTAATTCAATATTTAATTCAGCTGTGCGTTTTTCACCATTTGGTGCCGTTACCTCATATACAAAACGATCAACTTCACCGTAATCTCTAAATGATGGATCTACTGTATATGTATATTGTCCATTTTCAGAGATAGTTAAAGTGCCATACTCCCCTTTAATTGTTGCAATACCATCTGTAAATTGATTAATGGTATCTTCACCATGAGTAACTCCACTGATTTTACTACCCTCTGGGACGACATCTGTACCATTTTGATAATCCTGATCCGTAATCACATTACCGTTTATTGTTCCTGTCACAGCTTCTGGATTATTAAAATCACGTACAGCATCTGATTCAAATCTTAATGTATACCCCGTAACAGCTGACAACCCTTGGCCGTTACCTAATACAATGAGCCACTCTCCTTCATCTAAAGAACGACTTATCGTTTCTGACACACCACCTAATACAACGAGATACCAATTATCAATTTTTTCTTTTAATTCATATTCACCAGTTGACTCATTTAACTTATACATAAATAAGTTCATCGTCCCTGCTGTAAGACCACCAGCATCAGCATAGAAACTAATATCTCTTTCGGTGCCTTCTTCGACTGAAAGGGAAACTGAAGAGCTAAATACGCTTTCAAGCACACTTGCATTTAACACTGGACCTAAGCCAACAGAACCCACTGTAAATCCTGTTGAGTTAAGCTCTGTTGGTGTTTCATTAACATCTACAGTCGGTGTGATATCCAATACCAATTGCACATCATTATTCGCTGTTGCAAATGGCTCAGGTACCTCAATATCTACGAGATCATCTATTCTTTCTTGCAATAGAGCTTTTGCAGCTTCAATCGCGTCTGAAGTTTGATCAATATTGTCTAATGCTTGTTGTGCAAGAGTTTTTGCTGCCTGAGCAGCTTCTAGGGACTCTTGCAATTTATCAGCCTCTGCCTGTGTTACAGTACCGTCTTGCAAGGCGTCAGCTAAATCCTCTTCAGCCGTTGTATAAGCTTCTTCAGCACTTTCTATTAAAGCTTCGACCCCCGCTAGTAAAGTATCAATATCATCAGAAATATCATTTTCATTTTGATCATTTACTGTTGGTAAAGTGATATCAACCAGATCATTTAAACGACCTTGTAGCGCATCTTTTTCTGCTTGTACTGCCTCAGGTAACGCTGTCACTTTTGTTTGTGCTTCTGTTTTCGCAGCAAGTGCATCATCACGTGCTTGAGTCAGTGCAGTAAGTTCTGTTGGGGTGATGAGGCCATTGGCATTTGCATCGATCAGCGCTTGTTCTGCCGCAGCGTATGCTGCTTCAGCCGCCTCTACTGCTGCTTCAGCATCTGCCAATACTTGTTCGTACTCATCTGCTATGCCATCTTCGTTTTCATCATTTACAGCTGGTAAGGTGATATCGACTAGATCATCTAAGCGTGCATCCAATGCGTCTTTGTCTGCTCCTTCTGGAAGTGCATCAACTTTCGCTTGTGCATCTTCTTTAGCAGTAAGCGCATCATCACGTGCTTGAGTCAGCTCAGCAAGTTCTGTTGGCGTGATTAAACCATCTGCTTCGGCATCTGCTAGTGCTTGCTCTGCCTCAGCATATGCTGCTTCAGCCGCCTCTACTGCCTCTGTCGCTTCTTCAAGTGCTGCAACTGCATCATCCACACCATCTTCGTTTTCATCATTTACTGCTGGTAAGGTGATGTCGACTAGATCATCTAAGCGTGCATCCAGTGCGTCTTTGTCTGTTCCTTCTGGAAGTGCATCAACTTTCGCTTGTGCATCTTCTTTAGCAGTAAGAGCATCATCACGTGCTTGAGTCAGCTCAGCAAGTTCTGTTGGCGTGATTAAACCATCTGCTTCGGCATCTGCTAGTGCTTGCTCTGACTCAGCATATGCTGCTTCAGCCGCCTCTACTGCTTCTGTCGCTTCTTCAAGTGCTGCAACGGCATCATCCACACCATCTTCGTTTTCATCATTTACTGTTGGTAAAGTGATATCAACCAGATCATTTAAACGACCTTGTAGCGCATCTTTTTCTGCTTGTACTGCCTCAGGTAACGCTG